>WJIO01000447.1 GCA_014730235.1 Candidatus Poribacteria bacterium
ACCAGAAGCAGCTTCATGCCTCCGTAACAAATCACCATATCGAGTCGCTTTTTGATCTGGCTTTAAAAAACGGTGCTTTAGGTGGAAAAGCCAGCGGCGCAGGCGGCGGAGGATGCCTGATATTTTACTGCAACGACGACAGAGAGCATGTGGTAAGAAAAGAACTCCAGGAAGCTGGTTGCCAGGTAATAGACTTCAACTTTGATTTCGACGGTCTTCAGACCTGGGTTGCTTGATATTGGGCAGATCACTTGGTAATGACATAGCAAAACTTTTTTCCAGCAAGATCGCTGCTCAGGTGCTGGTATTTCTCACCGCTCCGGCAATAGCCCGTATATTTACCCCTGAAAATATTGGAATACGCAGGATCGTATTATCAATAGCAAATGTAATCAGCGTGGTTACATGCTTGAGATATGACCTTTCGATCCCCGTAGCTAAAGACCAAAGGGAAGCCAGCGCAGGATTTATATTAAGCCTATTTTTTACCTTTATATTTACTTCATTGGCATCCGTGGTTGTATTTTTAGGAGGAGATGATATTGCCCGTAAATACTATACTCCTGAAGTGGGAAAATTTCTATGGTTGCTTCCTCTGGCCATACTTCTGGGTGGTTTCAACAGCGCACTAATAGCATGGACATCCAGAGAGAGGAAGTTTGGAGTATTGGCCTGGTCAACCTTTACCTATGCCCATGCGGGAAAGCCGGTGAGTATCTTTCTTGGTATATTCATAAGCGCGACGACAGCAAGCCTTTTCTTTGGTTATTTTTCAGGCGCAGTTCTTGGTGTTCTTATGTTTACGGCTTTCATGGGCAGAGGATTGATAACAGATATAAGGGAAAGCAAACTAAATCTGAGTCAGATTTACTCAATAGCCAGAGATTACTGGAAATTTCCCCTCTATACCACATGGCAAGGGCTTATCAATGCCTTATCAAATGAGCTGCCGTCCATGCTCCTGGGCATATTTTTTACCACCACAATAGTAGGTTATTATTCCCAGGGATATGCCCTCGTAAGTTTGCCTATGGCCATGTTAGGCGTATCTTTCTCTCAGATATTTTATCCCACTGCCGCAAAGGAGTACAATGAGACTGGATCTCTTAAAAATATCGTAACAAGTATGTATAGGGTGCTGATACAGGTAGGGATATTTCCCATACTTGTGATGGCCTTCTGCGGTTCTGTGCTATTCAGCCTGGTTCTGGGTGAAAAATGGCTGGAAGCGGGAATTTATGCACAAATATTAAGCGGTTATGTGCTTTTTCAGTTTATGAGTTCTCCACTTAGCACAACTTTTAATATACTCCAGCGTCAGGGAACCGCTTTAGTTATAAATATTGTGATTTTAATCCTGAAAGCTATGGCTTTATTTTCAGGATCATATTTAGGAGGCCCAAGATTAACCCTAGCTCTATACACTGTTGTAAGTGCTTTTGGTTATGGGTATAAATTTTGCTGGGTATTTCAAAATACCGATGTGTCGTTAAAATGGGGAGCTGGTATATTTTTAAAATATATTCTTTTATCATCTGCGCTTTTGGCACCAGTGTCCTTTCTGGTTTATCGCTGGCAGAATATAGTTTTTGTTTTGTGTATTCTTGTAATCAGTTTGATTATATATTTATACATTCTGTATAGGTTTGAAGCTACTTTCAGGAATTTTGTTAAAAATACTGTTTTCAAACGATTTGATATTAACAAGTAAAAAAATAGGTTCTTCCGACTTGAGTATGGAAATGTAAAAAATTGTCCAATTAGTATTCACCGTTTTTCTGCAAATAATTCTAAAAAAGTAAAGATTAGTGGTTCTTCCGGGTTCAGTGTGGTAAAGATAAGAAACTTCTTTATGCTGTCATTATGCTGTCATTCCTGCGAAAGCAGGAATGACAAGCTGAGAGCATTTTCAATTATTACCACACTGAAACCGGAAGAACCAGATTAATTTCCTTCATTCCTGCAAAGGCAGGAATGACGAATTCTATTGGAGATGTAAAAATGGATAAAGTTAATATAGGTATTACCGGATTAGGTTACTGGGGGCCCAATTTACTTAGAAACTTCAATCAGCTTAACGAATGTAGGGTAAAAACCTGCTGTGATCTGGACGCAGAAAGCCTGAATAAAGTAAAAGCCATGTACCCGGATATAGATATTACCAAAGACTTTTCGTCTTTATTGCAGGATTCTGATATTGACGCGGTGGTGATCGCCACATCCGCCGTCACCCATCACAAGCTTGCAAAGCAAGCTATTACAGCAGGAAAGCATGTTTATGTTGAAAAACCCCTCACCCTTAACGTAGATGATGCTGAAGAACTGGTATCTCTGGCAAAAGAGAAAAATGTCAAGCTGATGGTTGGACACCTTATGGAATACCATCCGGCTGTGGAAATGCTAAAAAATCTTATACAGGATGGGGAGTTGGGGGATTTATACTATCTCTATTCCCAGAGGGTAAATCTGGGTAAAATCCGTAAAGATGAAAACGCTCTTTGGAGCTTTGCCCCTCATGACCTGTCCATAATAATGTACCTTCTGGAAACTGACCCTGTAAATGTCTGTGCCCGGGGACAGGCCTACTTACAGCCGGATATAGAAGACGTGGTCTTTGTAAACGTTTTCTTCCCCAATAAAGTCATGGCCCAGGTGCAGTTAAGCTGGCTTGATCCCCATAAGATTCGTCGAACAACCATAGTTGGCAACAAGAAAATGGCAGTCTTCGATGATATGGAGCCTACTGAGATGGTGAGAGTTTATGACAAGGGTGTGGACAACGGCAACTACAGCACCTTTGGTGAATCCCTGTCACTGCGCTTTGGTGAGGTAAAAATACCTTACATCAAGATGGTAGAGCCATTAAGGTTGGAATGTCAGCATTTTATTGATTGTATCAAAAACGATACCACACCAAGAAGTGATGGTAAAGACGGTCTGAGAGTGGTAAAACTCCTTCAGGCTGCTCAAAAATCCCTGAAAAATGGCGGATTACCCGTTGACATAGAAGGAATATAAAATGAAAATAGCCTGTGTTGTTGGAGCAAGACCTAATTTTATGAAGATCGCACCCATTCTGGCAGAAATGAAAAAGTATCCTGATATTGAACCTGTACTGGTGCATACCGGTCAGCATTACGATTACGAAATGTCCCAGGTATTTTTTGAAGAGCTTAACATACCGAAACCTGATGTATATCTGGAAGTAGGCTCTGGAAGTCAAGCCGTCCAGACTGGTAAAATAATGATGCGATTCGAAGAAATGGCAACCGAGCATAAACCCGACATGGTTCTGGTGGTGGGGGATGTTAATTCAACTATGGCCTGCGCCATAGTAGCGGCGAAGCTACTTATACCGCTAGCCCATGTGGAAGCCGGTATCAGAAGCTTTGACAGAACTATGCCGGAAGAGATAAACCGGGTTTTAACTGATGCCATATCCGATTATCTATTAACGCCCACAGAAGGGGCAAATGAAAATTTAAGCAAAGAAGGTATACCTGAGGATAAAGTAACCCTGGTAGGTGATATTATGATAGACACCCTCCTGAAATATAAAGACCAGGCTGCATCTAACCCCATTCTAAGAACCCTCGGTCTGGAGAAAAAATCTTATGTGCTTATGACTATGCACCGCCCATTTAACGTTGATATAAAAGAAAATCTTATTAATATACTTAACGCACTAAAAGAGATACAAAAGCATATAAGAATAGTCTTTCCCATGCACCCCAGGACAAAGGCCCGGATCGAGAAATTCGGATTGGATAAAGTTGTTGAAAGCATGGAGAATTTTACTATAATAGAACCCCTTGGTTATCTGGAATTTATGGGACTGATGATAAACTCGAAGTTCGTCCTTTCCGATTCCGGCGGCATGCAAACAGAAACCACTGTCCTTAATATACCATGTCTGACCATGCGGGAAAATACCGAGCGGCATGAAACCATTGAAGATGGCACAAATATACTGGTGGGTAATAACACCCAAAAAATTATTGATGAAAGCAAAAAAATACTAGCAGGCAAAGGAAAATCCGGCACATATCCTGAAATATGGGACGGTCATACTGCTGAACGTATAGTAAAAGCGATAATTTAATCACAGTAACGAAAATATGCGAGGTGAAAATTATGCCTGATTCGGAAATATTAAAACAATCCAGCATATTCAACCACGTAATAGGACCTGTGATGCATGGCCCTTCCAGTTCCCATACAGCAGGTGCTTTCCATATCGGGGCTATTTGCCGATCCCTGATAGGTGGAAATCCGACAAAAGCTCAGGTTTCTTTCGATACCAATGGTTCTTACGGTAAAACATATCATGAACAGGGGGCAGATCGATCCTTTATAACAGGTTTAATGGGCTGGAAAATTACAGATGATCGTTTTTATGATGCGATGTCCCTGGCTGCCAGTGCGGGGGTTGATATATCATTCGACGTAAAAGAACTTGAAAACCCGAATCATCCCAATACTGTTGAAATTGAGCTTTTATCAACTGATGGTAATCAGTTAAGCCTTCGGGCTAACTCTATCGGTGGTGGGGCGGTTGAATTCATAAGTCTGAATGATTATCCCATAAATATCAATGGATATTCCTATGAAATTCTGGTTGAAATCGAAAACAGCTATGTAAATCATATTGTAAAATTATTAACCGATGATAATAAATCGTTAAGTGAAATAAACAAGCAAGAAATTAATGGTTTATCTTTACTGCATGTAAGAAGAAATGCACCATTACCAGAAGAAGCAAAGTTAAAACTAAAATCACTACCGGGTTTTAAAAACCTGTGGATAGCTGATCCGGTTTTCTTTATCCAGGTTTCCGAGCCAATATTCTATAACACCCGGGAAATGATAAAGCTTGCCCATAAGCAAAAAATCTCTTTGGGTGAACTGGCCCTGGAATATGAATCTTCATTACTTGGACTATCAAAAAAACAGGTAATGGATGAGATGATCTATCGCATGGACATTATGTGCAGTTCCGTTGATACCGGATTGACACAACCTCCTAAAATGCAGCTTATCAATCCAACAGCTCAGAAAATTTTTAACACCGATAGTGAAGGTAAACTACCTACAGGTGGCTTGCATACACGAGCTGCTATCCGTGCTATGGCTGTAATGCACGTCAATGGAGGTATGGGGGTTGTCTGTGCTGCACCTACAGGTGGCGCTGCCGGTACAATTCCAGGGGTAATATCAACATTATTGGAAGAACAAAAGCTCAGCAAGGAAAAATGCGTCCTGGCTCTTTTAGCCGCAGGAGCAATAGGTCTGATAGTATCAAACCGCGCTACTTTTGCGGCAGAAGTAGCCGGATGCCAAGTGGAAATCGGTGCAGCCGGAGCAATGGCAGCGGCTGCCGTTGTGGATGCCTTTGGAGGCAGTGTAAAACAGGCTTCCGATGCAGCCGCCATATCTTTCCAAAATACAATGGGTTCTGTTTGTGACCTGGTGCAGGGGATGGTGGAAATACCATGTCATACCAGAAACGCATTGGCGGCATCCAGCGCTTTTGTCTGTGCTGATCTGATAATGGGGGGATATGAAAATCCAATTGACCTTGACGAAACCATAGACGCGGTATATTCTGTGGGTAAAATGCTTCCTGCTGAGTTAAGATGTACTGCTCTTGGGGGATTGGCTGTTACTCCTTCAGCTCTGGCAATGAAACCTTCAAAATTTCAAAACCATAAAAAGACTTGATTTAGTCTGTATATATGCTATAATATATATCACCCTAATCTTTAGCAGTGTTTGGAAATACAAATGAGGTTTCTCAGCAGCTTGCATTAACTTATTAACTTTATTGAGATATAGTTGATGGGAAAGGACAATCCCAGCAAGATTTTTTATAAGGTCGGCGAAGTCAGCCAGTTAGTTGGCGTTGAATCCTATGTTCTTCGCTACTGGGAAAAAATGTTCCCTCAGCTTAATCCTGAAAAAGACGACTCAGGTCAGCGCATATACATACAATCCGATATTGACCTGATATTGCAAATCAAACATTTGCTGCATGAGGAGCGATACACCATAGACGGTGCAAAAAAAAGGCTTAGACAGGAAAAAAAAGCCACCGATAAACGTAAAGAAATTGAAAATAACCAGGAAATATACGAAACTTTGAGAAACGTCAAGAATATTCTCAAAGAGGTGATGGCTATCCTGGAAAAGAAATAAATATCTGGTCGGGGTGTGGCGCAGTCCGGTAGCGTGCTTGAATGGGGTTCAAGTGGTCGCTGGTTCAAATCCAGTCACCCCGACCATTTTTATGCTCATTTTTCTTTATATTCACACCTTACAAAAACCTTATCTTTTATCATTATAAACAAAACAAACCAAACAGTATAAATCTATCATGAAATTAATACTTTCTATTCTACTGGCAGTTTTGATACTGGTTCAATCTACCCCAGCATATAAGGTGCAAAGCGTATTCTTTCCACCACAGATGGTTGATAAAGCAAGAAAAAATACACATACCTTTCCCTGGGCTACCGATTTTCATGATTCAGTGATTAAACAGGCTGAATACTGGCTTAAATTAACTGATGATGAAATATGGAACTTAGTGTTTAGCAGCAATATAACGCGCTCATGGATGGTATTATCCGATGGTTTTTGTCCCAATTGTAAAAATGACGTACCTATGTATAGCTGGATAATTGATGCTATAAATAAACCCTGGAAAGTCCAATGCCCACACTGCAAAGAATTCTTTCCAAAGAATGATTTTTATAAGTTTTATGTATCTGGTTTAAATGAAAATAGAACCTTTGATCCCCAGATTGCAAACCGTTCTCTTCTTTTTAACATCGAACATCCAGACTCTGATGATCCTTTACATCATTTTGGTGTAGACGATGGCGAAGGATATATAGAAAATGGAAAAAGATGGCGCTTTATAGGTGCTTATCTTGTTTATGGTCAATGGAAACAATTAATCTGGGAAGGATCAAAAAAGCTGGCTTCAGCTTATGTTATAACCGGAAACGAAATTTATGCTCACAAAGCCCTTATATTACTGGATAGAATTGCCGATCTATATCCAACTTTTAACTACAAGACCCAGGGTACTGTCTATGAAAAATTTGGCTATGATGGTTACGTTTCTGTTTGGCATGATGCTTGTGTGGAAACGCGTGATTTAGCTCTGGTATACGACCAGGTTTTTGATGCCATTGAATATGATCATGGGTTAGTTGATTTTTTATCCCGTAAATCCCGGGATGTAAAGCTTGCTAATACCAAAACATCATCGGATCTTATACAAAGAAATATTGAAGATAGAATATTAATAGACGCTATTAATAACCCTCATAAAATTTACTCCAATTATCCACAAACAGATATTACAATTTCTATAATAAAAACTATACTCTATTGGCCAGAAAATATGCAAGAAATATATACAATTATTGGCGATATAATACAAAATACTACATCAGTTGATGGCGTTTCTGGAGAAAAAGGTTTAGCCAGTTATTCCGCTTTAGCTATCCAGACCCTGGCAGATTTTCTGGGAAAATATTCCCGTATACAGGAAGGATTTCTTGAACACATGATCTTTCTGTATCCCCAGCTTTATCAAACTTATAGATTTCATATTGATACCTGGTGTTTACAGAATTATTATCCCCTGTCGGGAGATACATTTGTATTTGCCGGAAAGCGAGATCAATATGTCGGTGTATTATTCTCAGATGAAATTAGTCTGGAACCATCAATGTTTACTTTTCTTTGGGAATTATATGAAGCTACCGGTGATGCTTCTTTTGTACAGGTGATTTATCACACAAATGATGAAAAACTGGAAGGTTTACCCTATGATATTTTTGCTGATGATTATTTTGAATTTCAGGAAAATGTAGAAAATATTATTTCATGGAAAGGTAAAAACATTGAAATCGGAAGCGTAAATAAAGAAAGCTGGCATCTGGCTATATTGAGATCAGGAAAAGATGAAGATCGTAGGGCTGTATGGATAGATTATGATTCAGGGGGAAATCATGGACACGCGGATGGTATGAATATCGGTTTATTTGCTAAGGGACTTGATTTAATGCCTGATTTCGGTTATCCGCCGGTAAGCTATGGAGGATGGCATTCTCCCCAGGCAATCTGGTATACCATGACAGCAGCCCATAACACTGTAGTTGTAAATGGACGGAATCAAGAAGCCCAGAACACTGGTAATACAGAGCTATGGATAGATAGGGATGGATTTAAGGCCACACGCATTTCCGCAGCTAATATTATAAACGATCATCAATATGAGCGCACAATTGCTATGATTGATATATCAGATTCTGATAGCTATATAGTTGACATTTTCAGGATTATAGGAGGTACAGACCACGCCAAATTTATGCACAGTCATTTTGGACAACTGATAACAAAAGGTTTAACCCTTAAGCCAACTGATGATTATGGTAACAATACTCTTATGCGAAATTTTTATAAGGATTCAGAACCGGTTTCAGGCTGGTATGCGGATTGGAAAATTGATGACCGATACAATATAATATCAAATGAATCAGATATTCATCTTCGTTATACAGACTTTACTACATCAGCCGAAGCTTCTGTTTGTGAAGCATGGATTTCGTATATAGAAAATACAGATATTCAATATAATGAGCAGTGGAAACAGCCCCAGTTAGAAGCCTGGATACCAAGAATAATGATACGTCGTCAGTCTCAGGTACCTCCTTTAATATCTAACTTTGTAGGTATAATAGAACCATACGATAACACATGTAGTATATCCAAGATCAAACGTTTAAAACTGATAACACCCGACGGAAAATTGTATCCTGATGCTAATGTGGCCCTGGAAATTGAGCTTATCAATGGATATAAAGATATATTCATTAGCGCAGACACTGAAAATCCGTTAAATATTTCACCTTCAATCGAAGAGTATAAATCCATGATACAACCAAAATGGTCATTGGACTTTTCTGGAGAAATGTGTCTGGTTAGATTTGATAATTTGGGTAATATCCACCAATACCATATATTCCAGGGAAATGTAAATAATATTGAAAGAGCTAAACTCTCTATAAATGGATATAATATTTTCAGGAAAGGTGATATTGATAGCAATGGTCAGGTAAATGTTAAAGATGCTATATTAATACTACAAATTTCAGCGGGAAATTATAAGCCATCATCTCAGCAGTTATATTCTGGAGATATGAACAATGATGGGCATATAGGGGCAAATGATGCTATTTTAACATTGCGTATTATACATGATAACCTTCAATAAGCTATTATAAAAATAATAATTTGTTCTTACCCCTTGATCACACTGTTAATATATTATAAAATTGTAAAATGTCATACCAATTGCATAAATAATTATCCAACAGGAGATAAGAATGAGAAATAAAAGACAAAAACGCCTCTATACAGTTTCCGTCGGTCAGATATTTCTATTCGTAATTCTGGGGGCAGTTTTTCTCGTAGTGGTATTTGAAATTGGAGTTTCGATAGGAAAAAAGAGAGTTGTCTTTCAGGATATTAATCCCAAAACAAGCAGTACCGTTTTAAAAGATATAATAAAAGAAACAAATATAAATGAATCCAGATCACAGAATGTAAGTTCATTTTCCTATCCTTCCAACGCCTCTGTAAAATCTAATAATGAATCCCAGATTAAAACACAACCACTTGAAGATATGGAATCAGAAGAACAAACAAATATAATTCCTGTTGAAAAGCAAATCCATCAGACACCTGTCAATAAAGACTATCCATTTTACACCATACAGGTTGGAATATTCGGTTCCCGGGATAACGCTCAAAAATTAATGAAAATCCTTAATTCCTATGAATATAAATCCTGGATAATACAGGAACAGCGTTCTGGTAAAACATTTAATACTGTCATGGTAGGCCGATTCAGTTCAGAAGATGAAGCTGAAAATTTTGGTAAATCCCTCAAATTAAGGATCTCTTACATTGATAACTATATAGTCAGAGAAATGTTGGAAGATTAATTCCTCTCTATCGATAATAAATGAAAATGAAAACCCTTGTCAGATTACTTTTAATCATTATTCTATTATATCCTCATCAAGCAAGGAGCGAAGAAATGTCAAATTTCCTGAAAGGGCAATTCTCATGGAACATTTCCAAACCGATCTTATCTCCGGCAGAACGTCCTGATGACCCATGCTTTTCTGTGAAAGACCCTACTGTAGTCTATTACCAAGGTAAATGGCACGTTTTCCATACCACCCGAAGCAAGATCAATACCCATCAGATCGAATATGTATCAGCCGAGAGTTGGGAGAAGCTTAATTCTTCCCCACGCTACATCCTGAATTGTCGTGATGGTTACTTCTGCGCCCCGCAGGTTTTTTATTTCAGCCCCCATAAAAGCTGGTATCTGGTTTATCAGGTAGTAGAAGAAAACCGCGAGCCAGGTCTTCAACCAGCCTTTTCAACAACAGAAAATATCAGCAATCCCAATTCATGGACAAAGGCCCAACTATTATTTAAGGAAGGCCCGGAAGGTATAAACCGGTGGATTGATTTCTGGATTATATGCGATGACCAGAAGGCCTATCTGTTTTTCACATCTCTTGATGGTCACCTATGGCGAATGTCCACAAATATAGATGATTTCCCTGAAGGTTTCAGTAATTTTCAGTTGGCCTTAAAGGCAGATATTTTTGAAGCCGCCCATATATATCGCTTGGAAGGTATAAATAAATACATGGCGGTGATAGAAGCAATAAGAAACAGAACACCCAAAGGCAGAAGGTATTACGTGACATATCTTGCCAATACATTGGAAAGTAATTGGCGCAAATTAGCCAGTTCTGAGGATAAGCCCTTTGCCAGCTATGAGAACGTAGATCAGCCCGGAGAAAGATGGACGGATTACATAAGTCATGGTGAATTAATACGCTCAGGTTATGATGAGAAAATGCTTGTTAATCCTGATAATTTGCAGTTTTTATTCCAGGGTGTTACCGATGGTGAAGCCGCCGGAAAGAAATATGGAGAAATCCCCTGGCGTCTGGGAATTCTAACCCGGAAATAGACCAGAGAAAGGAAATTAACATGTCTGACAAAATTTACAGAGCCGCAGCTATTGGCCGAACAGGTAAGGGAAATTACGGTCACGGTTTACATCTGGCCTATAAAGGTATTGAAAACGTTGAATTTATAGCTGTTGCCGATCCAGATGAAAACGGCAGAGAAAAAGCCAAATTAGAAACAGGTGCAAAACGGTCCTATTCTGACTATCGGGAAATGCTGAAAAAGGAGGAACTGGATATAGTGAGTGTTTGCCCCCGATGGGTTAATTGCCATCTGGAAATGATCCTGGCCTGCATTGAAGCAGGATGTCATATATACAGCGAAAAGCCCCTGGCCATGACTCTGAAAGACGGGGATAAAATGATGACTGCCGCCGATAAGGTTGGGATTAAAATTGCCGTAGCCCACCAGGGAGTTTATCTGCCGGGAATACAAAAAATAAAGACTATGTTAAAAGAAGGAAGAATAGGAATTGTTCAGTCCGTTTATGCTCATGGCAAACAAGACCGTCGAGGCGGCGGTGAAGATATGATTGTGCTTGGTACTCACCTGTTTAACATGATGCGTTATCTATTTGGTGATGTGGACTGGATGTACGCCCATGTAACAACAGAAGGGCATGAAATAACCCCGGAGGATGTCCACGAACCTACAGAACCTGTAGGACTTGTGGCCGGCGATTGTATAAACAGCTATTTCTCATTTAAAAGCGGCGTATCAGGGTTTTTCGATTCCCGGAAAGACCAGATTGGCGGTAGTCAGAGGTATGGCATGGACATAGTAGGAAGCGAAGGTATAATATCTCTCAGGGGCGGCACAGCCAGCGATGTGCATATATACCCATACCCCCTCTGGATACCCGGTAATCCAGACCAGAAATGGGAAAAGCTGGAAATTGACAATACTCCTCTACAATCCGGCAATCAAATAGCTATTATTGATTTAATTGAATCAATAGAAAATGACAAAAAACCTATATCCAGTGGAAGAGATGCCCTGGCTGCCCTGGAAATGATCCTGGGAGCTTATGAATCACAGATTACTGGACAACGGGTTTACATACCCATGAAAAACCGTAAACACCCGCTGAAGGAATTTACTGCTTAAAGTAAAAATAGGGAGGAAAATAAAGCTCAATGCACTCACTATACGAAACTGTAAAAGAAATTCTTGAATCCCGCAGGGTTGGCGACCCTGTCTTTGTTAGATGCAACGCCCATGTGGCGTTGGAAAATGAAAATGTAAGTATTGTTCTGGCAAGAATACTCAGTATGGCAAGTTCTTGGCTGGAAGCGACACCCATGCAGGTATACGCTCAGATAGATCATAACCTGCGTCAGATAAGCACAACAGTGCGCTATACCGATGGCCAGACAGCTATTGTAACTGTAAGCACCGTCTATTCCAAAACCAGCCTGGATCTTATGGTTCTGGGTAATAAAGGCGCGCTTTATCATGATGCCGCCGCTATAGCCCCAGGATTTGATATAATGGCCGAACCAATTCCAATACCCGATTGGCTTATGGATGCCCTTAATCAATCTATCAGGGACGGTGAACCTGCATATATCGAGGAGGTAATGGATATTGAGTAGTTCTCAGCAATATGGAATCTTATTAGTAACAGGCATGAAAACACACCAGGAGAATTACGCAAATTTTTTTGTTGAAGACCCAAGATGCAAAATAATAGCAGTGACAGATGAGGCAAATATACCACAGAAAAGACTCAACTGGAATAAACAACTTGCTGAAGAACTAAATGTACCTTATATAATTGATTTAAACGAAGCCCTTAAACTTGATGAAGTTGATATTGTTAGTGTCTGCTCAGAGCACGAAAGACGAGGGCGTGTAACTATAAAATGTGCAGAAGCTGGAAAACACGTTTATATTGATAAGCCCATGACCTGCAGATTAATTGATGCCCATCAGGTTGTGGAAGCTGTTGAGAATCATGGGGTTTACAGCCAGGTTTTCAGCTTTATCCATTATCCCTGGGTGCGTCAGGCTAAGAGCGTTGTGGAGTCTGGAGAGATAGGCGATCTGCTTTCCATTCATTTTGATGTAATGTTTGCCAAAGGTTATCCGGGAACAGCGCCTTTAGACAGTCCACGCAAAGAAACCCCTTATCCCCAGCGCTTTACCTTTACCGAATGTAAAAGAGAACTTCATACTACCGGCGTATATGCCATAGGCGCGATACGATGGATAGCAGATTCTGAGATCAGCCAGGTTTTCTGCATAACCAGCAATTATTTTTTTGCAGAACACGCCAGAAATGATGTGGAAGATTTTGCTGTAATGGCCCTGAACCTCAAAAGCGGAGTAACGGCAACTATTGGATGTGGTCGCATTGGCTACACCAGCCACCCAGCCGGAGGCCCTAACAAAATAACCTTGATCGGTAGCAAAGCCTCTGTTCTGGTGGATTCACAGAAACCCCGTATAACAGTATGTTCCAACGAACCACCCTGGACACCTCCGCCTGTTGATCCGGAAGACCCCATGTGCTTCTGGCAAAGCACCCAGAATCAGGCAGGATCCAGACCAAAGAACAACTGGGTTCCAATTAAGCCTGTAAATGATAATGTAAAAAACGATGCAAGCTGGTTTATAGACTACATAGAATCAGGAAAACCAAGCGATATGACAGCAAAGGACGGAGCGGCTACAGTTGAAGTCCTTATGGCAGGTTATCTATCAGCCGCCAAAAGTAAAATTATTTCGCTTCCGCTGCCAAGACATTAAATTAGGAAAGTTTTAAATACCAATTAAAATTGTTGTTTTTTCCGGTTTAAGTGTGGAAATGTAAAAAAATATGGCTCTTCCGACTTGAGTGGGGTAAAGATAAGAAACTTCTTTATGCTGTCATTCCTGCGAAAGCAGGAATGACAAGCTGAGAGCATTTTCAATTATTACCACACTAAACCCGGAAGAATCAAAAATATTACCTAATTAAGAAAATTTTCAAATTATTAACATACTCAAATCGGAAAAAACAATCGCTTAAGGAGTTATAAAAGATGTTTAAATCCAAGTATACCACTGGATTTTTATTATGCCTCCTTGTTTTATTCTATGCTATTCCTGTATTAAGCGACGTCTCCGATCTTGTAATCCTCCACATAAACGACACTCATGGCCGTCTCAGGCCGTATAACGATGATAAAGGTAATAGTATAGGTGGAATAGCTCGCGTAGCGACTCTTATAGATCAGATCAAAAAAGAAAACAAAGGCAAAACCCTTGTTTTGCACGCCGGTGATTTATTTTCCAGGGGTGATGACCTGACTGTTCACTATGGCGGCGGGGTAAATCTCAAAGCATTGCAGGCAGCAGGTTATGAGGTAATGGTTCCGGGGAATGGCGAGTTTTACTTTGGGCCTGAAAACTTGGTCAAACAGGCATCGCAGGTTACCATGCCTGTAATACTTGCCAATGTTGTCTACAAAAACAATGATAAAATATTATTTAAGCCTTATATTATTAAAGAGGTGAATGGCATAAAAATCGCCATACTGGGATTGGGTTTTATAAGGTTAAGTCATCCATCAGCCCGTAATCTTGAGCTTAAAGACCATGTAACCGTAGCAAAGGAATATATACCTGAGCTTAAAAAACAATCGGATATTATAATAGCCCTTACCCATATAGGTTTAAATGAGGACAAAAGACTGGCCAGGGAAGTGCCGGAGATTGATATTATCGTGGGTGGTCACAGTCACAGCAGGCTTGAAACACCCCTGGAAATTGAACGACCGGAAGGAAACGGCAGTGTTGTTGTTGCTCAAGCCTGGGATTACAGGAAGAAGCTTGGAAGGTTAAACGTTAGCGTTAATCAGGATGGGATAAAAAATGTTGAAGGTAAGCTTATCCCAATAAATGGGGAAATCCCCGAAGATAAAGACATAAATGCAATTCTGGACAAATACTCACAACCGTTATCGGAGGTTATATGCACATCTGAAGTTTCATTACCTAACCCAAAAGAAGGCAAAAGCCCTATGGGTAATCTTGTTGTGAAAGCAGTCCAAACCACAGCAGGAACAGAAGCGGCATTTCTCGACAGAGGCGCGGTTCAATCTGGAATTGAACCAGGTGATATAACCTTAGCCCAAGTCTCAAAAATACACCCCTGGCGCAACCGGATCGTTAAAATTAAATTGACAGGCAAGCAAATAAGAAAGATAATGGAAAAGCATGATCTTCTTATGTCAAATATAACATCTGTTGATGGCGATAAAGTCTATGAAATAGCGGCAGGGGAATTTGTGCTGGCCAGTGTACCCTCTATACGCAATATAGATTTTGATGATACAGGGGAACGGGTGGACAGTGCGATTTTTAAATACCTGAAGGAAATCAAGCATCTAAAGGCAAACTGAAGCAAAAGATAATTAAAGAGGATAAAAATATGGCTGATATACTTTCTGTTGGAACAGTAGGCACTGGTGGCATAGCCCAGGCCCATATTCGTGCAATTGGAGAGAACGAAAACATACAACTGGTGGCAGCTATGGATGTAGTGGCAGAAAAAGCCCAAGCTGCGGCGGAAAAGCATAACTGTAAAGCCTATACGAATCTGGACGATTTGCTGAATGATCCGCATGTTGAGGCTGTGCATGTCTGCACACCCCACAGCTTTCACGGAAAGCATGTAGTAGCTGCTTTAAAAGCCGGTAAACATGTATTGGTGGAAAAGCCAATGGCTTTGACGTTGGAAGAATGTGATCAGATGATCGCCGCATCGGAAGAATCGGGAAAAATTCTTATGGTGGGTCAGGTAATGCGACATTATCCGGTAAATCTCACCATAAAAAAGATGATTGCTGATGATGTTATCGGTGAAGTGGGCCACATGATGAGAAGACGTTACAGCTACTTTGATACTATCAGCCCCGGGAGTCATTATCCCGCATGGTATCAGAACCTGGAGATCGGCGGGGTATGCGTATTATACGGTTTCGGCTCCCATGAATACGATATACTCCACTGGTACATGGATTCGCCTGTGGTAAGTGTTTATGCCCAGGGTTCTGAAAGCACCGAATTGTATAAAGGACAAAAGGATTCATACACAGCTATAATGAACCACGAAAACGGCGCGATCAGTGTTTTATCTCAGTCAGTTGTAAGTCATACCGGGGCCCATGACCAGTATATAATTGGCAGTAAAGGCTCTATGATGCAAATTGGCGACAAGCTTATGCTAAATGGAAAAGAAGTTGAGATAGATGGCTCAAATTCCCAGGGAATGACAAAACAGATATGGGATTTTGCCGATTGCTGTCTTATTGGTCGTCAACCCGACGCAAGCGGGAAATCGGTTCGTCATACCATGGCCGTTATAGAGGCTGTAAAACAGAGCGCAGAACGCAACGAAAAAGTTGACGTAGCGGAATTTGGAGTCTAAAAAAGTCTTTTGAAAATTCTATAAATATTCGGAAGGGCGAAGTTCCCGTTGAGCCTTGCAACTTCCAAAGGGGGACAAAAGGGGGATTTACAGCACGAATGGAAAAATTAAAAACATCAAATAAATGGATAAAATATCCCGAAGATGAATGGGAAAAAGTCTCACCACCTGATGCCGGGTTTGATCCACAAAAACTGGAAAAAGCAAAGCAGTGGCTTGACGAAAACGTAGAAAAAGATTACTACCGGGTGGTAGTTATAAAAGACGGTCAACTGGTGGTGGAATGGGATGGCAATACTGACAGGGATAAGAAATATGCCATAGCGTCGGCGGCTAAGTCCGTTTACTCAAATATACTGGGTATTGTAGCCGCAGAAGGTAAGATAAAATCACCGGATGCGAAGGTATATGATTATTATCCGGAGATGATGGACGTTCCAGAAGGGGAAGGCCCAAAGGATGGCCGTTACGCCTTTGAAAAAGACCGTAACATCACCTTTCGTCAGCTTATATCCAACACTTCCGGTTATATGAAACCCGGAGAAGAACCGGGAAAGGTCTTCCATTACCAGACCTATGGTATGAATATACTAACCCACTCTCTGGCAAAAATCTATGGATACTACGATATTGACGATCCGAAAGGCTCAGAGGGTTTTAAAAAGCTGATCACAGATAAGCTGGCCAGCAAAGTAGGGATAAACTGGGACTACAGTCTCAGTAATTTTAACCTTCACGAAAAAGCTCGGTTAAACATATTCGGCTATTACTGCCAGATACATACTACGGCCTTAGACCTGGCCCGCCTGGGATGGTTATGGTGCAACTGGGGACGGTGGGAGGATCAGCAGGTGATCCCTGAAGAATGGCTCAGAACATCTGTCCAGACTAACATGGATATTCTGCTTAACTGTCCCAAAGAAGAATGGAAATATGGTCATGGGTTCTGGACTAATGACAACAATGAATTGTGGCCCGGACTACCCAGAACTGGCTTTACCGCAAGCGGAGCAGGCGGTCAATATGTATCCGTGTTTCCCGACAGCAGGCTGGTAATAGTACAAAATCCCGGTGTATATGTCAAAGATAAGGATGGAAACCCGGAACGGGGAAATATTAGCCTTATACGGCTTATACTGGAATCTGCCGGGGTTTTATAAGGCAATGTTTGAAGTATGTGGACATAATTTGTCATTCCTGCTTCCGTAGGAATGACAGCATAAAGAAGTTTCTTATCTTTTACCCCATTCAAGTCGGAAGAACCAAAATTGTTTATAAATATAAAACAACAGAATATATTAAATCAGGAGATGTCGTTAAAATTAGTGAAGCTGGCAGATCAGGAAAAAGTCAGTCTGTATCTGGTTGGCGGAACTGTAAGAGATATAGTTTTGGGCAGACAACTGGCTGATATAGACCTTGCAGTGGATGGTGAAGGTCTGGATTTTGCCAGAAAGTTCGCCAATTCTGTTAAAGGTAACTTTGTCCCCTGGGACAAAGAAAGGGATACAGCCCGAATATTTATCAGGAATAATAAGTGTGTTTCTTACCTGGATATTGCGGGAATACGGGGAGGAAGTTTGGAAGCCGATCTTTCTACCCGGGATTTTACCATAAATGCAATGGCTGTAGACTTCAGCAAGGCCCTTTTGGAAGACCAGGTAAATATTATAGACCTGTTTGGCGGCATAAAAGACATGCAGGATAAGATCATACGACCAGTAACCCCCGATGCTATAAAGGACGATCCAATAAGGATGATCCGGTGTTATAGGTTCGCCGCTGTTCTTGGTTTCAGCATCCATCCACTGGCTTTTAACTCAATTGCTGAATCTCTGGATCATATTTTTAACATATCAGCGGAACGTATAAGAGATGAATTTTTTAAATTCCTTGACGCTGACATATCATCCATCTGGTTTAACCAGATGGATGATATGGGCTTGCTGGAAAGGATATTTACCCATATTATCCAGATGAAAGGCATGGAACAAAACGATTATCATCACCTCGACGTGTGGGAACATTCCCTTCTTTCACTGGAGGAATTTGAACACGAACCAATACCGGAAATACTACAGGAATACTCACAGGATATAGACAGATACCTGAAAAACCAGCTAGTCAGAGGGCGCACAAGAAAGCAGTTACTAAAACTCGCTATTTTGTTCCACGATGTCGGGAAGCCTGATGCTAGATTTGTAGACGAAAACGGCAGAATAAGTTTTTTTAATCATAACAAAGACGGTGCTCTTATTATGGAACAAATAGGTAAAGACATGCGACTGGCCAATCGAGAGGTTTCGTTCCTGTCCAAATTGGTAAAAGAACACATGTATCCCCTGGAATTAAGCGTATTTCTGCGAAAACCCCGGAGTTACAGGTCAAAACAAAAGATCATAAGAAAATTCATACAGAAAACTGGAAGTGCCTGTCTGGGTATACTGCTTCTGTCTTATGCAGATTTAAGGGCAACCAGAGGCCCAAGACGCCGGGAGAGCGCTCTGGTGCAACTGGAAAAGCTTATATGTGAAATAGCGAAGGTGTATTTTAATATCACTAAGTATCAGCAACCTAGGTTGATAAATGGAAATGATATAATAAACGAGTTTGACATACATCAATCCCCTGAAATTGGTGAAATACTACAGGATGTCCGGGATGCCCAGATAAATGGTCTTGTCAACAGTCGCGAGGATGCTTTGAGAATGGTTAGAGAGATAATTTCAGAAAATAAAAATCAGATATAGAAATGGAGATAAAGTAATGAAGCAAAGATTATATATTGTAATATCAGTTTTAACAGCCATTTTCATGCTCATGGGCTGCGGCGATAAAACCCAGAAAATGGTTATCGTATATTCACCTCATGGCGGCGATATATTAAGTCAATTTGAGGAGTTATTCGAGAAAAAATATCCGGACATAGATGTACAGTGGATCGAGATGGGTTCTCAGGACGTGCTGGATCGCATAAGGTCAGAAAAAGAAAATCCTCAGGGCGATATATGGTGGGGTGCGCCATCAACCATGTTTATGAACGCATCAAAAGAAGGTCTGCTTCAGCCATACAAGCCTACATGGGCTGATGCAGTGGAAAATATATACAAAGACACAAACGACATGTGGTATGGCACGTTTTTAACCCCGGAGGTTATAGCCTTCAACAACCAGTTAGTTAAAAAAGAGGATGCGCCTAAAGACTGGGACGAACTGCTGGAACCCAGATGGAAAGACCAGATTATTATACGCTATCCCCTGGCATCGGGTACTATGAGAGCCATCTACAGCGCCATGATATGGAGATTCTACAAGGACACCGGCGATCCTTCCAAGGGTTATGAATGGTTATTAAAGCTGGATGCAAATACAAAGGAATACGCCGCAAGTCCCACCATGATGCAGCAAAAGCTGGCCAGGGGTGAAGGAACAATAACAGTCTGGAACATGCCAGATATAGTGTTCCAGGCCGAAGCAAAAGGTTTTCCCTTTGGATATGTAATACCGGAAAGCGGAACTCCGGTAGTTACTGAAGGTATGGCAGTTATAAAAGGCAGCAAACATCCGGAACAGGCAAAATTATATTATGAGTTTGTAAATAACGTCGAGAGTATGATCATACTGGCAAAAGAGCATTACCGGATTCCCGCCAGAACGGACATACCAAAAGAATCCCTGCCTGAATGGATTGCTGACACAGAATTTGAGCCTATGGATATTGATTGGGAAGTGTTCTCAAATAAATCAGCAGAATGGATGAAATACTGGGAACAGAACATAAAAAATCGAGGTCAATAGCATGGCTTCCGTCAGATTGGAAAACATAAGCAAAAAATTTGACGACGTGGTAGCTGTGGATAAAATAAACCTTACTATCAAAGACGGTGAGTTCTTCAGCCTGCTTGGCCCCAGCGGATGCGGCAAAACCACCATACTGAGGATGATAGCGGGATTTTATCATCCTACCTTTGGAAATATATATTTTAATGACCGGGATGTATCCGCTCTACCTCCTAATAAACGCAATACAGGCATGGTGTTTCAGAGTTACGCCCTGTTTCCGCATATGACAGTGAGTGAAAATGTGGCATTTGGGCTTCGTGTGCGCAAAATCAACGCTTCAGAGCGAAAACAACGTGTTTCAGATGCCCTGAAACTGGTTGATTTATCCGGGTACGAAGACAGAAAAGTAACCCAACTAAGCGGCGGTCAACAGCAGCGGGTAGCTCTGGCCAGGGCTGTGGTGATAGAACCTTCTATCTTGCTTTTAGACGAACCCCTCAGCAATCTGGACGCAAAGCTCAGAAGAGATACGCGGGATCAAATTCAAAGGTTACAACGGGAACTAAAGATAACAACAGTTTATGTAACCCACGATCAGGAAGAGGCTTTAACCCTATCGGACAGAATTGCCCTGTTGCGCAAAGGTGTGTGTCAGCAAATAGGAACGCCTGATGAAATTTACAATCATCCCTCTAATGCTTTTGTTGCGTCTTTTATCGGTAGATCAAATCTTCTGGAAGGTAAGGTATTGGAAAATGAGGGGATAATGCTGATAAAGGTGGAAGATGATCTAAAGCTCAACGTATCAAGCCAGAAAAAGCTTGAACCGGATCAGAATGTAACTCTGGCCATACGTCCTGAAACAATAATGCTGCATAAAAACCAGGAATCCAGATTAAACACCTTTGAAGGAGTGGTTGAACTCAGGCAGTTTAACGGCTACACAGTGGAATATAACATTGACGTTCAGGGACACAAAATTAATGTAATATCTCTGAATGAAGAAACTCAATTATACAATACTAAAGACAAAGTTTATGCGGAATTTCCCGTAAACCGAATTAGTATTATCCCCCAAACAATTTAGCCTTGATTTTTCATATAAAATCAACTATAATTAAAGTCGCATATTTTTGGAGTGGCGGTGTAGCTCAGTGGCAAGAGCACGCGGTTCATACCCGCGTTGTCCAGGGTTCAAATCCCTGCGCCGCTACCATCTCTCCTTTTTATTGAATCCCATTTATTCTGATATAAGTTTCTTTATGTCCAGTTCCAGTATGTGCCTTCCCTGGAACGAATCGTAGCTTTTGTATATCCTACCTTCCTGGTTTATAACAAATGTGGTGGGAAGTTTGCCTATTCCGCCGTATTTAGTTTTAGTGCTGGTATTAGCAATGAGTATAGGATACCTAAGACCGCTGTTCTGGACAAAAGTTTTTATTCTCTCTGCCCCGCCTTCATCCACAGATATACCCAGCACCATCAGACCTTTATCCTTATATTCCTGATATAGGCTGTTTAATTCCCTGACCTGCCTTGTTGATTCAGAAGACCATTGAGCCCAGAAGGTGACAATAACAACCTGACCCTGAAATGTTGATAGTCTAACCCATTCATCATCCAGATTTGGCAGCGAAAAATCCGGAGCAGTTTCAAGCTGATTTTCGTCCTCAGCACCCGTCTTTGATGATACCGATTCCAGTCCCGTAACCTGAATCTCCACAACTCGGGCCACGCTTTTGTCTATCTTTCGACCATTGGAACCTGTGCTTCTGGTTTCAAAATCATTACTTCTGAATACTACAAATCTGACTTTATCTGTTCTAGTAGGTTCAAATTTAAATACCATCTTTCCGCCTACAGGTTCACGATCCTTACTAATCTGTGACACCATCGCACCATTTTCTATTTCACCTACAGTTGTCCATCCATATTCTTTCCATATCTGGAACCAGGCATCCTTTATTCCATACTGGAAAGCCGGATACTGACTTGAATCCAGTGTATATACTGTGCTTTTATTAATTAACCTTTCGGTATTAAATTGCACTTCAAGCCATGCCGACCCGTAGTCCAACATGTTTCTGGGATCAAGGCGGGACCAACCATCGGTTTTAGGTTGTTTCCGCTCAAATTTACATTCCCAACCTTCTCCCTCATCCCATTTTTCCGATGAAGTTATACCGTTAATAGCCGTCAATGGGCTGTGTCCTCTGGTGTAATCCGATGCCGATATACTTGCCCCATTACTGGCTAGGGCATAATTTGCTAGTTTTGCATCACCGCCAAGATTTCCAATCATGGCACAACCTGATATTATTACAACGCAAATTATGGAAAAAAGCGCTATCAATTTTGTTGAATAATTCATCTAATTCATAACCTCGTTAAGTTAAGGGCAATTAACCAGCTTTTGTATAAACTTCCACCCTATCAATTTCCTGCATTTCTCCCCGGAATTTAAGTCTTATTTTTGTTGTTCTTCTATATAAAGCTTTAAATTTCTTAAGTTCTCTGAATTCTCTGATGTTTGTGGATTTAAATATCATGGGAAAAACGTTTCGGGCAGCATCATTGCCCTCTATTAATACCCTGATGTCTGCATCTTTCCACTTGCCTTCTGTGTTATCTTCCATCTGCTCAGGCCATTCGTGTTGCCAGTATTGCAGTTTCAGGTTTGGCAGGGCTGTTGGTTCTTTGGTTACCACAACAATTCTATATATATCTTTTAGTTTTTCCCATTCCAGGGTTAAACTGTTTTCTTCAGAAATCGTTTTCGCTTCTTTTGATATATCAATTCTGGCATCTGTCATTATCAATCCTCCGTTTTTAAAATTAAATCGCACATTAATAATAAGAAATCATTACGAGTTTGTCAACAGCAAGAAATATGTGGAAATCCCCCAAAATTTATGCTAATCTTTGTTTATAGATTTTGGTAGTTCAAGCGGGTAATTACTCAGCTTTTCAGGATCAAATACAAAAAGAAAAAAATGTCTGGAAAAATTATAAGAATTATAGTTATTATATCAGCTTTTGCGGTTATTCTATACGCCATAGTTCCAGCCGTTAAATATAGAATACAAAAAGACGAAATTGGGAAGGGAATTGTAAATCCTGATTTTGAAACCGGGGATCTTACCGGCTGGACAAAAACAGGTAATGCCTTTGACTATCAGCCAACCTTGGGTGATAATATCATGATAAGAAGGAAGGACAAAACCAATCATCAGAGGGATTGGTGGATCGGTGGGTTTGAAAAATACCAGGGTAAACCCGGTCAGAATCCCGGAGATGAACAGGGAGATCAACCTACAGGAACATTAACATCTTCACCTTTTGTTATTAAAACTGATCGCATAGCTTTCCTGATAGGGGGAGGAAGACATCCCTGGGTCGAACCCGATGGAAAAGGCTCATGCTGCGTCAATCTGGTAATTGACGGAAAAGTTGTAAAAACAGCTACAGGTCCAGATCATGAGACCATGAATAGATATATATGGAACGTATCAAAGTTTAAAGGTAAAAAGGCCGTTATCCAGGTTGTGGATAAACATTCTGGTGGCTGGGGACATGTCAACTTTGACGATGTTTTCCAGACCACAAGATGGCATACAGAAAAGGGTGATCTTATCGTTTATCTCTGGGCTGGTGTTTTGCTCCTGATGGTTGCTCTAGTAAAACGGAAATAGTATGAAATACGTCTGGCGAACATTATTTGTCATAACCGGAATATTCCTGCTGGTATTGTGTGTACCCCATGAATCCCCCTGGGTGATGAAAAATGTTCAAAGCTCTCTGGGTGGAAATACCGTTATCCGGTTCGATTTTCTTTCCATAGCTTTTGCTTTTTCAGCAAAAGCTATGTATATTTCCCTCGCTTTGCTCTTCGGTGGTATGATCCTTGTGGTACCATCATCCCGAAGATGCCTTGTAAATGTCATACAAGAGCCTACCAGACTTATTATCCTTCTAATCTGCCTTGCTTATTTTGCATTCACGCTAAAACCAAGTTCCCGAAGCTGGGGCATGGTGCTTTATCAAATATTAAGCACCTCCGGCCTAGTAATGGTTCTAATTGGCCTTTCAGAATTAATAGACCGATTAATATCCAGGTTAAGCTCACAGGGTTCATTAGTTAAAGACTGGTTTCTTACGGTAAAAGCCTGGAAGCTGGTATTAACCCTTTTCCTTATAACATTTATCCTTACCAACCTGGCCTGCTATTTTATATTTGAGCATATCCCCCACATAGTAGACAGCGTTGACCAGGTATTTCACGGAAGAATATTTCTGCTGGGCAAACTCACCGTTCCATCCCCTGAACCGAGAGAATCATTTTACGTACTGCATATGATAAACAACGGTCGGTGGTATTCTCAATATCCTCCAGGCCATTCCCTTCTATTCAGCCTCGGTCATATTATCAACGCTATATGGATCATAAACCCGTTGTTCGGTTCTCTTTGTGTGGCATTGTTTTACCTCATCGGAAAAGAAGTATATGATGAAAAAACAGGACGTTTGGCCGCCTTGCTGGGAACACTTTCACCCTTTCTGATTTTTATGTCATCCGGTTTTATGAACCATACAACAACCCTGTTTTTCATCAGTCTTTTTATACTGGGCTATACCCGGATGATGATTCGGATGCAGCTAAGATACGCAGTTTTGGCCGGTTTTGCTCTGGGTTATGCCCTGAATATACGTCCTATGACTGCCGTTGCCGCAGGAATTCCTTTCGCGATTTATGCTCTTTATATTTTAGTTAAATCAGGGGTAAAACAGAATAACTTTATCCGCTTTGCATCACTATTTCTGACAGCCTTATTTGTATTTGGTTTGATGACCAGTGCTCTTCTGGCATTTAATTATCATACCAACGGTGATCCCTTTTTATCGGGCTACGAACTTTTACACAGTAAAACCCACAATCCCGGTTTTGGCAATAGGGGTTTATTTGGGGGTGGATACAATTATACCCCCGGTGCAGGACTTATACAGATGCTTATGGACCTTAACGCTTTGAATAAGTATCTTTTTGAAATGCCAATACCTGCTTTGTTTTTTGTTGCCATGGCCCTCGCTTCTCCAAAGACAAACATCTGGGATTTGCTTTTCATAAGCTATGTATCATCTCAGGTATTAGCCTATTTCTTTTACTGGTTTCAATGCTGGGGATTTGGGCCCAGGTTTATGTTTGAGACCACAGCCGGACTTATATTGCTATCAGCCAGAGGTATAAGCCTTTTGCCGTCTATATTCCGGGATGTTATGGGAGTAATGAATACAAAACGGGTTAAAGGTTATCTGGCCCTGGTGCTTATATTTTGTTTTATATTGGGGTATGCCACCAACATAGTTCCGTTAATAAAGGTATACTCAAACAGCTATTGGGGTGTAAATGGTAATTTATTGAAAATGATCAGGAAAATGGATCTGGAAAATGCCCTTGTATTTGTCAAGGGATCAAAAAATTACGAGAGCGTTTTCTTTGAAAACCACCCCCTTCTTAAATCAGACATTGTCTATGCCCTATATGTGGATGACAAGACAAATGCCAGAGTTGCCGCTCAGTTCCCCGATAAAAAATATTACGTTGCTGATGGCAATTCCATCGTTGAATATAATTTGGATGATTATCTCTACAAATAAGATGATTGAATCGAGTTTTAACCTCAAAAAAACTTATACAAAAAGCAAAATCATGGTATAATGTTTGTAAATTGAATTCTCATCTACCTTTTAAATCATAGTAAAATCAATCATACGAAAGGTATAATAATCTAATGTTTCTGGAAAAATATTCCATGGGAATTGGTGACAGATTCGCGAAAGAGGGCAAGGCTCAACTTAAGGCCTTGATAAAAGCCAGAGAAGCCGGGATTGACGTTGTACCTGTATGGAACAAATCCTACCGGGAACATAAAGCAACCGGAACTTCGCCTGAAAGTGTCCGCATAGAAGCCGATGAAGCGGTAAAAGCCCTGGGATGGGATGGTTCGTATTATGTGGACGCGGATCATATAGGCATAAACAATGTTGATATGTTTATAGACTCCAGCGATTTTTTCACCATAGATGTAGCCGATTACATAGGACAAAAGGCACAGGATGACGAAATTAGAGCTTTTGTTGATAAATGCACTAAATATGCGGGAAAGCTGGAAATCCCGGGTCTGGATAATTCATTTAATATTACAAAGGATGATATAAAAGACATAGCCGAAAGATTTTTGTTGGCAGTTAAAAAAGCAGGAGAAATTTACCGGCATATCGAAAACACCAGAGGTAAGGATAGTTTCATCACTGAAGTATCTATGGATGAAACAGAAAATCCCCAGACTCCTGTTGAGATGTTTTTTATTCTGGCTGCTATATCCTTTGAAAATATACCAGTTCAGAACATAGCCCCCAAATTTACCGGGCGTTTTAACAAAGGTGTTGATTATGTCGGTGATACAGACCAATTCGCCCTGGAATTTGAGTCTGACCTGGCAGTTATAGCAATGGCTGTTAAGGAATTTGGGCTATATGAAAATCTTAAATTAAGTATACACTCAGGCAGCGATAAATTTTCTATATATGGAAATATAAACAGGTTGATCAAAAAATACAACGCCGGTCTGCACCTTAAAACCGCAGGAACAACATGGCTTGAAGAGCTTATAGGCCTGGCCCTGGCCGGTGGAGAGGGATTGGAACTGGCAAAGAATATATACAAAAAAGCCCTGGATAGATATGACGAATTATGCGCCCCCTATGCGGCTGTAATAAATATTGATCCGGATACACTTCCATCCCTAGAAACAATAGAAAAATGGAGCGGTGAAGAATACGCCAACGCCCTCAGGCATGACCAAGAATGTCCCGAATATAACCTGAGCTTCCGCCAGCTTCTGCATATAGCCTACAAGGTAGCCGCAGATATGGGTGAAGTGTATATTAACGCGCTGGATAAATTCAGCTATGTTGTTGGTGAAAATGTTACTGAAAATATTTACCAGAGGCATCTTATAAGAGTGTTTGGATAAACACCAAAAAAATTGCTTCTTCCAGGTTTAGTGTGGTCTTTTTATGTAGAATTTGTAATTTTTCTTCATTACCACACTAATCCAGGAAGAACCAAATAAATTTATTAAGAATCTAAAAATAAACAAGGAGGCAAAAAGTATGAAAAATCTGCTTATCGCAATCGCTTTGCTTACAATATGTTTCGTTCTTATGGGCTGTGTTTCTGTTCCCCACATAATATGGCCACAGAAAGATATTAAAGCAAAAGCGATAAACGAACCAACTTACGATAAGAAGGTTTTGATAGCCTCAAGAAGCAGTGACTTTAAAGATGTGGTTGTAAAAAAATTGGTCGAATCCTTTAAAGACGAAAAGGTTTTTATAAAATTAATTGGTATGGAAAATCTTGAAGAAGAAGATGGAAATGATTATAACGCTGTGGTCATGCTTAACACCTGCATGGCATGGGATATGGATCGCAATGTGAAGAAATTCCTCAAAAAACATGATGATCAGAGCAATATGATAATTTTAACCACCTCAGGCGATGGTGATTGGTTGCCCAAAAAAGACGGTCAAAACTTTGATGCCATATCTTCAGCTTCAAAGAAAGCCAATATAGATAAAGCAGTCGGTGATATAGCCGCTAAAGTGCAGATATTGCTGGGTAATGCTTGATACAAATAAACATCAGGGAGTTATATAATGCGTAAAAACAGAATAGGCAAGACGGATATAGAAGCCACACATCTTAGTTTTGGCGGCATAAAGCTTCACCCCAATATGCCGGATAAAGCCGAAAATATCGTCAGCAAAGCCCTGGACCTGGGAATAAATTACATTGATACGGCCAGGTGCTACGGCCAGAGCGAAGTCCTGATCGGCGCGGTAATGAAAGAACGCCGCTCCCAATGCTACCTGTCGTCAAAATCCATCAGGCGGAAAAAATCCGAAACGGCTGAGGATATTGACACAAGTCTGAGAAATCTTAACACTGATATGATTGACATATACTTTTGTCATGATATAAGCCGGGATAATAACTATGACATAATCATGTCCGAATCTGGCTCTCTGGCTGCCATCAAAGAAGCCCAGAAAGCAGGTAAAATCCGCTATACGGCCATATCAACCCACCGGGCGGACATAGCCATAAAGGCCATAAACACCGGCGAATTTGACGTAATAATGCTGCCAATAAACCTGTTTGATCAGGAGTTTATCACCGATGTAGTTCCTGTAGCCCTTAAGGAAAAAGTCGGTATAGTTGGTATGAAACCCCTGGCTGGAGGGGCTTTCAAGCACCCGCAGATAGCTCTTAGATATTCCCTGGCCCAGGATGTAGAAGCCCAACTGGTGGGTATTTCCTCAATTGCCGAACTGGAAGAAGATTTCCAGATTGCAGATTCTTTTAAACCGCTTTCAGAATCTGAAATGGAAGAATTAAAAGAAGAGTCAATGGAACTTGGGAAAGACTTTTGTCGCCAGTGTGGTTATTGTCTGCCCTGTACCGTTGAAATTGACATCCCTAAGGTATTTCTCTATGAGAGATACGCCAAAAGGTTCTGGTTGGACGATTTTGCCAAAGAGCAATATGCAATGCTGGAGATGAAAGGTGACGAGTGTGTAGAATGTGGAAAATGTGAGGACAGATGTCCCTATGAACTGCCTATTATAGAAAAGATGGCGGCAGCCCATGAATCACTTGCAGGAAAGGTATAAAAATGAGGTCTCCGGGCTTTTGTCATATCCTGTCTTTTGTTCTAATTC
>WJIO01000448.1 GCA_014730235.1 Candidatus Poribacteria bacterium
ACTATATAGACACCAAAAAAGGCAAAAGTGTGACAAAAAATGACGATTTTTTTACTATTTTTTGGCGGTGGTCACCTTTTTTTTTGAAAGTTTTGAAAAACCAAGTTGTTTTGTTAGCCCTCAATCTCAACAATAACTTCAATTTCTACGGGAATTCCGCCTGGAAGCTGATACATGCCTATGGCAGCTCGGGCATGTTTTCCTTTATCACCAAAAATCTCAACAAATAAATCCGATGCACCGTTGACTACTTTTGGTTGATCTTTAAAATCCTCAGAGCAGTTGACAAAACCTGTAAGTTTTACAATCCGTTTAACTTTATCCAAGTCACCGATTGTATTTTTTATTGTGCTAACAAGACAAAGGGCTGTATTTCTGGCTGCTTCGTAACCCTGTTTCAGAGTTAAGTCAGACCCGACTTTTCCGTTAGGTATGTTTTTTTCAGGACCGTGACCGGATAAAAACAAAAGGTTACCTGTTCTTACTGCCGGAACATAATTGGCAACAGGTTTTGGAATTTCTGGAAGATTAATACCCATTTCTTTGATTTTTTCCTCTATTTTCATCTTTTCCTCCTAAATTTCTACTTGATTAGAGTTTTTGACAATGCTATAATAGGCAGGATCAATAAGCTGTTTTTACTACTTTCCCAAAATTGCTTTAGTATGCAGTATAAGGATAGAATAACATTCCAAAAGTTTTTGTTCAAGGCTTAAATTACCATGCGTATTAAATCAGTCAATTTCCTTTGGATCAAATCTACGTTAATTTTTATTTCTGTTTCCCTTTTGCTGTTATTGGTCAATAATTCCTATGGTTTTGGTATCCCTCAACCTTATTATACCCTTTGGGGGAGAGCATACGTTGATAATGTGCAACTCACCAGGGAAGATGATCAATATGTTGTTTCTCTCAAAGTTAATGATCAGAAAATTGTTTCTTATGAAATGGGTGATGTCACAATAAATCAGGATTACTATGTTTTGAGAATACCCATGAGTACAGGGCAAAGGATTGAGGGAACAGCACAAGCTGGAGATATAGCCATTATTTTTATAAATGACATACCTATCAATGATATGTATGTTGGGCAATTTCACGAAAAACTATCTTTTCCTTTTATTATTGGTGAACCAGGGGAAACAAAGCAACTGGATATATATGCGCAAATCCCCCCGGCATCTATAACAAATTTGTCAGCATCTACAGGCGTTAATGAAGGTGAAGTTCTTCTCACCTGGATTGCTCCCGGTGATGATATGTATCTTGGAACAGCCACAGGGTATGTGGTTAAATATTCATCTCAGCCTATAACCAACCAGACTGAATTTGATAATGCTGATACATATTCACAATCATGGATGCCAAAATCATCAGGTGAAGGTGAAGAACACACAATTACAGGTCTTCTTGGTGGAAAAAACTATTATTTTGCAGTTGAAGCCTATGATGACTCAACATTACAGGCCAGTATATCAAATAATCCGGTATATGCTGTAACTGCGGATAGAACACCACCCTATGCCGCTGGACATAATCCCGAACCCTCATCTATAGTTTCAGTTGATGTAAACATTTATATTGAGTTGAAAGATGACGGATTGGGAGTATATCAAAATACCATACAAATGTTTGTGAATGGAGTTAATGTATTACCCCAGATATCGGCAATTGTAGATGGATATTCACTAACCTACAATCCTCCGGAAAACTTTCAGTATGACCAGGAAATTACTGTGTCTGTTTTTGCTTCAGATACAGCTATTCCACCTAATTTAATGGATATACATACATATTCCTTTCAGACAACTTCAGGAAATGCACCCTGGGTCAGCAATTTGACCATTACTCCAGAGAATCCTACAGGTAACGATAGTCTAACTGGAAGCTATGAATACCATGACCCGGAGGAAAATCCTGAAAGCGAACTTACTGAAATAAAGTGGTATAAAAACGGTGCAGTTCAAACGAATTACAATAACGTTTTAATTATTCCATCGGAGTCTGTAGCCAAAGGAGATGAATGGCTTTTTACCGTTAAACCTCATGATGGCTACAACTACGGACAGGTTCAGGCTTCAGGAACTTTAGTTATAGGTAATATACCGCCCGCGGCTGATAACCTCAAAATATCCCCTGATGTTCCTTTTACTTACGATGAATTGATAGCTGGATATGATTTTAGCGATGAAGACGGTGATTCAGAAGGAGTTTCCATAATAAACTGGTATAAGGATGGTCAGATTCAGAATGATCATGATAACAAAATTACAATTTTGCCGGTTTATACAGCCAAAACACAGGTATGGTATTTTACTGTAAAACCTTATGATGGATCAGGTTATGGTGAGATAAAGACTTCATCTTCTGTTACCATAAGGAACAGCTCTCCTGTAGCCAGTAACCCTTTAATTAACCCCTCCGTTCCTCTCACAAATGATAACCTTTCTGCCACATATAGCTACAGCGACGCGGATAATGATCCGGAATATGGCAGCACTATAAGGTGGTATAAAAATGAGGTTATACAATCGTCATACAATAATAGCAAGATTTTGCCTTATAACGTTACATCCAAAGGACAGACGTGGCGTTTTGTGGTTAAACCCGGTGATGGAATAGAACTTGGGAGTTACCAATCTTCACCGGAAGTAGTAATCGGAAATACCCCTCCTGCTGTCAGCAACGTGGTTCTAACGCCAGCTTTACCTTCTTTGAGTGATAATTTACAGGTTGAGTATGATTACAGCGATCCTGATAGTGATCCTGAAAGCGGAACGGAAATTAAGTGGTATAAAAATGGAATAATTCAGGATGTTTATGCAAACTCCCTTGTAATTCCATCTGCTGCCCTCGCAGAAGGTGACCAATGGTATTTCACTATTAAACCTAAAGATAATTTTGATTTTGGAGAAATTGTTACATCCAATTCAGTGACTGTTATTGTTGGTAATACACCTCCTGTTGTCAGTGACCTGTCTATAACACCAGCTTCACCCAATACACTCCAGGATTTTACAGCTTCCTACATTTATAATGATGTCGATGATGATCCTGAGAGTGAGTCTACAGAAATCAAATGGTTTAAAAACAATGAAGCTCAACCGGATTTTAATGATATACTTACTATATCCGCTGAATATACTAATAAAGATGATTTATGGTACTTCACTGTTAAACCTCACGATGGTAAAAATTTTGGAGAAATCAGGACAAGCTCGGTTGTTAAAGTTGTTAATACTCCTCCTGTAGCTACTGGATTAACTATATCCCCCGATTCTCCTCTTACTGGTGATAATTTAGTTGCCAGCTATGAATACAACGATATAGACGATGATATTGAATCCGGTTCAATAATAAGATGGTATAAAAATAACATACTTCAAGTGGAATACAATAACCTAAAAACTGTTTATTCTACTACTACAGCAAAGGGGGATTTATGGTATTTTACCATAGCACCAAAAGATAATACTGCTTTTGGTGAGACCAAAAATTCTGGTGCGGTTATAATAGGCAACACACCACCTTCAGCAACTAATGCTGTTATAATTCCAGAACAACCAGTAACCAGTGATAATCTCAAAGCAAGCTATAATTATAGCGATGTTGACGGCGATCCGGAAGAAGGCAGTACCATAAGATGGTATAAGAATAATAATATAGATTCGACATATAATGATGCCGAAATTTTGCCAGCAAGCGCAACCACCAAGGGTCAGGAATGGCGTTTTGTAATCAGACCCGGAGATGGTGCTACTTTGGGTACATATTTATCATCACCTGTTATTGTAATTGGTAATACACCACCAGTTGCAAATGCCGGTGAAATTTATGAAGCCAAACCCGGTGAAACAGTTTTTTTTAATGGCTCATCATCTTACGATGTGGACAATGATATTCTGGAATACCACTGGGATTTTGGTGATGGTACAAAGGGTGTTGGTAAAACAATAACTCATATTTATGAAGACCAAGGTGTTTATAATGCTAGGTTAGTTGTAAATGATGGTTCTGTAGATTCATTAATATCCAAAGTTGACGTATATATTGGTACGGATCCCAGTTATGTTCAGCAAATGACTTTTGAATTAGCTGAGGGTTGGAACCTCATATCTTTCTTCGCTCAGTCTGCTGATAAAAGTCTGGAGGCAGTTCTTGAATCCATTGACGGTAATTATGAAGCTATATGGGGATATGATTCTCTATCCGGTGAATGGCAAATATATGATCCGGACAATCCTCCTTTTCTAAACACCCTATGGGAAATTGAGATAGGAAAGGGATACTGGATTAAGATGAAAACATCTGATACTCTTATTGTTCATGGAGTTAAGTTTTCATCACCTATATCATTAGAAGCCGGTTGGAATCTTGTGGGACATAATTCAGAAAACAATCTTGATCTGGAATCCTTTATTAATCTTTTGGGAGAAATCTTTGTCTCTATATGGACTTATGACCCGTATGAAAAAAAGTGGGTAGGATATTCATCTGGTTGGCCTGACTTTCTGGAGCGGCTTGAATATTTATCACCGGGCAAAGGCTACTTGCTTAAGGTAAGTGCCAGCGGTGTGTTGAATATAGAAGAATGACAATTTAACGACAGAAACCTGACGTTGTTCCCAAAAAATGACATTTTTTTAGTAATTTTAAGTTTTTTTTCTATTTCATGATTATTTTTCTATAGACATTGATGAAAATTTGTGTATAATTCAAGTTGATAATGTATTTTATTGTCAATTATTTATCTGAAATTTTATGTTGCATTGGTATTTGAAATGAGGTATACTATGCAATAAGGAGAATTGTTGGATAATTAGGCAAATGTTAGTTTTGCGGTTTTTCATAGTGTATATCATTATATAATAGAATAGGGGGAGATATCTTGATTAGTAATAGAAAAGGTATCGCATTATTTTTTTGTATCATTATAATTAGCCTTCTAACCCATGTAACTTTAGCTCAAGAACAGCTAACACCACCACCTTTCCCCTCACATCTTATTCATGGAAGTGCCACTATAGAAGGAACACAAGTGGCTGATAATGAAATGGTATCTGCTAAATTGGATCGACTATTAATTATCTTCATGGACAGTTTTGATTCCCAAGGAAAGATAAATAATATAATAAATGATCTGAATATTCAATCTGCTGCCTCTCTTAGTGTAGAAGTCAACGCACTTCAGTATTGTATTGATGAAGGTATTACGCTTCCTGCTGATGCCAATGTTGCTGATATTGACACCAATACCTGGCAGCTTACAGGAGGTGGTAGAGTTTATACCATAGTTGTCGAGAATATTGATGTCTGGAATGGGGCTGCATGGATAAACGGAAAGAAACTGGAAGTTTTTTTGCATAATGGTGTGATTGATAGATATATCATGGGATCTTATGATACCAACGAATATATATTGGAGATCCCACTTTCATCTGACAAGGTTCTTGTAGGGACAATTGGTAATCAATATCTTTTAAGAGAACCCCTGAAAGCAATACCTGGCGATAAAGTGTCATTCTATATTAGGGGTGTAAGAACCAATAATGTAAATGGTGAAGATGTTATCCCTGGTACTACTCTTCATGAAGTTACTGAAAAACCTATTGTTAATGTTAATATCGAAGCACCCAATGAAATACCATTCAGCATAGATCTAAAAGCTGGCTGGAACCTTATATCTATTCCTGTTTGGTTAACCAACACTAACCGTGACGCAGTTCTGGATACAATTTTAGATAGCTATATATCCATCTGGCAGTATATACCATCTCCTGTTAATGATTGGTTAACCTATAATAATATCGACAAAGATGGTTTATTGGATACTGTTCAATCAGGAATTGGCTACTGGATAGAAATGGAAAATGATGATACTTTAACCGTTCTTGGACTTCCCATTGAAAATGGAAATATTGATTTACCGGCAGGCTGGAGTTTAGTTGGTTTTAATTCCTTGAAAAGTATTTCTTACGAAGATGCCTTAAATTCAGTTTTTAATTCATATAATTCCATTTGGACTTATATACCTTTTCCTGTTAATGATTGGATATCATATGAAAAAGGTGAAGATTATCCTGATCTGGACGTAACCCCTGGTTTTGGTTATTGGTTCGAAATGGATCAGGAGGACACCTGGGAAATTCAATGGCAAATGAGTGAATAAAGTGAATAATATGCTGGATGTTCACTTGATGTTTGAGATTTAATATTTTTAGGAGGGAGTACGCTATGTTAAAACGTTTTACAATATTCCTGATTTGTTTTGGAATATTATCAATTTTTGTTGTTAGCAATTTATTTGCTCAACAACCACCACCACCGCCAGAATACAAATTAGAAGGCGGTGTTTATCTTGGTAATCAGAAATTAACACCAACGACTAATACAGATCACCTTAAGTATACTGTAGAGTTAAGAAAAACATCTGACGGAACTTTAATTGCAGAACATAATATGGGAACAAAAATCGTTCCGTTTGGTGATAGTTATAGCTTTAGTGTATACCATACTTACGATCCTGATCCCGGAGTTCCTGCTCCAGAGGGCACAGAGATAGAGGTTGTAGCCTTTTATAATGGTGAGGAATTTCCTGCATATTTCGGTAGTGGCGGAACAGCAACCAAGCTGGTAGGTACTGGAAAAGAAACTATTGATATATATTTCTTTACCAAACCCGGCACACCTCAAAGCCTGGAAACTCTTGTTGGCTCTGATGGAGCGCCTACCCTTAATAAACTGGATCTTAGCTGGATAGCACCCGGTAGTAATGTGGTCCCTGAATCACCAAATGGTACAGGTACTGTAGGTGGATATGAAGTTAAGCTCCTGGAAGCAGGTACACCTCCCGGTGACTGGGGTACTGCTGGCGATTTAATTGCTAATATAAATGATTCACTCCTTCCTATGGGTGAAACAGAAAATCGCACAGTTGATCTGGGTTCTCCCATGACTTACGGTAATTCTTACTATGTATCCGTAAGGGCCTTAAACAATACTCTTGACCCAAATCCTGGATTTAATGGCTTTGCTACGGCCCAAGTCAATATGCCTCCAGAGGTTGAAAATGTTGCAATAGGTCCGGCTGATCCCAAGACTACTGATGATCTGGTTCTTACCTATGACTATTCCGATCCTGATGGCGATGAAGAAAGCGGAACTGAAATTAAGTGGTATAAAGATGGCGTACATATGACTGAGTATGATGATATGATGGAAATACCAGCCGATGCCACTGCAAAAGATCAGACATGGAGTGTAGAGGTTGAACCAAAAGACGGTAAATCCTCTGGAAATGTAGGTCTAGCAGAAACCACAATACTGAATTCGCCACCTGTCGCCGAAGCTGATGGACCTTATGCTGGAAAAGTAGACCTGGAAGTGAATTTCAGCAGTGCAGGTACAATAGACGCTGATGACGATCCCTTAACATATCTGTGGGATTTTGGCAATGGAGATACCAGCGCCGAACCTAATCCCTCTTATACATACGCCGCCGATGGTGAATACAATGTAACTCTTGTCGTTAATGATGGTGAAGAAGATTCAGATCCTTCAGAAACGACAGCTACTATCACAGTAAATATACCACCTGTTGCCAATTTCTCCGTCTCAGATCCCCAGGATACACATTACATGAGGGGAGAAACTATTACTTTCGATGGTTCCTTATCGGTAGATGATGATGACGTCGTTCCTGACAATTTGATATTTACATGGGATTTTGGCGACGGATCTGACATAGTTGTCTCCGAGCGGGGTGATTCCACTGTAACTCATGTATATGAAATAGCAGGCACTTATGAAGTTACGCTGACTGTTCAGGATTATCTGGATACATCAGAAGAATCAGAGCCTACACAGTTGACAATTAAAGTTGCGCCCGTAGCTATTGCTTATCCCATGGAAGGCCCTGAAGGTGATCCACTTAGTTTTTACGGTGGTGACTCCACCGACGAAGATGGTGAAATCACCAGTTACGATTGGGATCTTGATGGCGATGGCGTGTTTGATGACGCTTCTGGTCCTAACATAGAGTATACATGGTATGACGATTTTTCAGGCACAATAGAGCTTCAGGTTACAGATAATGATGAATTAACAAATACAACAGAGGTTCAGGTTACAATTACCAACGTAGCACCAACCGCTGTAGTAAACAATAACAGCCCAAAGGTTGAAGGTGAAGAGGTAACAGTAAACATAGTTGACATCTTTGATCCCGGTACTGAAGACACCCATACCTATGAAATTGACTGGGATTATGATGGTGAAACCTTTGTTGCTGATGAAACTGGTAATGTAGTTGCTGAAACCGTTGCGGTAACAAAGACATGGTATGACAATGATACTTTCAATGTTGGCGTAAAGATCGTTGATGATGATGGAGATTCCAACATATACGAAACTGAAGTCATAGTAGCGAACGCACTTCCTGATGCCGTAGCAACCAGCGATAGTCCTGTTGATGAAGGTTCTCCTGCTACTGTTACAATCAGTAATGTTACAGATCCCGGTACTGAAGACACCCATACTTATGAAATTGACTGGGATTACGATGGTGAAACCTTTGACGTTGATGAAGCTGGAAGTATAGTTGATGGAACAGCAATAGCCACAAAGACCTGGAATGATAATGGTATTAAAAATGTTGGGGTAAAGATTATAGATGATGATGGTGGTCCTGTAGTTTTAGACCCATTGGAGATCATTGTAAATAACGTAGCTCCTACATTTGATTTAGCTGTTGTTGATGCACCTGAAGGCTCACCTGTTAATGTAAATATCAATAACGTTGCAGACCCGGGCACACTGGATACCCATACTTATGAAATCGATTGGTATTACGATGGTGAAACCTTTGATGCTGATGAGACCGGTGGCATAGTTGATGGAGCTGCAACAACGACCATGACATGGTATGACAATGATGATTATACCATTGGCATAAGGGTTATAGATGATGATGGTGATTATAGTATGGAAACTGAAGTTGTTGAAGTAGCAAATGTAGATCCTACCGCTACTGTAGACAACGACAGTCCAAAAGACGAGGGTGAAGAAGTAACTGTAGACATCAGCGAAATTGTAGATCCTGGTACAGATGATACTCATAGCTATGAAGTTGACTGGAATTGGGACGAAGTTGATGAGAACTTTGTCGCTGACGAAACTGGTGATATTGTTGATGGAACTGCAACAGTAACTCAAACCTGGTACGATAACAGCGATCCTGAAGAACCTTATGTTGTTGGTGTAAAAGTTATGGATGATGATGGTGGATTTAATATATATCCAACATACGTTATCGTAAATAACGTAGCTCCCACAGCCGAAGTGACCAATGACAGCCCTCAAGAAGCTCCAAAATCCAGGGGTAAAGAAATAACTGTAACCCTCAGTGAAATTGCAGACCCGGGCACATTGGATACTCATACTTATGAAGTTGACTGGGATTATGACGGTGAAAACTTTGATGTTGATGAAACCGGAAGTATAACCGAACAAATAGTTGACGGAAAAGTAGATATAACACACATATATGAAGAATACAAAGAAGAATACCTGGTTGGTGTAAAAATCAAGGACGACGATGAGGGTGAAAACCTCTATGATACAACAGTTTATCTTAGAGGGACTGAAATTGATGTCACTGAACTTGGTCCAAAACCTGAAGGTACACCTCTAGGTATAGTTGCAAAGGTTCTTAATCCAAATCCAATTGAAGAATATACCTACTTGTTTAAATGGAACGATGGTGAACCTGATACAGAATACAAAACTTCATCCGGAACCCATACCGTCTATCATGTATGGTATGATGATAGCGGCGAAGGAACTGAGGAAGTTAAGGTAAAAGTTACAGATAGCGCAGGTAATGAAGATGAAGAAACAGTCTATCCTGTGATAACAAATGTAGCTCCTACAGCTACAGTAACTAACGACAGTCCAAAACCCGAAGGTGAAGAAGTAACAATAAGTATCAGCGATATTATTGACCCGGGTACTCTTGATACTCATACCTATGCGGTTGACCTGGATTATGATGGTGAAAACTTTGATGCTGACGTTACTGGTGATGTAGTTGACGAAACTGTATCAGTGACACATACATGGAACGATAACAATCCACTTGATGAAGAGGGTAACGTTATCCCCTATATTGTCGGTGTAAGAATTATGGATGACGATGGTGGTTCTTATATGGGTGAAACAGAAGTTATCATAACCAATGTCGCTCCTACAGCCACAATAGTCACTGAACCTGTTGATGAAGGTTCTCCCGCTACTATAAATGTAGAAGAACCTAATGAAGAAGAGCCTATTGATCCTGGAACTTCTGACATCATAACTTACTCCTTTGACCTTGACAATGACGGTGAATATGAAATTACCGGTGAGGATGCTTCTGCAACCAAAACATGGTACGAAGATGGTACATATCCTGTAAAAGTAAAGGTCGAAGATGACGATGAAGGGTCTAATGAATATACCGCTTCAGTTGTTGTTAATAACGTAGCTCCAATTGCTGTAATAACCAATGATAGTCCCAAGGCTGAAGGCAAAGAGGTAACTGTATACATAAGTAACGTTGAGGATCCAGGTACAGAGGACACTCACACTTATGAGATCGATTGGGATTGGGATGGTATAGATGAGAACTTTGCAGCCGATGAAACCGGAGATATAGTCGAAGGATCTGCATCAGCAACCATGACATGGGAAAATGATGGTGAATATGATGTGGGAGTAAAGATTATGGACGACGATGGCGGATTTAATATTTTCCTCACCGTTGTTGAAATTACCGACTCCGTACCTGCTGCCGCATTCTCATGGCTGCCTGAAATGCCAAAGGAAGGCTCAATCATTCAGTTCACCGATGAGTCTACTTCTCCATCTGATGAAATAGTTTCATGGGAATGGACTTTTGAACCTGAAAAGACTAGCGATTTACAGAATCCAAAGTATACCTATTTTGATGATGGTTCTTATCCAGTTACCCTGAAAGTAACCGATTCTGATGAAGATGCGGATACTGTTAAACATACTGTTGAGGTTGAAAATGTAGCTCCTGTTGTTAATGCTGGGCTTGACCAGAAAACGAGCAGGGATAAACCAATAACAATCGTCGCTACATTTAACGATCCCGGTACTCTGGATACCCATACCGCCATGATTAACTGGGGCGATGGTACAGAGACAGAGGGTACAGTCAACCAGGCTTTAAATACCGTTACAGGTACTCATACATATACAGCAAATGGTGAATATAATGTTACTATAACGGTAACAGATGATGATGAAGGTGTCGGTACAGATGACCTTATGGTCGAAGTATCCGGTGTATCTCTCATAACTGCTATTTATGATGTAATGAGTACAACCCTTATACTGGAATTCAACAGTCCAATTGTACCACAACTTACATGCTTTGACTTTGTCGGTATGGAAGTTGACGATAGCGGAAATTGGGACTTCCAGTTATCAAAGAAACAGGGACTGGTAGCAAAACTGGTTCCCGATCATCCAAATATAGTAACAGTAAACCTGAACAGGGCTATTGCAACATCAATTAACCTAGCTGTTGCTGCTCTTGGACCAAAACGTGATAAGGTTGATCTGCTGCTGAAACCGGGTGCTTTCTTTGATAATGATGGTGGAACTAATATTCCAGCAGATGTTATCCTTCAAATATACATTGATGCCTTTAATCTAACCTACCAGGGTGATGTTGATGGTGATGGCAAAGTGAGTTCAACTGATGCTTTGATCATTCTGCAATCCACAGTCAGCAATCCTGCGGATGTATTCCCCATATACGAAGCTGCCACCAGTGTTAATGAATGGTTTGCCGCTTATGGTAAAGATGTCGATGTATTGACTTCTCAGGCAGACGTAAGTGGAAATGGTGAAATATCATCCTATGATGCAGCCCTGGTGTTAAGAAATGCTGTGGAATTACCAGCTTTAGCACCAAGTCTGGAAGTTGGCTCAAAGAAAGCTAAGCTGATGTTTGATGGTTATGATTCAGGCAGAATGAATGTATCAATAGCTGTTGACAATGTAACCAACGTCTACGCTACTGATATAGTCATAAAATACAACCCCGATACGCTTTCCATTGCCGATGTGGCTGGAACATCCGCAGTATCCGATTGGGTACTTGCTGACAGCAATGAATCGGGTGAATTGAGAATATCCCTGGCTGGAACATCTCAACCTACAATGGATGGTTCATTGATTACAGTTACACTGGACGCTATTTCAGCAGACGCTATTAGGGATCTGGATATTGTGGATCTAACCGTAAATGACGGTATATCTAGAATAGCTATAGAGAATCTGCCCAAGTCTTTTGTACTTCACCAGAACTATCCTAACCCCTTCAATCCTGAAACATGGATTCCTTATGAGCTTTCAACACCGGCTGACGTGAGTATTGCCATCTATAACCTGAGTGGTCAGATGGTAAGACGTATTGAACTTGGCACAAAGATGCCAGGACAATATGTTGATAAATCACAGGCTGTATACTGGGACGGTAAAAACGAATCTGGCGAACTTGTATCCAGCGGCGTTTACTTCTACCAGTTGCAAGCCGGTAGGGATGTCTCAGTCAGAAAGATGATAGTGGTTAAATAACTAACCAATGCAATACTTCAAAAGGGGTATGATTAATAATCATACCCCTTTTGTTTTGGAGATTGGAAATGAAACATGTATCCATTATCTTATTAATTTTTGCGATTTTTGGTCTTCCCATCTTTGCCCAGGAAGTAAAAGTAAGTATTCCAGATTCTGTAGGTATACCTGGAGAAATTTTAACTATACCTATCAAGCTAAATAATGTCAATGATGTCAGCTCAGCAGAAATTATAGTTGAATATAATCAACAAATACTTGAATTTCTGGAAGTTAACATATCAGATTCTATAACAATCAGTTGGAACATGGTTACTGGTTTTAATGAAAATCAGATTACTATAAATATAATTTTACTCCCTGATTTATCTGGAAGTACCGGTCTTGTGGATATTAGTTTTGAAGTAAAACCTACAGCACAGGTTGGAGAAACTACATTTATAAATTTTGTCCAGGCAAAACTGAATGATGATTTTATTCAAACTCAGGATGGCAAAATCACCATAGAAGATAGTAATGGGGGAAGTGGTATTCCAGGTGATGTAAATGGTGATTTAGTTGTAGATCGTCAGGATTTGCTGGATTTGATAATTTCCTATAGAAAAAGATCAACTGATAACGCTTATAAACCCTCAGCCGATTTTAACAATGATGGTAATGTTAATAGACAGGATTTGAATATATTAATTGAGAACTATGGCAGACGTGACTAATTCATTTATAAATTTATGGAAACAGTTTAATAATAAGGAGCAACATAATAAAAAATGTCGCTCCTTCGGAGCTAAGACAAAATCCTGATTATTCATTATTATAGCATTTCTGCAAAGCCCTTAAAGCACTGTCAATAAGCACCTGATCTGACTGGGGTTCGATAAATATTCCATATAGGCTGGCCCTGGCATGTTGAATCTCATAGCCGCCCAGGGGGATTTGCTCTTCTGTTGGAACATAACCTACCGCCCCGTTGGTGTGACTTATGGATATAGTGGTTTTAAAGGGCGATTTCTCAGCCACCTGCTTGCCTATATTTACAAATATCTCACCGGGCATACCTACAATAGCCAGATCACCAATTGCAAGGGACTGAGTTTCCGCCGGTATAGTAAAACGTTCCCTGCCATTTTCCAGGTCTTCCACCAGAGCTTTTGCACCGTTAAGGGATCGGGCTGTAAACCAGTTTAAAACTTTCTTTTCATCAACTGGTTTGCCTTCATTAGCTTGTTTCGCCTTTTCAATTTCCTCATTTGCTTTTTTCTGTATGCTGGCCAATTTGGCCTTGGCTTCTTCCAGAGTGGGTTTTTCAGCCAGATTAAATTCAAAATTATCAATAGCTACAGCGATTTTCGCCTCATCCACCGGATTTTCTATATTTATCGCAGCCTGAATAACCGCGCATCCAAGGCTTTTGCCGTGTTGTTCCACATATTTATAATCACTTCGGGGATATGGATTAATATCGCCGCTGCAACCTGCTATGAACCCTGAGGTAACCCCGGGAATATTTCCATCAACAAATTGTTTTGCCCGACCGGGATAATCGGCTGTATATTTGTAGTTATCGCCAGTCATTGTCGTTCCATGAGCGGCGCAACTAAAAATTATACTTATTGGATTACCGTTATCAAGACTGTTAATACAGATGACGTTGGTAACCGAGTCTACTGGGCCATGAGGGTTTTCTCCCAGGATTACAACTCCATCCTGGCGTTTTTCCCGTCTATTCATACCTACCGAGCAGTCCTGTTTAGCATAGCCTATGCTTACAGGAACTGAATTTAACTTGGCTTCAGATAACGCACCGGCTATTTTATTCACAAGCACTCTAGCATAGGCGTTCATCAGATCATCTGAGGGATCACCTCTGCGGAGATTTGTCTGTGGGCCTCCATGAGTATGGGAGAAGGCCACCATTACATTTTCCGGAGGAACACCAGAAACGGCATTGCATGCTTCCCGCACTCTGGCTGTTCCCTCTCCGCTTATGCCGATTATATCGGCTGTAACCAGAGCCGCCTCTGTTTCACCATCGGTTATATAAAGAACCACCGTATTAAGCTCATCCAGAATACCTACAGCCGGTGTTTTACGGGAGGCGTATCCTGACATCATCATGCCTACCGGCGGGGTGATATTAGCTTTTGCTATACCAGATTTTAAGTTTGCCATATCTAATCTCCTGATATACTATTTGGTTCTCCCGGGCTTAGAGTGTGGTAATAATTGAAAATGCTCTCAACCTGTCATTCCTCCGAAGGCAGGAATGACAGTATAAAGAAGTTTCTTATCTTTATCACACTAAACCGGGAAGAACCTACTATTTTTGGAGTTCTTTGAGTTTATTTAAGACCTCTTCACCATGATTGCTTACATTTACTTCATTAAAAATATAAGCGATTTTACCTCCGGGTGTTATAATAAATGTTTTTCTCTTAGCCGCAGTGCCTTTTTCATTTAAAACATTAAAAGCCTTTGAAACTTTCTTTTCGCTGTCGCTGATAAGATCAAAAGGTAGGTCGAGTTCGTTTTTGAATTTTTTCTGGGTTTCAATGTCGTCAAGACTTACACCAATAACAATTGCTCCGGTTTCTTTTATATCTTTATAGCTGTCACGCAGCGCATTTGCTTCAGCAGTTCAGCCACCAGTGAAGGCCTTTGGGAAAAAATATAAGACTACCCAGGAATCCTTCAAACTTGAAAGACTAATATTTTTATCATTAGTTCCCGGAGCGCTAAATTCCGGTGCCGCTGTTTTCGCTTTCAGTTCCATTTCACTAATTCCTTTCCTATTTTTGCTGGAACAAGCGTTAAATATTAGTATTATGATGGATAAATACAATAGAATACACCTGAAAGATAACATCTTTATCCTCCTTTTAGTATATGTGGATTGTTTCTTCCAACTTGAGTGTGGAAATGTAAAAAATATCGTCTAATTAGTATCCAATGATTCTCTATGAATAAATTTAAAATCAAATTTTGTCATTCCTGCGAAATCAGGAATGACAACAGGTTGAGAGAATTCCAAATTATTACCGCACTAAACTCGGAAGAAGCATTTATTTTTATAGAATTTCAAAGGGTTTGCTATTTATAATCGGATTTTAACACAAACTCACAGCTAATTCAACTAATCATTTTCAGAACCAAGCATAAATTTTACATCCCAGTGTTATTGCGAAGAACGGAGTAACAAATAAAGTTTGGTTCTTCCGGGTTCAGTGTGTTAAAGATAAGAAACTTCTTTATACTGTCATTCCTGCGAAAGCAGGAATGACAAGCTGAGAAAATTTTCAAATTATTACCATACT
>WJIO01000449.1 GCA_014730235.1 Candidatus Poribacteria bacterium
CCCATACATTCGCCACTTTCATGATATTTTGGATAACCTTTTCTTTGGCGGTACGGAAAACGACTGTATTAGATCCAAAAAAGGTGGGAACTTTCATCTTTTCGTGACCACCGGTCAACTCCAATAGTCGCCCCTTTTTGATAGGGAAAAATTTCTTGCCTGTCCATGGAGAAAAATCCCGAGATATTTCCCATGCTACGGAAAGGCTTTCCACATTGACAAGCAATTCCTCTCCCTGCCACCAGACCAGTGCACCACGATAAAAACCATCCATTGTTTCAGGAGCTATTCCACCGTTGAAGAGAGTGTGCAGTTTTTTCGATGTGGGCGACTTTATATCAGGGTTCTTCGCAAGCTCATCAGAATATGATTTGAGCATGTGAATAATGGTCTTTGAATCCGCCAGATCTGCTCTTATGTCATTCATTATAGCAGGATCTACATCTCCATCCACTGGATCTGTCAAGGTTAAAGTTGTGAATTTATCATGTACTTCAACCGGTGGTTCTGATATGGGAAGTATAGTCTCTACAGCGGGTAGCGGCATTTCAAGGTGTGGGAAAAGACGGCGTGCCTCAGCGTTCCAATCTTCCTCCCATAGCAGAAAATATCCAAAGTGCTGATAATGGTAGATATCATGTTCCGCCTTGGGATTGTAGCGTTCCAGCAGACGTGTAGTAGCAAAAAGCACCTGCCCCAGATATAGGCCATCGGCGATTTCAACCAACTCATCAATGAGGTATGTGAGTGGTGGGAAGTTATCCAGCCCGGTGTATCGGTAATTGAGTCGAAATACTTCTCTGGGAGTTCCCTTATAGATAGAAAAGGCGCAGTGGGCTGCGAAATGCCCACCATTCCGCTCGTGTCCATACTTCAGCTTTTCAGCATTTGGTGGATCTTTCAATTGCCACATAAATGTCAGAATTGAGTTAGCCGCAACGTTGATGGGGGCATGTTCAATGATATTGAAATGATTAATACCGCGATATACCGGCAAATCTTCAGGGAGAGTGTTCTCCAGAGACTGCTTTCGGTCACCTTCAGCCATAGGCGTATAGCTTTTGCCTACCCAGGGAGCGACTCCGCCGATGGCTTTGCCCCATATATAGCCAAGGATATTTCCATATTCAGCTGCGACACCCTGAAGGTCACCGGTACGCAAAGGAATGGCAACACCATAGTAATGACCACCCAAGCAGTCCGGCACCAAACCAAGTTCAAATAATCTTTGCAATTTGCGATATGGAAGAGCATTGTTGTCTAACTCACCCTCAAGCTCCGTCATATATTTTTTCATCATCTCGAGAATCGAGGCCTTGTTTAACAAATCTCCCTTGATCTGCTTGACCAGATCGTCCTCAACATCAATATTCTCAAGACATGTAAGAGTTGTAAGTTTTTCATGAGAGATAACCGGGAGCACTTCAATGGAGCGAACCCCGTTAGCTGATAAAGTTTCAGCAGGGATTTTTAGCTGAAACTCCTCATGCGGCGATGCGTTGAATCTAGTCGCTTCTTCTGTAGTATATATTGCTTTGCTGGATACAGTTTTCACTGTTATGTAAATGTCCGGCTTTTTTTCAAACAGGTCTTTGAACTTTTTTTCATCATATATTATACGAAATTTTCCATCTGCATTTGATATAACTTCCCCAAGAAGGTCATCAAAACGGTGATCTTTATCAAACGCGCTTACAATAACCCCTGGTACTTTCTGACCGCTTTCGGCTTCCTGCACCTGACCTGAAATTTCAAAATTCATTTTATCTATCTCCTTACCGTTTTCGCTTAGCGAAAATGCTCCATCTGCCATACACTTATACTTTTGAGATACAAGTGTATAGCACAAGGACACCTTGGTCTCTCAGAAGAAGTTTCCTATATCTGCTTTCAGCTTATCGATTCTGTCCTGAATATCCCTGGATATTTTCTTTGCTTTTTCTTCTATCTCCTTAGATACCAGGTCTTTCTCATTTATCTTTGTCAGAACTTTTTTCATGTTTTCAGCTTGAGTGACGAAATCATTATAATCTTCCTTTTCTATTTCGCCTCGATCCAAATACTTTTCGGCAGATAAAACAAAGCGATCCATAACTGCACTCAATGAGAGGTCAACTTCTATTTTCTTAACATCAACCTCTCTGAGTGGCGGCTCTTTCAGACTTTTTTCCCAGAGTGCATCAAATTGCTCTGAAGTATTATTTTTCATCATCGTTTTCCCTTCCAGGTGTATTATCCACTGATATTGTTTACATTTATTTGCCTAAGTTCAACGTCCTTTAATACAATTCCTCTTATATCTATTGGAACGCTTATACTCTCAATCATCGCCTGATCGATATTGGCGGATAGGGTTACATCCTGAAGGAGCATTGATCCAATGCTCATATGAGCTACTGGCTGAACCCAGAACGTAAAGCCAAAAATCCCAAAATTGACGCTGATCCCTCTCTTAGTTGCTACACCATCGATTAATATTGCATCACTTTGAATATTATCAGCAGAAGCCGCTGGAACCTGTAACTGGGATACCGCCGCACCGGGCAAGACGAGGTCAGAATTTGGTTGAAATCGCTCTATTTTTGCCTCTTTAGTAGAAGTTCTGGGAACATTAACGTTACTCAGGTTAAAATTCCCGAGTCCTAGGCCACTTAACTGGAAGCCGTCGGCAGGTACGGTAGTTTCCTTTGCATCCAGATCATCAAAACTCCCGCCGCCTAAATCCAGATTGGTAATAGGTTTTATATTAGCATTTACATCTTCCACAGATAGGGATGGAATTGTCAGGTCTATGTTTTCCAACGAAGGAACCTGAACATTACCAACAGATATCGGAAACCACAACGAACCTAAATTCTCTGTGCCGCTGTCATCATATACCCATATGTCAATCCACCAATCAAGTGATAATTTTAGTTCCAGGAGGATCTTCACGTCCTGAAGGAATGCGTTGCCTGAATGTACCCCAGCAGTGGTATTCTGCAATATAAGCTTGTCAATCTTGGCTTCACCCAGTACTACCTTATCTATATCAATATCTCTGATAGTTCCTGAAGCTGCCGCCAACTGCATTATATTGATTTTTCTTGCAACCACAGCAATAATGTCAGATAGACGCTCTCTTAAAAGACTATCCAAATCATTGGAAGCCATCACGTTTTCAGTCTTCTTAATTTTTTTGTCCGCCATTGTTATTTTCCTCTTATGAATAAATTATATTTTCCACAGTGCTTATATATCTTTAGCTGCAATAATGAGTTGATCTTTCCTTTCGTGTTCCATAGAAATGATAACTATAAAAACAAAGTTATGTTAAAAAATCTAATCCGTGTATTATCCTACCCATTCGAGTGATAAATCGTATTTCTCGCATCCAATCAATATACTTAAGTGTAACTGTATTCTCCTTTTTATCGAGGGATAATACGGCAAACCCATTGTTTCCCCGGTCCGGTCGCACACCAGTAGATTCGGGGAATCGCGGTCGAGTTTCCAAGAATCTGGCACGTTCTCTCAAAGTTCCCTTAACATCACCCCTGTCAATTCGGGAATATGGATAGCCGCCATGTCCTATACAGCTTCCGATAAATGGCGCGTCTTCTGCGCGTCGATAAAGTGCACAGTAATGCTCATTTCCCCAGAACCAGAGATCGATTAATCCGTCGCGCGCAAAACGGTCCATATCTCTGATCAACAAATCACTGTTTTCACCAGATTTGTAGCTATAAGGTTCGTTGGCGCTCAATAGGATGTTGATCATGCCATTAGTGCGCTTATACTCAAGCTGTGCCGCCAGCCACTCGACTAATTTATTTTCACAATGTCTGCCATCTGTATGATAGGCGGTATCAATACCGATAATCTGGAATTGGTCAGATCGGATGCAGAAATAGCTTCCCTCTTGCTCGTGCAATTGAGATTTATTTCTCCGATCATCAATGCATTGAAAGTATGGAAATCCTCCTGAAAGCATCTCATGATTGGCGTTAAGAGCAAATAGACGCGCCTTTTGGATCAATCTCTCCAGTGGCTTTGTGAAGTTATTCTGAAATTCCGTATGTGTCCCGGCATAATAGACATCTCCTAAGTGAATGGCGTAATCAAGAGCTGGTTCCCAATTCGCCATGTGCAGCGCAATATAAAGTGAATGATAGAGACCTGTTCCAAAATCGCTAAACAAGCCAATGTTGATCTTACCATCGTTGGCAACAGGATCTGCCATAGTATAAACAAATCGGCTGGAATAATCCTCTGCCCATCGAAATGGTGCCTTATTGAATTTCCCAATTTTCTCAGCGATAAATTTCCCAGCGGCATGTTTGATCCATCCAGCAGCATCTCTTTTCTCCTCATACTTACTCAACGCCGGATCGATGGGAATTTTATCAGTCATGTCTGAAAAATTGAAATTGGATGGTAATTTTACCTGACCTTTACCCCAATCTGATGGCGGCCATGCTGCCTCAAGTTCGGCACTAAAGGCAGATTCCATCACTGCTTCATTGACAATTCCATCTTTAGAATTATCAGCGATCCATTTTAATCGCTCAAGAGCCCCGATTAAATCACCAGCAGTAAGCTCGCTATCCCAGATTCCCTGGAAATATGCAAGTGTGAGATCAGGATCATTGCGAAGTGACTCCCGGATAAATTCGACTGATTCAATTGACAGCTCCTCAAGCTTTTCCGTAGTCTGAACGGAGGTTTCTGTCCTAAAGTAAACTTTTGGTGTTCTTATCGCTTTTATCGCCTTATCTATTTGATCTGATAGTATCCAGATGGGCACTGAATAATTTGCTTCGAGATATGATCCTGCATAGTGAAGTCCAATCACCTTTCCTGAATCCAGATCAATAACAGGGCTTCCGGAACTGCCACCAAGTGAAGTGTAATCTGAGACTAGCTCATTCGCCCTGGGAGATGAATCATCGGCAAGTGGATCATACTGGATCTGTCTTAGACGTCCTGGGGCCATCCGTTTTACGCCAAATATGCCATCGAAAATCCTGGCCTGCAGCTTTGCTGGTAATCTGGAATCAAAAGCGGGATATCCGATAGTGCAGACTAGAGTACCTTGAGAACCATCCACCAATATCTCAGGCATTTCCCGGACATATTCAAGCGGCTCTGGTAAGCTATGTCCATTAGCTGGCTTAACTTCCAATAGAGCAAAATCAAGAGAAGTGCCAATCTTTATCACTCTAATAATGCTGTGTTCCAAATCTGGATTGCGACCATGCTCTTCAGCAAAGTCAATTACGGGTTTAAATCCAGAACGGATACTCCCATCTGCAGAGGAAAACACCTCGGTAACATGGTGATTAGTAAGTAATATGTTTGGGGCAACCATGAAACCAGTACCAATATGATGTTCAGTGTTTCTAAGAAAGCCACCATAATCCTCAAAACGCAGATCAATCCTTCCGATCGACGGGATCGACGGGATAATCTTTTCACGTCTTGATGTTAAACGCTTGTTCCATTCTAAACTTTTGGGTTCCTCAAATTCTCCGTTGACGATAAATAAAACTGGACGACCACGGCTGAGTACAATAGCCTCAAGTTCCTTAACATGCTTTTTTCCGACCTCTTCTGGCTTATCTCGCACCTGACTCAGGACCTTATTCTCCAATTTATCTTTGTCAACATGTGGAGCCAGAATCTCCTGATTCCAACTCATTAGTTGGTGGAGATATGAAAGTGCTTTGCTTTCTAATGAATGACTCATGATCTACCTACCTTTAATTACTCGCGAGATCTAGTCTCACTGTGATGAAAACCAAGATGAAATCCCTGTCTTCCAAGCCTATATTGGGGAGTTTTAGTGTATTTATCCCTTCGAAATGGTAATAACTCGCTGTAGAGTTTTTTGAACGTCCAACGGTCATAAACCGAAATAACGTTATAGCCTCTGTTTGCAGCAAAGATATAGTTTCCCTGCGGTGAAACCCGCGCAGCATAGATACCATCCAGAATACGCCATCCTGTTACCTGAAGTGTTTGTAAAAGCAGGTGGGTATTAATTAATACAGGACGTCTGCTCATCGAACCCAATAAATTTTTAAATCTCTGACGCCATAGACGTGCTCGTTTCCAATAAGACGGTTTGCAATTGAGCACTCTACTTTCGTCAAAACCATCAAGATTAATCTCTACAACTGTATGACTTCCACCACTGGCCACAAAGAGGTAGTTGTCATCTGTAACTCCCACATCTGAATTCAGGTGAATTGGGAATTCTGACCCACAACTCCAAACGCGTATTATCTTAGCAGTAGGGAGATCGACCTCAAATATATACTCACGCGTATATGCCGGTGACCAATCTACGTAATCTTCTTGCTCTGTTGCAAACGAGTATGTCAAAGCATAGCCCACTGGTTTGTTTGGATGCACGCAACAATGCCAAACAGTTCCGGGCAAATTAATCACACTGGATCGCTTTTCTGGGTCTGGCTCTTTTAGATCAAAGACTGCAATCTGACGCGCGTCCGTATCCTCAGGCCCTAGGTCCCCTATAAGTATATATCTGCGGTTGGGATCCCAACGGATTTCGTGAGCGTTGAAAAGCCCATGCGGTCCAAGCTTTTCAGGCTTTTTCAATTTATCTACATGAAAACGATATAGGTTATCACCTATCGCCCCTATAAAAGTTTTATTATCCGGATACCAGAGATGATGTGTATTTGCGCGCAACCGGTAATCGCATTTCTCAAAATATTGTGTTGCCTGCCTCGCTATTATCTTCATATCCTGAGAATTTGATATATCAAGGAGCACTATTTGTTGACTGAAGTTACCAAGTAGAGCCAATTCGCCATTGGGTGATAACGAAACGTTATGGGCACCGCTTATACCATGATAGTGCTGTATATAGTATTTTTGCTCCGGCCAGTCAAATCGAATAATTCCTGCACTACCTATCAATCCATCAAGATGCGGACCATCCAACGCCATATAAACACTAAATCGTTCACTGCTTTCCATTTTGTTTCCCCCTTGAACGTGTTGCCGACTCCAAAACTTCAATCTCGCAGCAAAAAGAATCGCAATATAAATTGTCTTCTATGATAACATGAATTTATAGCAACATGTGTGCCAAAATCCAAAAAATGCGTCATAGGTGAATCAGGCAATGATCTGTATTTGCATATTCACCAAGATAACAATAGAGTTACAGCAGAATCATTTTTGGTTAATTATAGAATTCAAATTATGCTAAGGAAAGACGGGATAAAGGAAATCCCATGAATTGCTGTTGGTCACCGCCCAGCATCATTGGCTTGCACCCAACGTTTAGATTGATCCGCATAGTCCAAACCCTTTAGAGTATTTGCTAACCACGTATATACCGACAGCCACCAGTAAAGTGCCAATAATTATGTGGACAGTTATGGGATCATGCAATTCACTACCGGACACATTTTACTCGACCCGATGGAAAGCAACAGGTATCTCCATTTCCTGATTCATGAAGTAATCTAATAGACGTAATCCCAACTGGAAGAGACTCAGATCGCAGCGTTTGGTTCGGGGAATGATCCTGCTCCATCCCTGTTGAATGGATAGGTTACCCAGATAGATGATCCAGATGTAAGCCAGACAATCTGCTATCATCAGTTGGGCAATTCTGGCTGGGTCGTTAAGATGGCTTTTGTGCAAGTGGAACCCACGGCTTTTCTGGTCAGAGAACAGTGTTTCAATACAGAACCGCAGTAGCATCCCTGCCTGTGTTGTCGGGCAAGGATGCCCGACCTACTATTCCATTTTGTCAAAGCATCGCGCTGGAGTTATTCAGGATAGAAAATTAAAAGACCATACCCGCAGAAGAATAAATCTTGTTTTTGTGTTTGCATCTGCTATACTAATATTAGCTCGATGTAAGAAGCTCTATCATTTCATTCCAGCGAAAGCAGAAATCCAGAACGAAGCCATGTTCAATCTTCAGCACCGCCAAAAGAACAAAACCGACTGATCAATATATCGGTTACGATATGGATAATAATTGCTGAAGATAGTATAGAAAAACAGGCGATTTTCCACAATTGCAGGGGAATCCGGAAGAAAACTAATTGGCTTCACCGGAGACAATATATGCGTATATGGCTATATATCCTATATATCTTGCTGCTAAATTTACTCCTGAGCGTTACTCAAGCACAGGAAGCAGTCAGCATCGGCGGAACTTTGTTTATGCTTGACGGTAAAACTCCCCATGTGTTTGTGCCAGTCCAAGCAATGAGCGATGGCGAAGTGAAGGTCACTACCTTGAGCGGTGGCGATGGGAAGTATGAATTCAACAACATCAAGCCGGGAGTTTACCACCTGAGATGTCAGACTTTGAAGGGATATGTATATTACAGCACCCGCAATAAAAAGGCAGAGACGGATGCCCCCGGAAAGGCTGTACGCGCTGCTCCCGGAGATTCCATTAGGGACATTAATTTCTATTTTCCACCGTTCAAGAAGGGTTCATGGAAAAACTATGATACCTTAGATGGATTGGCATACAATATTATTAGCGATGTTCATCGCGATCTGGAAGGGATAATGTGGTTTGCCACTTTTGGAAGCGGTATTTCCCGATATGATGGTAATAAATTTACCAATCTCACTACTAAAGATGGCCTTGCCCATAACTATGTTTTTTCCATTCATAGCGGTCTGGATGGTACTATATGGTTTGGCACTGGAAGCGGCGTTTCTAAATATGATGGAGATGAATTCAGCACTTTTGCTGCGGAAAGCGAATTATCAGGTAGTCCCGTTCGCGATATATACCGTAACTCAAACGGCGCGATGTGGTTTGCCACACTTGGAAATGGTGTATTTCGCTATGATGGAAACCATCTTGCCAATTTAAAAGTAGAAGACGGGCTTGCCAAGCATAAAAATATTGTTCCCTTTGAAGTCCTAAGAAAATACGGGAGGAATAATACGGGGTTGGCAAAAAGAAGACGCATCCATTAGAATATGTGTAAAGGACTTAGAG
>WJIO01000450.1 GCA_014730235.1 Candidatus Poribacteria bacterium
CTCTAAGGTAGGTAACTCATTTGGCTTATATGATGATTCCAGTCGGGATACAGCCTCTTTGTTGGTTAAACCTTGCTCCAAATCAGTATTTAACTCATGGGCGACTGAGTCGACTTCCATCGTATGCCAGGGGAAAGCTGATGACATTTTTTTCCTCTAAACCTTATATTTTTACCGCGAGTTTCATTGGATTTTTTTTACTTTGTCAGCTTGGTAATATATACTATCATGTCAATTTTTTTCAGTCAACAGAAAAAAAATTTACCAAGCATAAATTTTACATCCCTGTGTTATTGCGAGGAACGGAGTAACAAATAAAGTTTTTAGTCTGTATCAAAATTTTTGGCTCATCCAGTTTAAGTGTGGAAGTGTAAAAGACATCGTCCAATTAAGAAAAAAATATCCTCCATTTGTCATTCCTGTGTACACAGGAATGACAAATGGAGGATATTTTCAAATTATTACCATACTCAAACCGGAAGAGCTAAAGTTTTCACGGACATAAATTTTATGCTTGGTCAGAGGTATTCATACTTGACTTTTAATGTTGTTTGGATTATCCTACTGAAATGTGTAACTGCTGAATTTACGTTAAAATCAAAATTTGAACAAAGATATATCTACAATGTTTATCTGGAGATAATAATGAGTAAAACGGCTCTTGATCTGGTATTATTTGCGGTTGCAGTAGCACTTATTAGCAAAGGTGCTGATTGGTTCACTGAGGCTTCGGTCAAAATAGCCGAGGCAACTCATATTCCCAAGGTTATAATTGGAGCGACTATAGTAAGTATAGCCACAACACTCCCGGAATTTTCAGTTTCGGCCATTGCCACAATACAAAACCATACAGATATGGCCATTGGAAATGCCATCGGATCATGTATATGTAATATAGGTCTGATACTGGGAACATGTACTATAGCCCGGGCGAGTATTACTGATAAAAAATTACTGACTCAACAAGGTGGTTTCATGCTGGCAGCAGCGATAATCATTGCATTGTTAACTTTTACCGGCGGAATACCACGCTGGGGAGGAGTCATACTTATTATTGGGCTTGCATGTTACATGTATTATTCTGTACGCACAGCGAAATCAAGAAGAAGTAAAGCCCTTATAGAACAGGCTGTTGAAGAAGAAAGTAAGGACTTTCCATCCAAACCCACCTTGAGAAACCAAATCATATGGTTTTTAATAGGTGCTGCCTGTGTGGTGGCAGGGAGTCGTTTGCTGGTCTATACTGGTATAAAAATTGCGGAAATGCTGGGTGTACCGGAGATGATAATATCCCTTACTCTGGTGGCCCTGGGTACTTCTCTGCCTGAATATGTAACAGCTTTAACTGCGACTATAAAAGGACATCAGGAACTATCTGTAGGTAATATAATTGGCGCTGATATGTTAAATATTTTCTGGGTACTGGGTGGATGTTCTTTAATCCGTCCTTTACCGCTTAATTCTGAAAATTCTTTCCTTGGCCTTCCGCAGACCCAATCTCTGGATATACCTGTAATGTTTCTCCTTATGATTCTAATGCTGGCTTTTGGTTTTTCAGAAGGCAAGTTAAGACGATGGCAGGGAGGAATACTCTTTCTGATTTATGTTGTTTATATTATTATACTTTTTACAGTGGTAGGATAATTTTTTTGTTTTATGCAAATAAATAGAGCAAAATTTCAGTCAAAGCTACTCCATACACTGGACCTGCTTATGGTTATTGTGGCTATGTTGGCCATAGTATCGCTTATTATTGAAGTAGGCGGATTCGACCTTAGTATGGAGACAAAGGAGCAGTTAGAGGTCCTTAATTGGATAATAATAGCTTTATTTCTTGCTGAACATTTTATAAGATGGGGTGTTGACCAATTTAGCTTTTCGTATTTAAAAAAACATTGGTTCAGCTTTTCTCTGGTATTCATCTTTGTGTTTCTTCTAATTATAATCAAGTATCCTGCAATTTTTAAACAGGATTCAGACACACTGCGTTTTGTAGACCTTTCAGTTACCCGGGCGTACGTGATAATTGTTCGGCTTTACATCTTGGTAAATCTTCTGATTAAGGGTATATCTACAAGTTCCAGGATAGCCAGAGCTAATCTGCCAGCGGCCCAGATAGTATCTTTCAGTTTTATTTTTGTTATATTATTTGGTACTATATTTCTTATGCTTCCTGGTGCAACTAAAGCTGCAAAAGAAATCAGTTTTGTAGATGCGCTTTTTACAGCTACATCCGCTACATGCGTCACAGGACTTATTGTTGTTGATACAGGATCTTTTTTCTCCAGATTTGGCCAGATTGTTATTTTGATCCTTATACAGATCGGGGGCCTTGGGTTAATGACCATGACGGCTTTTTTTTCAATCATACTTGGCCGAAGTATGAGCGTAAAAGAAAGCGTTTTAATGAGCGATGTACTCAGTTCCAGCACTCTGTCAAAGATTTCTCACATGATAGTCTCAATCCTGATTCTGACATTTGTTTTTGAAGCCCTGGGTATTTTATCCTTTTATTTATCGTGGTCAGATGTTAATGGGTTTGAACATGGATCAATTCTATATTACAGTGTTTTTCATTCTGTATCGGCCTTCTGCAACGCCGGTTTTTCTCTCTTCAGTGATAGTTTCTCCGGTTTCAAAGATGTTCTCAGCCATAATATGACTGTTACTTCCCTTATTATTTTTGGCGGTCTTGGTTTTACTGTGTTGATGAATGTCTTCAGGTTTTTGCTTTTCAAGAAAGAACGGCTTTCATTACAAACCAAGCTGGTATTGTTATCAACGGCTTGTCTTATCGCTGTCGGTACAATACTGATACTGGTTACTGAGTGGGATCAAAGCCTGAAAGAATTACCCCTATTCACTAAAATACTGACAGGATATTTCCAGTCTGTAACAACCAGAACCGCTGGGTTTAATACAATAAATATCGGTGGATTGACCAACGCATGTTACTTTTTGATGATGATATTAATGTTTATCGGAGCTTCCCCCGGTTCTACCGGAGGGGGAATAAAAACCAGTACATTTAGCATACTAGTAGGCTCTATACTGTCTATGCTTAAAGGACGTGAATCTCTGGAAATGTTCAGGCGGAATGTTCCCAGGGAAATTGTAAATAAAGCCTTATCGGTTGTTATACTCGCCCTGGCATTATTGGCTGTGTTTGGTTTTGTCCTTTTGTTTACTGAAAAAGCTGATCCCATGCACATACTATTTGAAATGGTATCGGCCTTTGGAACTGTAGGGTTATCGGCTGGCCTAACCCCAAACCTGAGTTTCTGGGGTAAAATTGTCATAATAACAACCATGTTTATAGGTAGAATCGGACCCTTGACCCTGGCCCTGGCTATTGGACAAAGGCAGGAAAGAGTTGATTATGAATATCCTGATGAAGCTGTTATGATAGGATAAATACAGGGAGGTGCGTAAATTGAAAGAACTTACAGACCTTGCAGTGGATACGGCAGCGCGCATGGGTGCTTCCTATGCGGATATACGCATTATCCGTATCAATAATGAATCTGTATCAGCAAAAAACGAAAAAGTTTCGGGTATTGGAAAATCTGAGGATGAAGGTTTTGGCGTTCGGGTTTTAGCCAACGGAGCATGGGGATTTGCATCCAGCAGTAATCTTACGAGGGATGAAATTCAGAAAGTTGCCGCAGAAGCTGTGGAAATTGCCAGAGCCAGCGCAACCCTCAAGGAAACAGATGTAGTCCTTGCGCCGGAGGATACCCATGTGGATGTGTGGAAATCATCCTACGAAAAAGATCCCTTTGAAGTATCCCTTGAAACTAAGATTGACTTACTTCTGAAGATAAACGCTGAAATGATGAAGGTTAAAGATATAAAGGTAGCCAATGCTCATATGAATTTCATGCGGGAACACCAGTTCTTCGCCAGCAGCGAAGGAAGCTTTATAGAGCAGGAAATCCTGCGATCCGGTGCAGGATATTCGGCTACAGCTGTAGGCAATGACGACATGCAAACCCGTTCTTATCCCGATTCTCACGGTGGTCAATACATGGCAAAAGGCTATGAGGTTATAGAGGAAACACCCTTGCTGGAAAACGCCTTGCAAACAGCCGAAGAGGCATCGGCCCTGCTTAAAGCTCCGCGATGTCCTGAAAGGGTCGCAGATTTAATACTGGGTGGATCCCAACTAGCCCTGCAAATACATGAGTCCATAGGTCATCCTACTGAATTAGACAGGGTACTTGGCACAGAAGCCAATTATGCTGGAACAAGCTTTGTTACTACAGACAAACTGGGTAATTTCCAATACGGATCTCCTGTTGTCAACGTAGTGGCAGACTCCACAATACCCTATGGTCTCGCTACTATAGGGTATGACGACGAAGGTGTTACAGCCCAGAAATGGCATCTGATAAAGGACGGCCTGTTCTCTGGTTATCTTACCTCTAGAGAGACTGCGCCGGTTATCGGTGAAGAACGTAGTAAAGGAGCAATGCGAGCCCATGGATGGGAGCGTATACCCCTTATCCGTATGACTAATATAAGTCTCATGCCAGGGGAATGGACTCTGGACGATCTGATCGCCGATACAAAAGACGGCGTATATATGGAAACTAACAAAAGCTGGAGCATTGACCAGAAGAGACTTAACTTCCAATTCGGCACAGAATTAGCCTGGGAGATTAAGAATGGTAAGAAGACCCGTATGTTTAAAAACACCGTATATCAAAGCATGACCCCGGAGTTCTGGAACTCATGCGACGCTATCTGTAATGAGGATCATTTCGTGTTATGGGGTTTGATTAACTGTGGCAAAGGGCAACCGGGCCAGACGGCAGAGATGTCTCACGGTGCAGCACCAGCAAGATTCAGAAACGTAAAAATATTCTGAGAGGGGGGATAGAAAAATGTTAAGCAGAGAAGAAGCGAAAAAAATATTGGATAAAGTAATGTCAATGTCAAAAGCCGATGAAACAGAAGCCCATATAAGTGGTTACAAAAGCTCTCTTACGCGATTTGCCGAGAATCATATACATCAGAATGTCTCAGAAGACAACAAGGGCATATCAGTCACGGCTGTTATTGGCAAACGAATGGGAAGTGCCAGTACAAGTAAGCTGGATGATGAATCCATAAAGAAAGTTGTCTCTGACGCTGCGGAAATAGCAAAACTTACCCCTCCTGAAGAGGATTTAATGCCAGGTCTGGGCCCTCAGGAATACAGGACGGTAGATTCATACGATCCTGCTGTAGACAATATTACCCCCATGGACAGGGCTGAAGCTGTTGGTGAGATAATAGCAAAATGTCGAAAAAACAACCTTCGGGCTGCGGGTGCTTTTTCCAACAACAAAGGCAGTCACGCTATAGCCACATCCAACGGTTTATTTGCTTATAATGCAGGAACAGGGGTAAATTTCACCATGACAGCCCAGGGAGATAACAGCACCGGCTGGTCTGGAAAATCCTCCCATAAGCTTGTGGATGTTGAAACAAATGTTCTGGGTGATATAGCAGTAGATAAGGCTTTAAAAAGCAGCAAGACCCGGGAACTACCTCCCGGTAAATATACGGTTATCCTTGAACCTGCGGCTATAGACATCATAAGTTTCATGTTCAGCGGCTTTAACGCCCTGGCTGTAGACGAGGGAAGGAGTTTTCTGGCCGGTAAGATGGGTCAAAAACTTCTTGGCGATAACATCACCATAACCAGCGATCCCTATCACCCCTTACAGCAAGGTTCTCCCTTTGGTGGCGATGGAGTACCGAGGGAAAAGGTCTTACTGGTGGAAAACGGCGTGGCAAAAAATCTTGTTTATGATCGATTAACGGCTAAAAAGCATAACGTAAAGCCAACAGGACATGGTTCTGGCGGCAGAAATGCTTATGGCGCCTATCCTTCCAATATAATTATGAAGGGCGGCAGTTCTACACTGGAAGAAATGATCGAATCTACAGATAAGGGTATACTCATTACCCGGTTCTGGTATATGC
>WJIO01000451.1 GCA_014730235.1 Candidatus Poribacteria bacterium
TGGGTGAAAAAGAGGGTTACGAACCAATATCCCTTGAGATTACCAGAGGCGCGGTATTTGGACATTTCAACCTGATAGACAAACCAGGAGCATTTGAGTTATATCTGGGAATCCAGGGGGGTGTATGCGTGTCCAATGTATCGCAATATAACGCACCGGCTGGTTTGGACGATATTCAGACAGTTAATCTCCTGGCGGGTGGAGAAATGGGTGTGAATTTTTACCTTGCCAGATGGTTTAAGCTCTCAGTAATAGGCGGCGGTTATTATGCTGGTGATATAGAATACGCAGCAAAGGAAGCCTCATACTGGGGAGAATCACAATATATCATGGAAAAAGTGCCTTTAAATCCCTTTTATCTGGGTGTGTCACTAACCCTTACTTTGTGGGCGTTTTAAGGAGATAACATGAAGAAAAGAATGATTTTTTGCATTTTAATTATAATATCATTACTTGTTGGCTGTGGTGAAGACGAAGGTGACGAAGAATATGTTTCAAATGAGAGTGCCCGGGATAGCTATTATTATCCCGACATACAAAATCAGGTGTTTTACGGTACATGGGGATTCAAACTGGAAATAACTCAAGGAGTTTCAGACCCATCCATAGCATGGTATACTACAGGTTTTAAATATGTCATTGTTACAATATTCAAGGGAAAAATTGACCTTAAAGATAACAGAATAGCAAATTTCAATGATGCCATCTGGACATGGCATACCGGTCTTGGTAAGGGTCGGGAAGGTAATATCAGCTATTATGATGGTCAGGACATGAGATTTGGGGAAATTCTGGATACAGTAACACCCCTTGAACCGGGAACATATTATATTACCGCATGGGGATATGATGATAATTATGATTTATTTCGCTCTACACAGGAATATGAGCATGTTTATCAAAAGTAGCAGTAAATTTATCAAGGAGGATCATAATGGATAAGATTAGAGTAGGTGTAATAGGCAGCGGCGGTATATTCAAAGGCCTGCATATACCGTATTATGAAATGACAGATCGGGCGGAAATTGTAGCTGTGGCTGACATGAATGAAAATTCCGCGAAGGAAGTGGCAGGACGTTTTGATGCTGATGCTTATACGGATTATCGCAAAGTATTGGAAAGGGATGATGTTGATGCTGTGGATATATCCACACACCCGAAACCCCATCGGGATATAACCATAGCTGCGGCGGAAGCGGGTAAGCATATTCTATTGGAAAAACCCATGTGTCGAAACGTGGCAGAAGCTGATGAAATGATCGCTGCCGCCAATAAAGCCGGGGTAATGCTTCAAGTGGCTTATATGATGCCGTTTCATCCAGTCTATCAAAAGTTAAAGGAACTACTGGACAACGGCACTCTTGGGGATTTGCACATGGCCTACTGTAATCAGATCGGATGGTTTAATCCTGGACATCCCTGGCTTTTCATCAAGGAAGAATCTGGTGGGATGCTTGTAGAACAGGCTATACATAATTTTGATGTATTCCTGTGGCTGTATGGCCCTGTGGAGTCAGTTTATGCCTATACAAGTCATATACCCCTTGGCGGTACATATCCCGATGAAGATAAGGCTGTTGAAAATAACGCCATTCTGCTGATTAAATTTATAGAAGGCGGATCGTGCATGTTTATAAAAAGCTGGGCGGCTGAGGTTGGACATGGTGGTGAAGGTCTGGTGTGTTCAAAGGGATCGGCTACTTTCTCCCAGGGTGGTTTGACATGGAAAACTCATGATATGAAAAAAACTGAAACTTTCTCTCCCGCAGTGCCTGATGACGATACATATAATACCGTTTCCCCCGATGTCCGTAAGAAACGTTATTGGAGTTATGCTTCAAAAGGCATGAGCATTGATCACTGGCTTAAGTGTATAGCTGGTGAGGAAAAACCTACTACCTCCGGTCTAGTAGGTCGGGCGGGAATTGAGATAGCAGAAGCCGCTTATCGATCATCGGAAAGCGGCATGCCAGTAACTCTTACAATCAAATAAAAACAAAGGAGGTATTTAATAGTGAAATATAACAAGCTTGTAAATACCATATCATTGGTGTTTGCTTTTGTTATTATGATAACACCCGGAAACAGCCAAGCGGAAATTACTCAGGAATCCATTGTCGGTGCATGGCTTTTTGATGAGGGCGCCGGGGAAAAAGCTATGGATATAACCAGAAAGAGCGCTGATGGTTTATTAACAGGCGGCCCTAGCTGGGTTGATGGTAAATATGGTCAAGCACTTGGTTTTGACGGTTCTGATGATTATTTGGAAATTGCTCTACCGGAAATACTCAATAATATCCCCGGTAACAGCTTCTCCGTAGTTTACTGGATAAATGTCCGGGATATAACCGGAAGCGGGAATATCTGGACAAGAGTTATAGAAGCCCGGTTTGACAATGTCAACTATTTTCAATTTGTTATACAGATAAACGATGGTGAGTTTGGTGTAAATCATGTAGCTGATGGCTCTGAAAGGACCGTTATTACCGACAATCCTATAAGCGCTGATACCTGGTATCATGCGGCTTTAGTTTGGGATGCAACTCAGGCTACAATAAAATTTTATCTTGATGGTGTTCTTCAGTCCGGTGTAGGAACTACACCTGCTTCTCCGGGAGACAAAAAAGAGATTAATATTGGAAGGAGAACTGATGGCAACATTGACACCTATTTTGATGGTATCATTGATGAATTCGCCATCTTAAACGTGGTTTTGACTGAAGAAGATATTGAGACTATTATGGATTATGGTTTGTTTGTTATAGCACCTGTTTCATCAAAAGGAAAACTTGCTACTTTATGGAGTAAGATTAAAGATTAGTATATAAATTATAAATTACACAAATATGCTTCATTCATTTTAACTGAAAATGAATGAAGCATTTCAAAATATAATACATATCATATATACCTCTTTTATATTGATTATTGAGAATATTGGGTGTTATATGGACGTAGAATCTTTCGTAATCTACGTGTAGCGCGAAAGAGATGGGCCTTAACTGTTCCCAGAGAACAATCCATTGCTTCTGCGATTTCCTTAAGTGCTAATCCCTCATAATGACGTAATATAAATACTTTTCTTTGCTTATTCGGCAGTTGCTGTACCGCCCGTGATATTATCCTTTGAAGCTCGTTATCTTCCAAAGGAGTATCGGGATTTACTGTTTCTTTATTAGTAACGGATTGTCGGATCTCAACATCAGTTATATCCTCAAATATTTTCTCTCCCGGTTGCTTTCTGAGATGATCCATACAAGCATTTACCGTAACCCGTCTTAACCAAGCGTCAAAGGCAGAAGTGTTTTTTAATTTATCAAGAGATTTAAAGACCTTTATAAATACTTCCTGAGATATGTCATATGAGTCTTCACAATTACGGGTGAAGCGATAAGCTAAATTATAAACGTGCTTTTGACATCTTTTAACTATCTCATCAAATGCACTTAATTCCCCTCTTTGAAACCTTTCTACTAATACTGCACGGTCAACATAAGATATTGTCTCAATCCCCGTTGCTGTACCCATTTTGAGTTTCCTCCTTTTCTTATATGTTCTATTCCCTGGCATCTACTTTGCAATTTTCATAATTGTTACTAATTTAATATACTGCAAGATATTTGCCAGTTGCTCTAAAGGCTTTATTTTGCTTATAATGCTGTTGATAGAGCAATTTATTCTTGATCCTGTTTTGTGTTTGTGGTATATATGCTACAGTTATGCGTGGTAATGTGACACACAACAGTAGTATATATGATACGAACACACAGGGATCATAGTTTCAGCTAAAAAAGAAGGTTCTTCCGACTTGAGTGGGGTAAAGATAAGAAACTTCTTTATGCTGTCATTCCTGCTTCAAGCTTTTTGAAAAAGCTTGAGCAAAAAGGAATAAGAGTTTCGCAGGAATGACAAGCTGAGAGAATTTTTCAATTATGACCACACTAAACCCGGAAGAGCCAAAAAGGAAAGGACAGATAAAATGAGAAAAAGCTTTCTGATTATGATACTTTTACCGGTGTGTTTGTGTTGCTGTACAGTTGGAGACGTAAAAGTAGAGAAGACTGAGTTTGAAACATTTCCGGCTTCAGGGATACATGAAGTCAAGCTTAATACAGAAAATGGACGTATAGAGTGTCTTGTAGTTGAAGAAAATTCTATAAACATAGAACTGGAAAAATGGGCCACAGGTAACAACACAGATGATGCCCTGGATAATGTCTATGACATTGATGTTGATATTGTTAAAAATTCAAGAACCCTTATAATTGATGTGGACATACCCCATAGAATAACTACAGATTATGGCTGTGATGTATTTATCGAAATTCCTGAAGATATTGCCCTCGATCTGGATACTTCCAATGGAAGTATTAATCTATCCGGAGTATATGAAGACTTTAAGTGCTATACTTCTAACGGAAGCATTATTACCAGTAACACCCGGGGTGATGCGGAACTCAGAACTTCCAATGGAAGTGTAACTATAAGAGATCACCGGGGAAATCTAAACGCAAGAACTTCATCCGGAAAAATCAGTGCTTCGGTAATTATTCCGGATAAGGGTGAATGTTATTTAAAAACATCAAACGGCAGTATAAGTCTATCCATACCTGATAATACATCAGCATATATAAAGGCTTCAACATCCAACGGGAATATTGATATTACCGGTCTTGATGTTGTAGTTACGAAAATGGACAGGACAAAGTTTGAAGGCAGGATAGGATCCGGAAACGCTGATATAGATTTGGAAACTTCTAACGGCAGTATATTGATTAGAGATTATAGGAATTGAAATTTGATTGAAAAAATAAAGACTCGACATGAATTAGTTAATATACTTAACGAAATCCGGAAACAGGGAAAGAAAATCGTAACAACCAACGGATGTTTTGATGTGCTCCACGTCGGTCATATTCGCTATCTTCAGGCAGCTAAAGAATTGGGTGATATTCTGGTTATAGCTGTAAACAGCGATGATTCTGTAAAAACTTTAAAAGGTGATAAACGTCCACTGGTAACAGAGGATGAAAGAGCAGAAATGCTGGCGGCTCTGGAATGTGTGGACTATGTTATGATTTTCCCGGAACTCACACCGGTGGAATTTTTAGAGGAACTTCGTCCTCATATTCACGTAAAAGGTGGGGATTACGCTCTGGATCAGGTGATTGAATTTGAAACGGTAAAAGCTATAGGTGCTGAAATGCACCTTGTTTCAGGAGTGCCGGGAAAATCAACGACGGACCTAATAAAGTTGATTGTAAAAAGATATGAGAATTAAACCAACTTAATCAATTCATCGCAAATTCAATTCGGTTATCTTGTTTCTAATATATTCACTGGGCATATTACATGCCTTTGCCAATTCTTTTATGCCTAACTTTTTATAATTATTTTTCAGAAATTCCTCCTTTTTTTTACTCCATTTGCTTTTTCTTTTTCTAACCAGATTCATACGACTAAGCTTTTTTGCCAAGGCAAGCTCTGTAACTCCCAGTTTTTTGGCAAGAAAAGCGTTGGACATAGTTTCGTAATTATCTTTGAGAAATTGCTCCCTTCCCGGAGTCCATTCCTTCAGACGACGAAGACCCAGAGTTCCGAGTCTTTTTTCTACTGCACATGTTGACTTTTTTAGTTTTTTTGCCAGTTCTGCATTAGTCATGTTAAGGTAATTCTCTCTGATAAAATCATCTTTTTCTTTTGACCAGCTATTTCTCTTTAAGCCAAGTTTTTTAAGCTGGTATCCGACAGCACCAGGGGTTGTGTTAAAATATTCTGCAAACTTTTTGCGACTCATGTGCAGATAGTTATCTTTGAGGAACTGCTTGTCTTCATCTGTCCATTTTCTTCTTGGCATGTTTTCCCCCAATTTAGAGCTCAAAAATTACAATTTAAAGACATTAAATGTCACTGAAAAGAGGGTTTTTTGCTTTAAAAAGCAAGAAAGGCGTTTTATTAACGCCTTTTTCCCATAGCCATTTTTTTACTATTCATAATATTATTTATTTTCAAATTATTTAATTTTTTCCTTCTCCAGACGTTCCCGGACTTCCTGGAACATAGGTTCAGCAAATTCTGTATTCCATGTTCTTTTTTCAAAAGAACGGGCTTTCACGGTTTCAAGAAATCCTTCGAATTCCTTGTAATATGAACCATAAATATGAAAGCTGTCGGTAATATCTACATATCTCCCTATCTTGATTTCCTTATCCAATCTTTCACTGATCTTCTGGGCTATTAAACGCTGAAGATCGGTTATGGCAAATATATTCATAAAAGCAGCTTTATAACCATCTCTGGATCGCCAGTGTACGTTCATGTTTAGAGACAATTGATCTTCTTCATTCATTATTCTGCACCATACGCGCTGAAGACATGGAGGATCATAAGCTCCGGGATCCAGATTTACGTTCCATGTTATGGCTTGAGCTCTGCGAGAATATCCAACCCGGGATAATTTTTCCACTATAAAATCTATCTGGTTGGTTTCAACACCTTCAGAGGGATATCTGAATAATCTTTGATGGTAAGTATATTCCCATTTACCCTCTTCAGGTTTTATCCAGTGGTCGTGGATACCTTCTATCACTTCCTGGCGATATACCTCCAGGTCTTCCAAGCCTCCGGGAAAAGCCCTGTGAATTCGTGGTTCAGACATAGGATCCAGAATTTCCATAATCATGGTGCAGTCTTTGCTTGGTGGATCTCCCTCTTTGTCATATTCGGTTTTTATCTTAACACCCTTTTCCCAGGTTGCTATTACAGCTTTTTCCCATGTTTCGGGAATATTTTTACCTCTGGCAACCAATATCGGTATATTCGACATGAATCTTACCCCTAATTACTCAGCCTTTGCATAAGTTTTAAAGAAGTCTTTATAATCTTGTTAGCCACGTTTTGATCTACTGGATAGATACCATAAAGCATATATGCCGAATGAGTCTCATAACCACCTTCCTGAAAGGCTTTTTGTGTTGGCATATAACCTATACAGCCATTGGTATAACCAGTAACAAATGTATGATTAAAAGGTGAATCTTTTTTGATGCTAAGTCCTATATCAACAAACACCTCACCGGGAATACCGACTATGCCAATATCTCCCAGCTTGATAACCTGGACTTCCACAGGAACTTTTGCTGCAAGCTTGACTTTTTTCACCATTGTAAGAGCATCCCGGGCCCATGTTAGGGTTATTTCTCTTTCCATGTCATGCTCTGTTTGATTGATTTCCTGTTTACGTCTATCTATAATAGCTTTAAGTTCTTCTTTTGATGGCAGTTGCCCTGAATTCAATTTCACGATTTCTTTTGTCGTTTTTATTTCCACATCCGGTGATGTTTGTATAGCTTCGGAAACTTTCACTACTTCAGCACCCAGAACTTTACCCAGACTGGCGGCATCCTCAAAAGTACCTCTCCGGGCAGGATTTAAATCCCCGGTCATACCGTTGAAAAACATGGCAATGGAATTTTCACCATTTGCATTTTCAACAAAATCCATCGCATAACCGGGATAATCTCTTGATATAAGATAATTATCTCCACCCATAACCACAGGATGACATGCATAATTTACCATAGTGCATATATTTTTATCCTGTGTATCCTGTATTTTTATTATTCCCACCTGGTAATCAATAGCACCGGCAGGATTTACGCCAAGTATAACTCTATCATCCTGCCTCTGGCGTCTGTTGACATTGATTTCAACATGACCTATGCCGGCACCAAGCTGAGCGTCTACCATATTACGATTGGCAATAGAAACAGCACCAGCTATCTTTTTTTCAAGTATGGATACCCACTGCCTGTCCAGTTTACCAAAGCCTCGCAGGGGTGAAACCTGAGGACCAGAATGGGTATGGGTAGTGCTTATAAATACATTTTCGACATCAATGTCTGTCATGTTCTTGACTTTATTGCGGATAGATGAAACAGAACTTTCGTCAAGATTTAAAAGATCACAACTCACAAGGCATATTTTTATTTGCCCATCGTAAAATACAACGGCTTTGGCATATAAGTCGTCATGAATTCCCTCTGAAGGTTTTACTCTGTTACCAAACCCTGTCATATTTATTCCCGCATAGGGTGTTATATTAACCGCTGCCGTTCCTACCTTAAGTTTTGTCATGTTCTATAATCTCTATTAATGAAGTAATTTTAAATTTTGCCTTTATGCTGTTAAATAGACTTTACCATAATATCAAAATGTAACAGAAAATTCAACAAAAATCTCTGAACTTTGCATATGATCTATATACTGAGGGAAACCTCAATATTATTAAGTCCCTCTTCCAGGTCTAATCTTATGAAAATCAGTTGATTCCCAATCCATTTTACTGCACGGGCATTTGTTGAGACAAGGTTAAACGTAGAGTGATCATCCCATATTGTCAGGCCGAAAGGCATTTTCTTTATAGATTCAATATCAAATTCCATTATAAGCTTTTCCCTGTCTCTGGATGGTCTGAAGGATGACATAGTTGGTATTTCTTTTTCTATGTAAGATTGGGTATCAAAAGGTGGGCGAAAATAATTTCGCATTTCAACAGGGAACATCTCACCTTCATTGAATATCATCTGACATTCGTGGTCATAATAGAAAAAAGTCATGGGATATGGAGGTTTTTTCTTTGGATCAGTAGAAGCGAAGAATTCAATATCAAGATTCATGGGTATTATACCTCCAGAAAGCATGCTACAACTTTCTGTCCGGCTGAATTGATTTTTATAATATTTAACCGCATCAAGTATAGTTATTGGTTGGATATTTTTATTTAATCTAACTTCCCTGAAAAAGCCGTTTAATATATCCACCAGTTCCTCTATTGTGCCTTTATTATATTCCTGATAACTGGAATACTGCATGTCCCAAGCAGATTGAGCCTGTATAAAGGTTAAAAAGCGATTCCAGGATACGTTCTTTATATATTCATTTATTAAAGCATTTGCGTATGAGAGATTTTTGTTTGCGATTAGCTTGGAATCTCTCATTGATTTTGGTACGACGGAAAATACCTGGTAATTTCCACTGTGGTAGGCACTGTTGAGGTTTAACGAATTTTGCTCAATACCAACAATCCCGCTTTCGTCCTGACCTGGGATATTATGATAATGTTTTGAGATGAAGAAAAAACTCCAGGGACACCCTTTATCCGTATTGTTATCATCATCGTTCCATCTGTAACCCCATAATCCTTTGCAGCCTTTATCCTGAAATATCTCTAATATTGCTTCCGATTTGGCATCAACAGAAACAACATTAAACTCCCACCAGGGTAGAGCCTCTTTAACTTTTCGTATTTCTTCATCAAGCAAATCAGGCAAATGCTGCTGCAGTAAAAGGACTTCCTCTGCTTTGGATGATGGTGCAATTTCTTTTTCTTTGAATATCCCGGAAATATTAATATGAAGAATTATTTGATCACCATATTCATGATGACCATTGTTAATAATATTGCTGGCTTGATTGGCGGAATAGCTATCCACTAACCATGTTACAGGTAGGCTGAATTTATGAGCTAAAGCAGATAAAAGCTTCATTCCCTCTACGGGAACATCAGGATTGTTCTCCGTAATTTTTGTCAATGCTGGACATAAAAAAGAATAGACAAGTTTATCTTCCATTGGTTATAAATTAATTTCAGCATCATTCCGGGAAAGGCTGATAATCAGCCTTTCCCGGAATGATGGATTTGTATTACTTATTCACCTTCTATAAGTTCACCAGCGCGATTTAAAAATGCTATACGCGCTCTGGAAACTTCAATTTTAACGTCTTCGTCTTTAACAGTAGCAACTTTCAAAACTGCTACAGTTTCTTTCAATCCCACTATAGTTCCGTGTATACCACCCTCTGTAACAACCGTATCTCCCTTGGATAAGTTATTCAGCATGTTCTGATGTTTTTTCATTTTCTTCTGCTGTGGTCTTATCAAAATAAAATAGAAGATACCAAAGATAAGTATAAGGGGAACAATAGTTCCAAGAATTCCCTCCATTACATTTCCTCCAATTTTCGGACTGGAAATATAGTTCGCATTAATTCCAGTCGTTAAAGTATAAGCATTGCATCTCCGTAGCTGTAAAATCTATACTTTGTTTTGACTGCCTCTTCATAAGCCTTTAAGATAAAATCCCTGCTGGCAAAAGCTGATACTAACATAATTAAGGTTGAACGAGGCAGATGAAAGTTGGTTATCAAAACATCAACTATACGGAATTTATAACCCGGATATATGAAAATATCGGTAATACCGGAACCTGGTAGTGTTTTACCATGAGAATCTACTGATGATTCCAGGGTTCTCACAGAAGTTGTACCTACTGCAATAATTTTTCCACCCCTGTTTTTAGCTTCATTTATCTTTTCAGCGGCTTCATTTGTTATTTCATATTCTTCAGAATGAATATGATGTTCCTCCACATCTTCAGACCTCACTGGCTGAAATGTACCTAGACCAACGTGAAGGGTTAATTCGACTTTCTCTATACCCTTTGACGCAAGTTTCTTTAATAACGTTGGCGTAAAATGAAGGCCCGCTGTAGGAGCCGCCACTGCTCCATTTTGACTGGCGTATACTGTTTGATAACGCTTTTTATCCTCCTCTTCCGCGTTTCTTCTGATATAAGGAGGTAAAGGTGGTTTACCCAGGTCGTCCAAAATTTTATTGAAATTTTCGTTATACGAAAATTTCAATAAACGTCCCCCTGTGTCAGTTTTACCTAATACTTCAGCTTCAAGCCTTCCATCACCAAATATCAATCTGGTTCCCGGTTTAAGCCTGCTGCTGCGCTTTACAAGTCCTTCCCATATATCATTACCTTTTGGTTTCAGGAGAAGTACCTCATAACTTCCGCCGCTTCCAGCCCTTTTACCCATAAGCCGGGCGGGAATTACCTTTGTATTATTTACCACCAACAGGTCACTGGATGTAAGGAATTCGGGTAAATCCGAAAACCTTCGATGCTTTATGCTTTCATTAGCTCTATTTAGCACCATAAGCCGGGATTCATCACGTTGGTTTAGGGGATACTGGGCGATGAGTTCTTCTGGCAGGTGATAATCAAAAAGGGATGTTTTCATACTAGCTCAGGTCTATCTTTTTCCCAGAAGGCGAAATAATAAGGTTAATATAATACTTATGATAATACATGTGGTAATCGGAAAATAAAAGGAAAATCCATCGCGCTTTATGCGAATATCCCCCGGAAGTTTACCCAGCCATGAAACACGTCCCGAAAGAAGAATTATTCCACCAAGAGCGATTATGATAACACCGAAAATAATCAGTGACTTACCTAATAACTCTCTCATTTCTAATCAATCCCAGAGTTCCTGTTGATGTGCTGGTATTTTTATATCCAGATGGTCGTATGCCAGCTTTGTGGCTACTCTACCTCGCTGTGTTCTGCTGATTAAACCGGCCTGGATTAAATAAGGTTCATGGGCATCCTCAACAGTTCGATCCTCTTCGTTGACTGAAATGGCTATAGTTGACAGACCAACAGGACCTCCGCTGAATTTCTCAATTATAGTCCTGAGGATTTCCCGATCCATCTCTTCAAGACCCAGTTCGTCAACCTCGTAAAAGTCCAGGGATTTTGTGGCTATCTCCGCGCTTATTATATCTTTTCCCTTGTACTGAACGTAATCCCGAACGCGTCTTAGCATACGTTTGGCAACTCTGGGAGTTCCCCGAGAGCGGCTTGCGATAATCCTGTCTGCGCCACCTTCTACATCAATTCCTATCTTTAATAATTCGGCGTCTCTTCTTATAATTTTGCTCAAATGTTCCACGTCATAAAAATCCAGCCTGAGGTTTATACCAAATCTATCTCTGAAAGGTGCAGAAAGCAATCCCATTCGGGTAGTGGCGCCTACCAAAGTAAACTTGGGCAGTGAAATTGGCACTGTCCTGGCATTGGGTCCCTGCCCGAGGATTATATCCAGCCGATAATCTTCCATAGCTGGATAAAGCATTTCCTGAATTTCGTTTCTGGTGCGGTGAATTTCGTCAATGAAAAGAACATCGCCAGCTTTGAGATTTGTAAGAATAGCCGCCAAATCCATCTTCTGAACCAGCATGGGGCCTACAGTGGTTCTTACGCCAACGTCCATTTCATGGGAAATGATGTTTGCTAATGTGGATTTTCCCAACCCCTGGGGTCCGCTGAGCAAAACGTGTTCCAGAACCTCATTTCGGCTTTTGGCTGCCTCGATGGCTATTCTTAGCTGTTCTTTAACTTTTTCCTGGCCTATAAAATCGTCAAATCGTTTTGGTCGAAATGTATAATCATCCCATTTGTCGTTATCTTGAGCACCAGGATCTACAATTCTTTCGTCCATTCTATCACCTGAGTAAACCAGTTTAATGGATTATATCAACTTTTTAATAATCTTATAGCTTCAGTTATAACATCTTCAAGGTTTGCATCTTCACCTAAACGACGTTCTGCCCGGTAAACGGCATATTCGGCGGCTGATTGGCTTACGTCCAGACCCATTAAAGCCAGAACTGCGTCGTTGCCTGATTCCGGAGCGATCATCTTTGCCATTTCATCATCAATATGAATTTTTCCGATTTTGTCTTTAAGTTCCAGAACAATGCGTTCTGCGGATTTTTTGCCAATTCCGGGTATTTTTGTCAAAGCCTTTGTGTTGCCCTGGGCAACGGAAGTTCTGAATTCATCTACAGATAAAGTGGATAATATGCTTAAGGCGACCTTAGCACCTATACCAGAAATAGACAGGACTAATTCAAAAAGGTCTTTCTCCTCACCTGATAAAAAGCCGTATAGTTCGGCTGTATCTTCCCTGATATGATGATAAGTATGCAGTTTTAACTGATCACCCACAGCAGGCAGTTCCTGGTATGTGGAAAGCGGGATAAATACTTCATATCCCATACCATTTACATCTATTATAGCCAGATTTGGTTCTTTATGATCCAGCACACCTCGGACATAAGCAATCATGCTGAATTCACCTCTCTATATTTTTCTGTCAGTTCCCAAAGCATTTCTCATCCTGTAAGAGCTTAAATGACATATAGCCAGGGCCAGGGCATCGGCGGCGTCATCGGGTTTGGGTATTTCAGAAAGGCCAAGCAAAACCTTTATCATTTGTTGTATTTGTGCTTTATCTGCTCTACCATATCCTGTTACAGCTTGCTTTACCTGTATAGGTGTATATTCCCGCAGTTCCAGTTCTGCAATTGCACTGGTTAGAATTACAACACCCCTGGCCTGGGCCACGAGCATGGCAGTGGATATATTTTTATTAAAGAAAAGCTCCTCTATTGCCACCACATCGGGTTTATATTCATCAATCAGAGAGTTTATGCCTTCATGTATTTTTTTTACACGCTGGGGATATGGTGTTTTGGCTTTGGTGCGGATAACACCATAATCAATTTGATGCAGGCTTCCGTCGGATGAATCTGAAACGAGGCCGTATCCTGTAATTGCTGTTCCTGGATCTACTCCTAATACAATCATAATATAAATTATGCAACCTGATCGAGGATTTCGTCTGGCATATCGAAGTTTGCGTATACATTCTGAACGTCGTCATAATCTTCCAGACTTTCCAGAAGTTTCAGCATTTGCATGGCCTCTTTGCCATCAATTTCCACTGTTGATTGTGGAATCATGCTTATTTCTGCCATGGATATCTCTATATCTGCTTCATCAATAGCTTCTCTAACTACTTCAAAATCTTCGGGTTGAGTTGTTATTTCGTATGAATCACCGTTATCAGTTACATCTTCAGCGCCAGATTCAAGAGCTATCATTATAATTTCATCTTCATCAGCTTTATCTTTATCAACGACTATGAGTCCTTTTTTATCAAATAACCATGCAACAGAACCCATTTCGCCCATATTTCCACCATTTTTTGAGAAAATATATCTCATATCAGCTGTAGATCTATTGCGGTTATCTGTAACGACTTCTACCAAGACAGCTACACCCTGGGGGCCATAACCTTCGTATGTAATCTCTTCGTATGAAAGCCCTGGCAGTTCGCCAGTTCCCCTTAATATGCCTCTTTCGATATTATCGTTAGGCATATTCTGGGCTTTTGCATTGGCGATAGCAGTCCTCAATCTGGGATTGGTCTCAGGATCGCCTCCGCCCTCTCTGGCTGCCAGAGTGATTTCCTTTATAAGCTTTGTAAATATCTTACCTTTTTTGGCATCGGCTGCTGCCTTTTTGTGTTTTATTGTTGACCACTTGGAATGGCCGGACATTTTCGTTCCTCCTTTCATTAATTTACATAAATAACCATTCAAAATTATACACCAGTGTCCTTTGGGTTTCAAGGTTTTTCTGATTGAATATAAATCCCATCAATGATATACTGGCTATGCAATACATATATGATTGAAAGGAAAAATTAAATATGAACGAAAAGGAAAACTCTATACGCATTATCCGATTTAACAATCCCGAAAGGGTTACAGGTGGTTATCCTGGACATGGCATAGGATATCGGGGATGCAATCATGCCGGATATACTGAGGGTGGGGATCATCTGTCTGTGGGATCGTCATGGTATGATATATGGAACACCAAGTGGCATAAATCCCATGAAGGTGTTATGTCTTTTCCTGTGAAATTTCCCCTGGCTGATCTGCCAACAGCACTTAAAAGCTATCAATGGCCTGATCCTGATGATGAGCGAATCTGCAAACAAATTTATCAACAGGCCGAAGGATGGAATCCTGAAACCGCTTTCCTGGTAGGTTCACACCGGGATACATTGTGGGAAAAGAGCTACATGCTGGTGGGTATGGAAGATTTGATGTGCTTTTTCCAGACCGAACCGGAAGCCGTAAGGGAACTCCTTCATCGCATTATGGATTTTCAACTGGGCATTGCAAAGCATTATCTCAACGCAGGGGTTGAAGTTGTTGGTATGAGCGACGATCTGGGAACACAGCACGGGCTTCTACTATCACCGAAGATTATCAGGGAATTTTTTATACCCGAATATAAGAGACTTTTTAAACTGTATAAACAAAACGATGTTATGGTAAATTTTCATAGCTGCGGTCACATTATTCCGGTATTGGATGTTTTCATGGAGCTTGGTGTGGATATACTCAATCCCGTCCAGGCTACAGCCAATGATCTGGACGAGGTAAGGAGAATAACTCAAGGACATATGGCTTTACAGGGTGCTGTAAGCTCTGCGGTTATAATGAAAGGACCAAAAGAAGCTATACGTCAAGAGGTGGCTAAAAGAATATGGCAGCTTGGTCGGAACGGCGGTTATTTCTGCGCCCCTGATCAGGGCATGCCCTGGCCTGAAGACCATATCAGATATTATCGTGAAGCTGTCCAGGAATACGGGGAGTATCCTGTTAAGCAGCCTGATGATTCAAAAGCTCTATCCCAGGAAAGGTTTTCAAAATATGCCGCCAATTATGTCACAAGCAAAGCCCACGCAGAGGGTGATGAACTGGACAGGTTAGTGGAAATAACTCAACCTAAACATGATTGGTTAGTTCTGGATGTAGCCACCGGCGGCGGTCATACAGCTTTAAAATTTGCCCCTTATGTGAAGCATGTAACAGCTACGGATATTACACCTGCTATGCTGGAAACTGCAAAGAATTTTATATCTCAAAAGGGAATTAAGAATGTGAATTTCAGGTTAGCCGATGCTGAAAATCTGCCTTTTGATAATGATATATTCAACCTGGTAACATGTCGTATTGCACCGCATCATTTCCCCGATTGTCCCAAATTTATAAGAGAATGTGCCAGGGTTTTGAAAAAGGATGGTATACTTTTAATCCAGGATCACCTTTTACCAGAAGATGAAGAGTGCGCCCGATACATAGACAAATTCAATAAAATCAGAGATCCAAGCCATAACATGGCCTATTCTGAATCCCAGTGGGTGAGTATGTTCCAGAACGCCGGTTTGTCTGTCTTGCATATAGAAGAAATCACAAAACAACACGAATTTTTATCCTGGGTTAAAAGGCAGGATGTCGGTGAAGATGTTATTGATGAATTGATTAAAATGGTAAAAAATGCCCCACCCTTATTTATGGAATGGACATCCCCAGAAAATTTCGGCACTCCTGAAGCTACCTTTATTGACCATCACATCATTATTTCCGGTAGAAAGGAAAAATAAATATGCAACATCCTGAATCCGGCGATGTTTTTCGAGAATATATATGGTATAAAGAGAATGGAGACGCGGGTGGATCTTTAAGAATCGGTGGAAATAAACGTCATATTCATCCCGATAGAGGTTGGAACCATAATTATATAATATTTCTGATTCGATATATCGGGGGAAACAGTGGATAAGGCTTTGGTAATTGGCTCAGGGCCCGCCGGTTCAGCATGTTCCCGAATACTGGCCGAGGCTGGATGGAAGGTAGACCTTTTTGAAAAACGAAATCATATTGCGGGAAACTGCTTTGATGAATATGATGAAAACAGTGTTCTGGTTCATCGCTACGGCCCCCACTACTTCCGAACCGATTCCATAGAGCTTGTAAAATGGCTTTCAAAATTTACCCACTGGATACCTGGACATTATTATGTCAGATCTATGGTTGATGGTAAATTCATTCCTGTTCCTGTGAATCTATCAACTTTTGTATCTCTTATAGGAAAGGTACTGACGGAAGATGAATTTAAGACTTATCTGGAAGAGCAAAGAATAACTTGTCAAAATCCAATTAACGCAGAGGAACAATGTCTGGATATGGTAGGTAAAGAACTATACGATTTACTTTTTAAAGGTTATACTATAAAACAATGGGGAATAGAACCTTATGAATTAAGTCCAGCGGTTACAGAAAGATTACCATTAAGGCTAAACTGGGATGAGCGTTACCCGTCGGAAAAATATCAGATCATGCCAAAAGATGGTTATACTGCCATGTTTAATAATATCCTTCAGCATCCCAATATTCACGTTGAACTTAATCATGAATTAAACCCATCAGATATCAGTAAGATGCAAAACAATTATGATTTAACTATATATTCTGGTCCTGTGGATGCTTTCTTTGGTTTTGAATATGGTAAACTGGGATACCGTTCTTTAAGGTTTGTGTGGAAGCACTTTGCTGAAACATACAGACAACCCTGTGTCCAGATTAATTATCCCCATAAATACCGGTATACCCGTACTGTTGAGATAAAACATGTAACAGAGCAAATGTGTCAGGGAACAACTATCTGTTATGAATATCCTCAGGATGAGGGTGAACCCTTTTATCCAATTCTTACCGGGGATAATTTACAGAAATATGATAAATATAAGTTGCTGGTAAATAAGGAAAAAGCAAAAAGGAATCCTATTTTATTTCTGGGTAGACTTGCAGAGTATAAATATTTCAATATGGATCAGATTTTTATAAAGGCAATTCAGACCGTAAAAAATATTCTTGGAAAATGATAATCATTGACAGGTAATGGATATGGTTTTAGAATTAATATTATCTTTAAACTATACTTTCGCACTTTTTAAAAGACATAACATTTATACACTTGCAGGGATACGGTATACCGTGTCCCTACAACAAGTCGAGAACCCTAATGAAATCTGTATTTACCGTTTTGATATGTAATCGTTAAAAAATGGATATAATTTAGTTGTCATTCCTGCGAAAGCAGGAATCCAGTCTTTCAGGATAGTGTTTTTTCTGGATTCCTGCTTTCGCAGGAATGACAAATTCTGTAGTTAAACATAGAATAAAGCGATTGTTATAAACATAACTTTTTTTAACGACTACTTAAATAGAAAATATAACTAAAAAGGAGAGTATAAAATTGGCAAAACATATACCACCAGTAAAAATAAAAGACGCTGAACCTGAAGAATTCCCCTGGGGTGAAATAAGATGGTTATGGAGCAGCAAAATTAACCCCGATGCAGAGCAGACAATGGGTTATGTCAAGATAAATTCAGGTGAAAAGAATACCTTTCATGCTCATCCAAACTGCGAGGAACTGCTTTATGTCCTTAAAGGTGAATGCGATCACTGGATAGACGATGAGAAATTCCATCTTGAACCGGGCATGTTAATCCGAATCCCCAGGGATTCCGAACACTACGCCATAACCACCAGCAGTGAACCCCTGGAAGCACTTATATTCTATTCAACACCTGACAGAGAAACAAATGTCATAGAGTAGGGAGTCAGAAATGCCTCAGAAATATAACTTTGAATATGAAAGCAGGATCAAAGCTGGATTTATTGGCTGCGGCGGTCATTCGTTCAGGAATATATATCCTACGTTTCAGAATGCGCCAGTGGAATTAGTCGCTGTATGTGACATCAACAGGGAACGAGCTGAAACATACAGGAAAATGTTTGGCGCAGAAAAAGCTTATGATAATCACCTTCAGATGCTACAGAAAGAGAATCTGGATGCTGTGTTTGTAGTGACAAACTACGAAAACGGTCGGGCCCGTTATCCAAAGCTTGCTATGGATATTATGAATTCAGACTGCCATGCCTGGATCGAAAAACCCCCGGCATCCAGCGTTGCAGAAGTCCAGCAGATGATGGAAGTCAGCGAGAAAACCGGTAAATTTGTAATGGTGGGTTTTAAGAAAACGTTTTTTACTGCCATTGAAAAAACCAAAGAGATAATCGAATCAGAAGAATTTGGCACACCTGCATCTATATACGTCAGATACCCTCAGCATCTGCCGGATATTAAAGACCGAAATGATGACCACAAAATGTTGGGTTTCCTGGATCATATAGGTCATCCCGGTTCTATACTGCATTATCTCATGGGTAAGATTAAGCACCTATACTATGAACGAGAGCCCATCAACGGTGGAAGCATAGCCACCATCAAGTTTGTCAGCGGCGTTGTGGGCAGTCTGCACCTCACATCGGGACAGTCGGGAACAAGTCCGTTGGAACGTGTGGAAGTCATCGGTCGGGGATGCAATGTAGTAGTGGATAACGGCGTTAAACTAACATACTACCGCAGAGGTGGACGAGGACCTGGAGGTTACGGACGCTCACCCGACTACATGGGAAATAATGAAGGCGCGCCATTGTATTGGGAACCGGAATTTTCCCTGGGTCAGTTGTATAATAAGGCCATATTCATGCTGGGATATGCCACAGAGGTAATATATTTCGCCGAATGTGTTCTTAATAACACACCACCGGAAAAAAGCAATCTGGAAACAGCACTGGAAATAACCAAGCTCTATGAAGCATATAAAAATGATTCCGGACAGATAATTCAGATCAACTAACTGATTAGTTAATTATAAGAGGATACAAAAAATGCTATTGGATATTCCTGTAAAACCTGACTATGAAGCACTTTTATCAAATTTGCGTCGAGAAGGAACGCCCAGGAGGGTACATTACCTCGAATTATTTCTTGATGGTGAAATCAAATGGAGTATCATAAACCGATACGGTCTTGGTAAGGACATAAAAGAGGATGATCCCTATAGACACCTGAAAATGGAAATCGAATTGCAACGTTTCCTGGGTTATGATTATGTAGCCAGCGGGATTGAGGGATTGGGTTTTCCAAGGGAAACAATGGTATCAGAAGATACCAGCGAAATAGAAGGCCAGAAAAGGAATCAGCGAAACTGGACTGATGAACACAAAGGCCCTATAAATAGCTGGGAGGATTTTGAAAAATATCTCTGGCCCGATCCAGGCAATTTCACCACTAACACCCTGGAATGGCTGTCGGCAAATCTGCCGGAGGATATGTGTATTGTGGCTGGATGTCACAGCATATTTGAACAGGTGACGTGGTTGATGGGTTATGAATTTCTGTGTTATGCCATAAACGATACACCGGATCTGGTGGATGCCATGTTTGAAAAGATCGGTGGTATATTCCACGAAGTGGCGAAAATATTAGCTCAGGTGGATAGGGTAGAGATACTTTTTGGCGGGGATGATATGGGTTTCAAGACGGGGCCTATGGTGGCCCCTGAAACACTGATAAATGGCTCATTCCCATGGCATAAGAAAAATGCGGAAGTTGCCCATGAAGCCGGTAAGCTTTATCTCCTGCACGCCTGCGGTAATCTATCAACTTTGATGGATAGCCTGATAAACTACGTCAAAATAGACGGAAGACACTCATTTGAGGATGAAATTGAACCTGTTACAGAAGCAAAGAAAAAATATGGCTCTCAGATTGCCCTGTTAGGTGGGATTGACGTTAATTTTCTTTGCCTTGCCGATGAAAAACAAATAAGAAAACGGGTTCAGAATACTCTTGATATATGTCATACCGACGGTGGATATTGTCTTGGTTCTGGAAACAGCGTGGTTAATTATATGCCCGTTGAAAATTACCTGGTGATGATGGATGAAGGCCGTCGTTATACCGCTTAGAGAGGTGTTCTTTTGATACATAGGCTTATGGTGCTTTTCTCATGTTTCATAATTACAGTCTCTTGTTTTGGTGTGCTTTCATGCTTTGAATCTGCTCCTGATAAATTTGAGCTACAGACAGCCCTTGATCTTATGGAAAAGAAAGAATATACCAAAGCAGATGAAATACTAAAAGAGCTTATTCCAAAAATCAAGGATTCAGATACGAAAAGCAATTACCATTATGTAGCCGCAACATCCTACAGGAAACAAAAGCAATGGGAAAAGGCCATTCACGAATATAAATCAGCTTTGCAGAACGAAAGGTTTATACTGGCTGATCTGGCAAGATTACATATAGCTTCTGCATACAGACAACTGGAAGATTACATTCGTGCTGTCGAATGGTATATGATAGTGGCGGAGCAACAACCAGCCAATTATCTGAGTGTAGAAGCAAGTTTCCAGGTAGGCGAGTGTTTCTTTGATGCAGAAGAATATGAAGAGGCCATTAATTTCTATTCCAGATTTGTTACTGTATATCCCGACGAAGAACTACAGGAAGCAACATACAAAATAGCAAAATGTCACCATAAAATGGGAAATCTATCGGAAGCCGTCGAAAATTATCTCATGGTTTTTCAGTATAATCCTAGAACCGAAACGTCGGCAAAGGCCGTAGAAGATATGCAAGACTTAGGATCAAAATTGATTGAAAAGTCGGAAGATTACCTTAACTACGGCAAAGCTCTTTATTATAACAAAGATTATAAAGATGCAATAACCCATCTAAAAAAAGCACAGGGCGAAAATATCAATATCTCCGCAGAAGCTGTATATTATACGGCCGAATCTTATTTTAGGGAGAGGGATTATACTTCAGCTATAAAAGAATATGAAAGAGTGATAAGTCAATATAGCGAAAGCGGATTTGTTCCCGGTTCCCAATACCAGATAGCGATATGTTATCTAAAGAAAAATCAATTAACAAAATCCAACAAACTTCTGGAACAGTTTGTCATGGATCATCCGGAAAGCAGTCTGGCTGATAACGCTTTATTCCAGATAGCTGAGAATTACCGGGATAAGAACAATTACCCAAAGGCTGTGGAATTTTACCTCAGATCAGCCCGAGATTATCCGGATAGCAACCTTGCTGATGACTCCATGTGGAAAGCGGCATGGTTGACAAAAGAAATGGGAGATATAGATAAAAGCGTTGAAATTATGAATAGCATTATTCAGCAGATTCCCTACAGCATCTTTGCCGGTGCATCCCGATTCTGGATAGGAGTTATGGCAGAAAAAGCCGGTAACTGGTCAAAAGCCCTGGATGCATATATTTTATCAGTCAATAGCAAAGACTGGTATTATTCCCATAGGGCAAAAATCCGCATACGCTGGCTGGCAGATCAGGGGAAAATAAAATCCCCGGCAGAAGGTATTAATACAGCCATGATAAAGCAAGAGGAATTACCGGAATTGGAGGAAGATATAAGAAATCAGATGTCTGAAAGGTCTGCATTGCTCTGGGATTTAAAAATATTTGACGATGCCGTCAGAGAGCTTTTATCCCTCTTACCTAATGCAACTGAACCGAAGGGTATATATTATTATCTTTCGGTATGCTATGAAAAAACCGGTGATTACAATAATTCGTGGCGTTATGCCTGGAGATTTTCAAATTTGCTCGCAGAGGATGATAAAAAAAGAGAAATCCCTCTGGAAATTTATAAGCGATTATATTTAAAGGCTTATTGGAATGTAATAAAACAAAA
>WJIO01000041.1 GCA_014730235.1 Candidatus Poribacteria bacterium
GAAGAACGCTTAGGGCCTGCCCTTGAACCATACAGAAAGAAATCATTTTTAGCTTGTAAAACAGCAGTTCGGGATAAAGCCGGAGCGCAGAAAGAACTTGAAGAATCGTTAAAAACGCTTAAAACTGACTACTTCGATCTGTATCAGCTTCATGCCATGACCAGCGAGGAAGATTTCAATAAGGCCATGAGTTCAGATGGTGCAATTGAAGTCTTAAAAGATGCGAAGAAGAAGGGAATTGTCCGTTATCTTGGATTCTCAGCCCATTCTGCGGAAATCGCCGTCAGGCTTATGGATGAATTTGATTTTGATTCGGTGCTCTTTCCATTAAACTGGGTTTGCTACATGAACGGCAACTTCGGCCCCCAAGTTATAGAAAAAGCCCGGGAAAAAGGCGTAGGTCGTCTGGCATTGAAAGCAATGGCAAAAACCCCCTGGGGTAAAAACGAAGACCGCAATTATCCTAAATGCTGGTATAAACCCGTAACAGAGCCAGAAGAGACAAATTTGGCCCTGCGCTATACTTTATCACTTCCTATCACCGCTGCTGTTCCCCCTGGTGATATTCGTCTATTCAAAAAAGCGATGGATATTGCCTTGGAATTTACCCCTCTGACTGACGAAGAGCAGAAAAAGATCAAGGAAAATGTGGTAGAATTAGAGCCGATATTTAAGGCGGCTAGTGCCTAATGATTCGCAAGCTGAATTGATCCTATAAAATCCAACCTGCAAAATTTACTATATGTAACCGTTAAAAAATGAAATATATGTTTACTATACTCATTTTTCCTATAGTAAATTATAAAATCTGTCATTCCTGCGAAAGCAGGAATGGCAGTATAAGTGATATTAATTTTTGACAATTACTGTATAAAAAATAGTTAGCAAGTTCAAGAAAATCTATTCAACCCTTCGCTTAATGGGCAAAGCCCATTATTCCCCTTAACAAGGGGCCCTGGGAGATTTTTAGCGCAGTTGAAAATCACTTTTGATTTATGAAAAATATCCTGATATTTTTATTAATACTTCATATCTTCATACTGACTGGGTGCGCCGCAAAGGTTCAGGAATCAAAGCCTGAAACAACAGGAACGGGTATAAAAGATCTCTTCCCAAAAGACGAGGCTTCAATCCCCGGATGGAAGCTCAGGGATGAAGTAATTGTGTTTGATAAAAAGACTATATTTGACCACATAAACGGCGCTGCCGAAGCATACCTAGCTCGGGGATTTCAGCTATGCGCTGCGGCTGAATATAATCCTGCTGATAAATCGTCGTCAGATGAATTTATACTTGTAGATATTTATGATATGGCAAAACCAGAACAGGCCCTGGATATGTATAAAATCGAGTTATATCCCGACGCAAACCCCTTGGATATAGAAACAGTTCAGGGATACAGGGAATCATCAGCTATTATTTTCTGGAAAGACAGGTATTATGTCAAGATAATAGCGTCATCGGAAGAGCAGCATATCACCGATGCCAGTATGGAAATCGCTGAATTCATAGCTCAGAATATCAGTTAATCTACTTTGTATGCTATGGTTCCAGAATCCTCCACTCCCGGTTGCTCGTACCACGAATCAAAAAAGCTCCCCATAGAACCTGGATACATACAGCGTTTAAGGTTCATCCATGTCAATTGGTCACCTACTGAATAGTAAACGTAGGTCTTGCCTTTAAATTCCACAATTTCAGGATCAGAGGCATTAATACCTTCGTCCAAATCCATCGGTCTCAGAACAGGATTTGCGATACTGAGTTCCCATCGTTTCAAATCCTTTGAACGCGTTATATATATTTCAAAATAATGACGGGGAGATCGGTGTTCCAGATACAAAACATAATAATAACCGTTGGCATATCGGATACATGGACATGCTGTATAACGGTTAGTGCCAAAAATGGCATCCGGCAGTTTATGCCAGTTCTCTAGATCGTCTGAGACGGCGAACTTGATAGTAAAAGGTGGATATTTGGGATCGTTGGATTCATAGGCCATAACAAATCCATCCGGGCCTTCACATACTGACGTATTGAATAAATACTCATCTTTCTGTTTCAGAACAAGCTTCTTTTCCCACTGTTTTAAATCCGAAGACTTAAACATGGTAACATCATTCCAGTTATTATCTTCAAATCTTGATGCAAAGGCATAAAACATATCGTCATATACATAAGCACAAGCAAGGCTGTAACCCCTTGCAAATTCAGTTATTTTCTCCCCTGTTTCAGCGTTGGTAATCTCAAGGTAGTATTCTTCCCTGCCTCCTCCACTGGGAGGGCGCACACAGGCCATATGACACAGACGTTTCTGCCATATAAATGGAGATAACTCACACATATTTTCCTGGATAAGTTTACATTCGGATAAACCGCTTTCCCGCATTAATGGGGGAGTTGGTGCTATAGATTGAAACACGTCAACAGGCCACTGCTGAAGTCGGTAAAATCCTTCTGGAACGTCCTGCTGAAACTGAACGTAACCCTGAACCGCGCCGGTTGTGGTACATTCAATATCCTTTTCGCTTTCCTTTTCCACAGTAACTCCGAAAACTTTATAACCCATTACAGTGGTATCTTCCAGATCAACATGCAAATATTTGCCATTCTGAACACTTTGGATTATGCCGTCGGTAGGTGTTCCGGCTGGCTGTGAAAAGTTAAGTGCAATAAGCTTACACCGGTTCAATTTAACCCGCATGTAAGTACGAAAGCCGTAATTGCCGGCTTTGAGGGCGCATTGAGGACTTACCATAATACATTCCTCAAATACGATATCTGTGGTATCAGGCATAGATGGATTTTCCACCCGTATATAAGCGGCGGCTGTATCGCCCCACCAGTCTAAAGCCCATAGATTGCACCGTCGGAATGTAATAGGCTCATTAGGTCGGGAAAGACAACTTGCCACACCGCCACCAAAAGCCCTACCGATGGATACGCAGTCCTCTACTATGATTGTAAAAGGTTTAACCTGGTCTGTTAAATCCCACATCAATCCACCGTCTCCGCCGGTGACATAAAGATTGCGAAGTATCCAGCGATCCCAGCCGATGGCGGAAAAGGTAGGATCGGTATGAGATTCAGACCATCCTTCCTTGTTGGCCCTTATAGGTCCCCACCAGTCATAGCTTTTAAAACCCTTTTGTGGATCTCCGGAATCAATAACAACATGTCCTTTTGTTCCTGAGCCATAACTGCCATCTATATCTCCGATCAATTCATTATAAGCACCAGCTTTGCCTTTATAAGCAGGTGAGAGCATGGCCTCCATATACGTGTCAGGACGGATGACAATACGATGACCGCCATCGTTATCAGGAATTGCATCCAGGGCTTTCTGGATAGTATTAAAGGCTGTACTCCATGTTAAACCGTCAGAATTGTTACCAAGCTTGGAAACGTATAAGTTCATTTATGAGATTCCTATTCATTGAAAAGCATTTCCAATTCATCTCGTCCTTCGTGCTTACCTGTCCCGTAGACTTCGATTTCCGTTAATCTGATCATACCTTGCTGTGCACCACTGTTATCTTCAGTCCGGGTTAAATCATTAGTGCCATATATCAGAATACGTATCCTCTGAGTTTTAACCGGTCTAAACCTTACATCAATTACACCGGTAATATTATCTCTGATCACATTATCCTGATCACCAATTCCTTTACCCAGTTTGTCAATATTTGCCCAGAGCTTTTCCTTAAGGGCATTTTCCATTTCGTATTGAATTAAAAGATCACTTACACCATATTCATCCGCCGGATACTGTTCAGAATCCACTGTATATAGCTTTACATTGCTGACAGTAACCGGTTGGGCCAACTCCACTATGATCCAGTAACGTTCATGCTCATCCCTTTGGGCGTTATATGAGCGGCGTCCACCGGAAGATTTCATTATGGAAGCTGCCCAGCCTTCACCCTGATCCCACATTTCAGAGGACGTAATACCATTATTAAGGGTGGTAGCGGGATGGTCTGGCTCTTCTGCAAAAGTAGTTATTCTTCCACCGTTTTTATCCAGGGCCCAGTTTACACCTGAGATCTGTCCTCCAGTTATGCTGGCACAACCTGTTAAAAATATTAATATTAATACAGATAAACAAGCGTTGATTAAGCTTGCTACTTTCATTATTTGACCTCCTGTTTTGATAAATATGCAGATAGGAATCTTTCCCTGTCCGTATAAATCTCTAAAGGAATTAAGAATTCTGGTTCTTCCGGGTTTCGTGTGGTAATGAAGAAAGATAACAAATAATACAGGAAAAACCTGCTTTACCTGTTATTCCTACCTTTGCAGGAATGACAGGCTGAGAGAATTTTCAAATTACTATCACGCGAAACCCAGAAGAACCAGAATTTTTTCTGTGTATATTATAGCACATAAAAAAAGAATGTGAACCCCAAAAGCAATAATCAAATCACCTTACAACAGCGATAGCATCGTTTTTATGAATACTGGTATCATATAATGATGCCTCTATAGCGTATATATACACACCACTGGCAACATCCTTGCCAGAATTGTTTTTAAGTTTCCATATAAAATGTCCATCCGACATATCCTCCAGTTGGTCATTATATACCAGTTCACCTGATAGGGTGTATATTTTCAGTTCCAAATCCGCAATTCTGGTTAATTTAAATTCGATTTTCATATTGCTTTGAGCCGGATTGGGATAGGTTTTTACTGATAGAAATTTAAATACCTCTTCAGTTATGAAGCTTGTGGACACTTCTGTAAAATTTCCGGCTTTGTCAGTAGCTTTTATGGTCATATGATGGATTCCCCATTCCAGGCTGGCGGGTAAATATGTAAGGTGGCCACTTTCTTCGTCATACTCATATTCCACCGGATTTCCATCAACTGTTACTTGTATTATCGATATTCCTGAGCCTCTGTCCCATATATCGGCTTCGATGAAAAATTTATCCACAGGCACTTGACCAATATTTTCCGGGAAAATATTTTCGATAACCGGTGGCTCGGAATCGTTGAACAAGGCATAAAATCCGGTACTGGTGATCCGGGATTCCAGGGATATTTCCGATGAACCTATTTTGTCCAGTGCTTGCCATTGGTCTGATTCATCGTCCCACTGGAATATAGCCAGATTTTGAATATCACTTACATTGTAATCAATACTATCAATTTCAGCAAATCCAGATTCCGGACCAGGTAAACTCAATGTGCCTATAAGATCTCCTATTTCTGTTTCCTTTGAAGCTGTAACTTCATATACCAAACCTACAAGCTCAAGTCGTCGGTATTCAGCATCATTTTGCTGATTTATCAATAAATTACTATCCATACCATTCTGGCTTTTTAACTGCACGACCAGGGGAACAAGGGATGGATTAATTGTAGAGGAAAAAAAGCTCGGTCCTTCTGTTATTCCTATGTCTAAATTTTCTCCAAACCTGCTTTTTTCCCAGGCCATATAACCGTATGAACTAACGTCACTACCTGAATCAGTATACGCGCTAAAGTCTATCAGAAACATTTTTTGAGATGGTGAAATATCCAGAGAAGATTTATAAACGCCTTCGTCTAAATTAAAATCAGAAAGAGAATAACCATTTTGAAGGGAGAAATCCCTGTATATACTGCCACCAGTAAACTGTCCCAGAGGTTTATTGGCAACAGCGGTTAATTCCAATCTGTTTTCATCAACCAACGAAGCTGAAACTCTTATTCTTGGCTCAACCGTATCCACAGTAAAGGTAAAACTATATTCCCCCAAATTGCCAGAAGTATCCTCTATTGACAGCTTAACAAGATGCTCTCCATCATTCATGGGAATCGAGGGCTTGTAGCTTAAATCTATTTTGGGATATTGATCTATATCAAAAAAATCCTCTTCCTGGGGCATCTGTATATTCAGATCATAAAACTCCTGATCGATTTCCTCATCGTCAATTAAAAAAAACAACTTCAGGGGATTCAAGCCTGTATCATCCACCATAGTAACCAGTATTTCCGGTTTCTGGTTTTTGACTATGGCGTTATTTTCAGGGGAAATGTCAGTAAAGTCTGGGTTGGAATTATCCGTCACAGTTTCTTCAGATATTTGATATATGACCCTTCGGGTTAATGATGTGTAATGGCCAAGACTATCGAAGGCTGAAACGAAAATCTGGTTAATACCTTCTGACAAATTTACCTTACGCTGGAAATTATTATTTTGATCCGGCCAAACCCTTTTTGACATGACATTGATCTCCGCAGTTTCGTTTACTCTACCTTTAATCAATACATAGGGAACTTCAACCACCTGGAAGTCAATGGGTGATTCCAGATTTATTACAGGCGGATTTGTATCCAGAATTACCGTTCTCTCCAGCGAATACTGGTATCCTGGATTTGATGAGCTTTCTGTGCTTATATTTATTTTGTTCTGTCCCTCATTGAGTTTTACTTTATATGAAAAATCTCCATTTGGTTCTATTAATACTTTATCTCCGTTTATCTTAAGATTCATTCTTGGATCAGTTTGTCCCTGAACAGTTATTATATCTTTATTAGTGGTAAAACCGTTCACCGGTTCGCTGACCAGAAGATAAGGCAACTGGTTTACTATTAACACCTGAACCTTATCCTGGTTATAATCACCATCTCTTCCATCAACCCTCAGGCTTAGTATGTATTCACCCTCAAAACTACTGGTGTCCAACCTTCCCAGAAAATCCATATCTACAACAGGGGAAGTTGACTTCCCGCCGATGAGGTTTTTCTTTTGAGAATTAATCTTCCTGTATTCCATTTGATATGACTGGAAATTCTCCCCGCGAGCTATACCTTTTATATCTATGACACCAGAGATTACCTCACCGTCCCGGGGCCAGGATATTATGGCTTCCAGATCACCTACGGGATATTCAACGTTAGTCAGATGTATAGAACCTTCACTTTCGTAAACTATGGCATTCATATCCGGTGACCAGTGAGCATTAAAGGCATTTTCACCTGATGGTGAAAGGGGTACTGGATTATCTCCTTCAGGCCAGTCTACCGATACAACCTCATAGCGATTTCCCCGGGAATTTGTGGAAAA
>WJIO01000042.1 GCA_014730235.1 Candidatus Poribacteria bacterium
TTAATAATTAGTGTATATTGAATTGAATTATTTTTCAACAGAATTATTGGGCAATGTAGAAATTGTCTCTTTCTCCATTACTTCATCTACATTTTCAGGAAACTGCTGTGACTGTAGTTTCTTTAACGCTTCTCTATCTTCAGGCTTATTAATATCTATTATATGAGGTGTGATGAGAATCAGCAGTTCTGTATCCTCTATAACCTCGTCAGTTTTCTTAAACAAACGTCCTAAAAAGGGTATGCTGCCCAATATTGGTAACTTGTGAACAACCTTTTTCTTTTCAGACCTGATCATTCCACCAATTATTATCCGTTCACCGTTTTCCACATCAACATAAGTGGTTACATTGCTGTCAGAGGTAACAGGAGCATTAAAATCCGTATATTCAATAAAATTGCTTACATTCATTGTAGTTATGTCCAGTCCGACTGTACGCTTTTCACCTTCTTTTAACATCCTGGTTTTTGCTATATGTGGTGTTATCTCGATATTAATACCTACATCTTCCAGAAAGCTGTAATCATAAAGTATATTACCGAAATTGTCCGTCCTGGTGCTTTCCAGATACGGGATATCTTTGCCTTTGCTAAGAACTGCGGTCTGGTTATCCCTGGTTAACAGTGATGGAGTTGATAGAACTCTGACTTTATTTTCCCGAATCAGGGTATGCAAGAGAGCCGTTAAATTCTTATTGAATACTTTATAGCTGAAGCCTATACTTTCCTGACTTAACTGGAAGTCAGTACCAAATTCACCTGTCCAGCCATCTTTGCCAAAGTGATTGCCTTCTCTCCATGCCCATTCCAGACCAAGTTTTGTATCATCCGAAAGGGTAACCTCAAGAACTGTAATTTCAAGCCATACCTGACCTCTTACTATGTCAAGTTGGCGCAGAATTTCCTTTATCTGCTCAAAATTTCTTTCCGGTGTTGTAAAAATAAGAGAGTTAGTCAGGGTGTCGGCATTTACTCTTACCTGACCGGCCAGAGTAGTCATATCTTTCAGCATGGTAACCTGACCGCCCATCATCATTCGGAAAAAGCTTCGTTCCCTTCTCTGCCAGGAACTACCGCCACCTTCCTCAGAGAATAGGTCATTTAGCAGGTCTGACATATCCTCAGCCTGGGAATACTCCAGGGGATAAATCATGGTGCTGTATTTAAACTCTGATGGCGTTGGTTGATCCAGTTCCTTGATTAAATCCTCCACAAGCTCGAAATTACGGGCTGACGATGATGTAACAATCAATGAATTATTTCTTGGATACGCAGATACTGTTATAGTTCCTGTAATGGTTGAACCTCTGGAACTGCTTCTGGAACTGCGGGGAAGCCAGAAAAATCTATCCCGGCCCCTATTACCTCCACCACTCTGATATATATTAGTTAGTATATCGGCCAGGTTTTCCGCATCGGCATTTTTTAACGGATAAATACGGGTATCGCTTTCCAGATCAGGTATAGTTGTATCCATCTTTTTTAGTAAATCTTTTATTATGGGTATATTTGCAGAAGCGGTAGAAACGATAATAGAATTTAATCTTACATCTGCTATCATATTAACAGTGCCCTGTATTCCTGTTACTTCCTCTTCCTGACCCCATCTTCTTCTTTCCCAGCGTCGTCGTTCTCTTTCCCACCAGGGTAGGTTTCGGTCGCTTGTACCCTCGAAAAGGTCTTGCAGGTTTTGTACTATTGTCTCAGCATCAGCATACTCAAGGGGAAATATATCTATGACTTCCTGAGGATCTGTCTGTTGATCAAGCTGTTTAATAATGTTTTCAATTAAAGGAAAATTTTGGGGATCGGATGTTACCAGAACAGCGTTTAATCTTTCGTCAGATACTATATTTACCTGTCCCTGAATACCTTTAACGCCGGATTCTTGCCGCTCACGCCTTCGCCATCTTTCCCAGGGCGGCATATTTCTACTCTGTGAACCTTCTAGCAAATCTTCCAGTTCTTCAGCCACATCCTCAGCAATAGCGAAATCCAGCAGAAAAACCTTTATCTCTGATTGAGCTACATCGCTGGTATCCAGTTCCTTTATCATCTGTTCTATACTGATCAGGTTTTCTTCTGAGGCTGTAATGATAAGTTTATTGGTACGTTCATCAGCAGAGATCATAACCAGACCTCGCACAAAATCTATACCTCTACCGGGCATGCGCCCACTTTTACGGGCCTGATCCAGTTCGTGCATCATATGATCTAATCCGCGCGTACTAAGTTTCTGAAGTCCCCGAGCCATCTCAACACCTTGGCTGAAAAGCCTTTCCAGGGTTTGTGACAGGGATCTGGCTTCTGCGTATTTCAGTGTAAAAACCTGAGTTCTTAAAATTTCTCCGGGTTCAGAGTCCAGTCTTTCCAGTATTGTTGCAATACGACGAATATTGGATGAAATATCTGTAATAATCAGATAGTTGTTGGTGGCGTCTGCAAACATGTCGGCATTTTTGGCAATGAGGTTTTTCAGATTCTGCGACATCTCCGCAGCATCAGCATAGTTTAGAGGAATAATCTGGGTAATCATCTCATCGCTTGATTCTATCTGCTCAGGATCTGCACCAAATTGGACCTTTACAGGTCTTGTTTTTGCTTCATCCAGTGAAATTATTACTATAGTCTTATTAACCCTTACTGTAGTAAAACCAAGAGTATTCAAAGCTGTTTTTACGGCTTCCAAAGCTTCTTCAACAGTTATTTCCTTCAGATTTACGATGGTAACTTTCCCCTGCACTTTTTCACTTGCAATAAGGGTTAGGTTTGTTTCATCACTCATGAATTTCAATACATCATGGATATTAGCATTCACCAGGTTAAAGAAAGAAAGCTTTGTAGCTTTCCCCGCTTCATCACGTTCCAGAACTTTTATCTGGTCTTCACCTATTTTACCCCCCTGAGCAAATACGGAATTACTTATCCCGGTTATTATCACCAGACATAAGGCAAAAGCCCAAAAGGTAAAGACAACTCCTTTTTTATGAAGAATGTCCCTGTCCCCTCTTTTACTGAATTCAAACACCATACTCCTATACCTCCAACAATATTTTACATTAACATAAAAGCTTATGTCCTTTTATTATCTACGTCGGTTTCTTCGACCGGAAACTTCTCTCATCATCTGAGGATTATTTCTAATCTGGGTCTCAAATTCCTGGCGTAATTTTTCTCTGAGATCCGGGTTATTTTGCAATTCCTCTATAGAAATGCCACGTTCTTCCAGCATTCTTCTGGCAAAGGGTGGTATTTGACTGGCATCAAAACTATCTCTATCATCTCTTCTGGCATCTCTGCGTGATGAATCACCACCCCTGTTACCTCTGTCGCTTCGTCCTTGCGGTCTATTATTAAAGCCTCCCCCGGCTCTTCTTCCCCCTCCGGAAGTACCCACACCAAGTCTTATTTCTTCTTCATTACCATCACGTTCAAATTTTACCACTTCATCTTCAATATTTATAACCTCTAGATTACCGGCAAATTTATCTCCTTCAGTTACATAGTAACTTTTTCTTCCACCCTCTTCTTCAATTATGGCCTTTTCACTAGTATCCGGATCAGAGCTTGCTATAACTGCTGTCAGAGAAAAGGATGTCTTCCTTTTTTCGCCACCTGATCCCAGCGGCATAAATAGGTTTTTATTAACGACTGCATCAATATAGGCTTTAATCGGGTCCTGATTATCGTTACCTTCATCACGCCTTCGTCTTTTTTCCCCTTCTCGTCCTTCATTTTCAGGTATATCATCAGTTAAGTCATTATTCTGCATACTTTGACGCATTTTCTTCATTATTTCTTTTCTGAGTTCCGGATTATCTCTTAGATCCCTTGGGGTCAATCCTTCCTCTTCCAGCATCTTGCGGAATTCTCCTGGCCCGCCGCCCGAACGTTCCGGGGATTCCTCCTCAGGTGGAAGATTTCCATCCGAAGTTTCCGGTGGTGCTTCCTGTCCTGATTTTATGGATTCATATTTTGCATCATTATTAATTTCAACAGGAACTTCATCCTTGATTATAAAATTCTCAATTTCAAGGGTTTCACCCTTATCAACCTGGATTTCTTTAACTTCAGTCGCTTCTTTTTGTTCAACAATTACCGCCCTCTGAGCCGAAGCAGTTGCAGGTAATAAAAGAAAAATAGAGAAAAAGATAAAGCTATTTATGTTCCAAGTGTTTTTTTCTATTTTTACTAGTTTACGAAACAAAGACAACATATCCTTTTTCACCCCTTAATATTAGTCATATAACACAGTGGCCATCATGTTAATCTCTACAGCCAATATAGTCTCTCTTCTATCTGATACTGATAAGCGCATGCTTTCTATTTTAAGCCATTTGGCATTTTCCTGCAAGTTATATAAGAACCTAACCAGTTGATCCATACGGCTTTTGAAAATAACTTTAACGGTAAATAGACCTGTCTTATCATTTACCTGATCTCCCCGAGTTGGCTGTAATTTGGAAAGCGAATCAATAATTTCAGCTTTTGTCTGTCTAACTCTGTCACCATATACTTTTATAATATTTCTTATTCTTTCTCTCTCTACATCATCATCTATCCCGGCTTCATCCAGTACAACATTTATGACTGTAGTTGGAAGGATTTTTCCATCCCGCTGAGTGATCCATTTAATCATGGTCGCTTTAACTTCATCAGGCATATCAACAGGAATAGGGAGGAATACAGGTTTCTTTCCATCAGATTTAGTCTTATTGTTATCTTGTTTTTCTTCCTTTGGTTCATCCGGACTTGATTCTCCGACCTGCTCTTTTTCCATCTGCCACTGACTGAACTCCCGGATCATTTTGTTCCTGAGTTCTTTATCAGACATTAACTGTTCCGCAGTCACACCTTTTTCCTTAAGAAATTCATGGGCTTCCGGGGGTATTTTATCAGGATCAAAATCAGCTTCAACGTTTTCTGCCATTTCAGCTTCAATATCTTCAGGCTCAGGGCCTCCCATGCCAAGTCCCTCAGCCTTAAAAACTTCCATTTCCCGGGCCAATTGCCCCATATACATGCTGTCAACTGTAGCTTGCAGGAGATTGCGCTGGCTTATTTTTGCACTTGAACGCTTCCCTGTATACGGTTTGGCATCCAACTGTTCCAGTTCACCTATCTCTGATCTACCAGCAAGTTGTGCGATGAAGTTAATAATCATGGAATCAGCAATACCCCTTGTGAAAGAAATATCACCATAACCTGATTCCTGACGAAGTTGCTTTTCCAGATCAACCAATTTAGGCCCTAAATCCTGAAGCTTTTCCATTGCCTCAATTCGGGCTTCCATTTCATCTATGCTAAGGCCAGGACCGGAATTGTTTCCTTCTAAAGCTGGAAGGAGAAAAAAGTATACCAGTATAACTACAGCCGCAAGAACGCCTATGCCGATAAAAACCTTTTCACGTTTGGTTATTTGCCTCATAATATTAATTAACCTCCTGCATTGCGTCACTGTTTAGCGCACAGACTATTTGTACCTGCAGTACAGGACGTTTGTCTTTGGTTACTTTGGATATAGCACCATGATCTATGTCTGTAAACAAGTTTACCTTATCCATCAACTTCATTTCACTTAATAACTGTATTGTCTCAGTAATATCTGCATGAGAGTTGGCCTCGACGCTTATGGTTAATCTGCCTTTTTTATCAATATTAAAGCTGGTCAGAGCAATCTTTTTCCTGTCGGGGAGGCCGCTGCTCATTTCTCTCAGAACTTCCAGAGGTGTTAAATAAGGAGTCATGATCTGGCGTGTCAATATACTTTTTTGTAATGAAGCCATTGCTGTTTTTGTCTCTTTTTTTTGTTCCATCTGTTTAATTCTTGTATTCAGTTCTTCAATACGGGCGTTTTTGGCTCTTCTCCATCCGGCGACACCCAGACCTGCGGCTAGAAATATAATAACAGCAACAACAGTTGCTACGGTTATAGTAAATTTGCGTTTTGCCTTCTCTTCTCGTTCCTTTATTTCTTTTGGTATTAGGTTTGCATTAACAGTCATATTCTCAGCTTTATTTGCTGCTATCAAACCAAGACCAAGGGCGACTGATATCCTATTTTGTATATTTTCTTCCGGTAGATTACCGGTTAGGCCATGGGCAGGATTCCATATACCTATTTCAACACCTATTTGATTTGAAAGAAAATCACCGAGACCCGGTATAACAGAGCTACCACCGCATAGCCATATGGCTTCAATATCGGCTTTTGCTCTTTCACCGACAAAAGCTCTTATGGATAACTCTATCTCTTTTGCCAGACTTTGACCCCACTTTTGTGTTATTTCGCCTGCCGACTCGGTATTGAAATTCGCCTCTCTGATCTTCTGCTCTTCCGCCTGATGGAAATCAACACTGTAATGCTTCTGAAAGAGACCTGTCAAATTATTACCACCGAGGGGAAAACTTCGGGAAAAAGCTAATCTGCCATGTTGTATAATGCAAATATCCGTCATCCCTGCGCCAATATCTGCGAGAATTAAAGTTTTTCCCGCCAGTTGGTCTTTAAATTGATTAAAAGCTACGGCATAGGTGGCAAATGCTGACGGGACAACCGCTGTAAGACCAAGCCCTACAGCCTCTGCCATTTCCACATAGGATTCCACTGAACCTCGTTTGGCAGCAACTACTTCCAGGGACGTACCTTCTTTGGAATGTTGGATATTGTATACACTGTATATAGATTGTTCAATGGGAAAGGGAAGCTCAGGGGCAACCTGTATGGGCACCATCTTTTTAACGTCCTCGTCAGAGGCCGAAGCTGGCAGATTGCTCAGGCTCTTGATTGTAACATATTGTCTTGGTATTGAAATAGCCGCCGGTTTAGTATTAAAACCAGAACTGCGTATTAATCCTAACAAGATGTCAGTAATAACGTCCTTTGGAATCTTATCTGAGGTAGATGCTCGAGGTAAATTTTCAGAAGCTGCCCCGGTAACTACTACCCCTGTCTCTGTCACTTCCAGTTCCATAACTTTAATGGAATTTGTACCAATATCAACTGTAGTGATGTAATTCTTCTTAGCCAATATATTCTCCTTCGCCTTACATAAGAAGCTGGGGTCAACCTTGTTTCCAATATTTTATAATTATACGATTTCCACTACGGTCAATTACCGCATTACAGCTTTCTATTATTTTACCATCCAGTGATTTACCTTCCGACTCAATCCTGTAGGCATGGGATCTGTATGTAATATGATCAATAATTTCTCTGAACGTTTGTTCATCAAATCCCTCTACATTAAGAAGCCTACCCAGGTCTGTGAAAGGGCCTGGTTCGTTGCTTTCCGGATCAGATGTAATGAAAGCCGATCCGCTTTCAACTGTCCTGTAGTCCACAATTGCCTGAGCTTTATTATCATCCATACCCGGAAGCATACGGAGTATTTCTAATGGTGCTGTGTTAATATTAATCTTTCCCTGTAATACCGATTCATCTGTAACTGTTATCCGATCAACTATACCCACAAATTCATCCATATTGATAAGTTTAACATCTCTTAGCTGTTCTACATTTTCAAATTGGTTTTGTTGCCTGTGATTAACTATACTTTCCGCTATTCCGCTATCAATTCCTTCAAGTTCCTGAAGTTGATTCACGTCAGCAGTATTTATATTTATACGGTCTCCCTCTTCGCCTTCCTGGTCATCTGTGGTTATTCTTTCCAAAATTATATCAAGGGTGCTTTGCGAAATTGCCGGAACATCCAGAAGCTGGGTTATACTATTAAAAACCTGCTGTTGTTGTCCATCTGGATTATCAGGATCTGTGGGTTGCTGTTCACCTTGCTGTCCGCCTTGTTGCCCTTCGCTTTCTTCATTTCTATAATCAACTATAGACTGAGCTTCCTGCTCTGTAATGATCTCGTCTCCTTCACCGTTAACACCTTCTCTGATCTGATTCGCATCGGCTGTATTCAGATTTACCCGTTCATTTCCATCGCTTGTAGTGTTCTTATCAACTGAATATACCGTTGCTATATCCACCAGTGCTGATGCTTCAGTTTCTTCCTCATTTTCTTCATTTTCCGATAATACTGCTGTAGGATCGGTGGATATAAGTAATTCTTCCTCTGCTGATCTGCCGTATAGTATCTCAGGAGTCATACCTGCGGCTTTAGCAGCTTCTGCCACTGTATTAAATGGGCGTTTTTCGATAACAGCATTTGCCAGAGTCTGAGCTTCGCTTGATGACTGTTCCTCAGACAATATATCGTCAGTCGTTGTTCCCATGCAGTATAAAATAGCATTTGTCAGTATCTCCTGATTAACGGTATTGAGATTAATCCGGGCTGATTCATCTGTAACTGTGGTTGTATAAACGCTGTTATTAAGCTGATCTGAAAGTTCCTCTGTCCATTCTTCATCCAGAGAATCATGTCCTGTTTCGTCATCCCTCAGCATGGCCACAGCCGTTTCCAGTCCGGCTTTTGCTGCGTAATAGGCCCTTACCTGATCGCTCCAGTTTCGGGCAATCCTGATTTCCAACTGCATGGAATACATAAACTCCGAGGCCAGAACGGTTAATATGGTTATTATCCACATTACAGCAATCAGGGATACTCCCTTTTCATCTCTGAATCTATACACAAACATAACTAACGACCTTGACCTATTGCCATTTCGGGTTCTTTTTCCTGTACCGATTCACTCATAGGAAGATACACAACCACACCTTCAGTTAAAGTCTTTTCCCCTGTATCAGCATCAGTAATAGTAAGGGTAATTTCTAAACCTTTGGGAAGTCCTTCGTTTTCCTCGCTGTCCCACATATCAATCCATTCTTCGCCATCAAAATATCTCAGGTTTAAAGCTGAAACATAATCAGCCAATGCTGATGAAATAATTCCCTGTTCTTCCATATCCTCTGTAGATACTGATGTGGACATAACCTGATCAAGGATTTCCTCCAGTTCTTCAATATCCAAATTAGAGGTCTCTATTCTCATCAGGCTTGTTACACTTTCATCATCAGGATTGGGCCCAAGATAATATACGATCCTGGCCAGATCGCTTGGTAATGTGTTATCTTCTTCACTTATTAAATCGGCTTCCTCCAAAGGTACATAATCTTCAATCCTTGGTTCAACGATAGAAACAAAGCTGATCATATCCTGATCAGTGCCCATTTCATCATCAGAATAATCTTCAGAAATTAACACCATTTCTTCATTACCACTTACAAAGAAAATATTATTGGCATCCCGAACAATTCTATCCAGAGCAGATCTGCATCTTTGAAGCATTATTATACGGGTTTCATCCCGCTGATAAACTTTTAATGATGAACGAAAGGCAGCGTACACTGAGCCGATAATCATCATGGTAATTACAGTAGCCACCATGACTTCAATCAGGGTAAAACCTTCTATATTATCATGATTATCATGTGTTCTATTCCATGTCATATCTGCTGTTCTTCCTGCTGAATAGTTTTATCGGCTAAAATTGTGCTGAGTTCCACACTTTGTTCCCGGCCTCTTTCCAGCCATATCACAGTAACTGTTACCTGATAAAGTCCTTCTGTTTCTAACTCTGTTGTATCTGAAATCCATGTAAAACGGGAGTTTGCTCCAAATTCACCCTCTTCTGATCCTGCTTCAAATTCACCCAGCATCTCTATTTCAGCCATCCTGAGTTTAAGCAGATAAAGAGCCGTTGTGCGGTTTTCGATAGTCGTCTGGTTCTTTGTGCCATCGGAAAAGGCTTTTAGCAAAACAGGCAAAGCGATAGCAGCTATGGTAAGGGCTACTATAATTTCCAGTAAGGTAAAACCCTTTTGATCTTTGCTTAATATTGAATTAATTATCATGACTATATTTTATCGATCAAACCATTTAATTTTTTGGTTCTTCCGACCCGAGTGTGGCAATTTAAAAAGCATTGTTTAATTAAGAAAAATATCCTCTTTTTGGTCATTCCCGCTTTTGCAGAAATAACAAGTTGAAAGAATTTTCAAATTATTACCACACTAAACCCGGAAAAACCAATTTCTTTATTCTTCTTCATCTAATAGACCCAATTCTTCCTTTTCTTCATCAATTAGTTCTTTGATGTTTGTTCTACCTGTGGTCCGGGTTACACTTACCATATATACCCTACCGGATGAGCTTGAAAGATATATCTCAAAATCCTCAGCGGTGCCATCGGGTCGGAATACTATATAATTATATCCACCTTCCCTGTCACTGCTTCGGGAAGATATGATCCGGGAAATTTCAATACCGCCGGAAGGCTGTTTTGGTATTCCTAACACACCACCGGTGCGGGAAAACGTAGTTTCACCAAGGCCCTCATCATCATTGGCTAAAGGCACTTCATTTGATTGGGCCAGGGCATCCAGGCTGTCAGTAAGGGATGTTCGGGACATGTCACCCACAACCGTCCCGTCAGAGCCTGCTTCCAGGAGTTCCAGTAGCGATAACCAGTATTCCTGGTTTTCAATATCAAAAAGCACTACATATTCAGTACGTTGCGTAACACTTGATGTCCTGGCAAATTCCATCAGACTTCTGATACTTCTGGCACTGCTCCGCAGGCGGTTACTTTCAGCAAAGGTTCGCATCCAGGGAACTGTGGCAGAAGTCATCAGCAGCATTATAAATATGACAATTGCAATCTCTATAAGCGTAAAACCTGATTTATCAACATGCAGATTCAGGCATAATTTCTCTTTTGTTTTGCCTGTTTTTATTTTCGATTTCATGATTTTTGCTCTGTAGCTGTGGATTGCAATATTATAATTCTTCTTCCTGTAGCCAGTTGGTTATATCTGCCCCGTCCTCAGTTCCACCTTCCTGTCCATCGGCACCGTAAGAGTAAAGGTCATAATCATATCCCTCGTGATTACCGGGAGAAACATAGACATATTTATTACCCCAGGGATCCAGAAAGTTTGTTGGATCGACGTAAGGGCCGTTCCAGTTCATAGGTTCTGGTGGTGATGTAGGTTGTCGAATAAGGGCTTCCAGACCTTGTTCTGTGGTTGGATAATCGCCGTTATCTGCTGCATACATATCCAGGGCAACCTTAATCTGGTTTATATCCAGTTGGGCTTTCTGCGGTTTTGCCTGACGCAGACGACCTATTACTCTGGGCATTACCATTCCGCCAAGAAGAGCAAGTATGGTAATAACAACCATAAGCTCAATAAGCGTAAAACCAGATTGTTTAGATTTTGATAATTTTTTCATTATTATATACCCCTCTAACAGTTTATATTCATTATTATATATTAATCTTACTAAACAGTAATCATACTGCTTGCTTCAAATATAGGCAATACTGCTGCTGCTACCAAAAAGCCAACAGCCAGAGCCATTATCAAGATAATAAGTGGACTTATAAGGCTGGATATACGTTCCAACTGTTTGTCCATCTCTGTATCATAATATTCTGAAAGTTTAACCAGCATATCCTGGGGATTACCCGATTCTTCACCGATGGAAATCATATGGGTAACAAGGGTGGGAAATTCGCCGCTCCTCTGAAGTGAAGCCGCCAGAGATTCACCTCGTTCAACCTCTCTTTCACTTCTTTCAACAATATTCCTGTAAACCCTATTTCCTATGGTCTCTCTGACTATAGCCAAGGCTGAAAGTATAGGAACGCCATTATCCAGCAATGTTGCCAAAGTCCTGGAAAATCGGGATAAGGCAGAGGTGCGGTAAATTGTACCAGCCATGGGAATTTTGAGTTTTATCCTGTCAATATTTTCTTTTCCTTTATCAGTCTTTGCATATTGACGTATACCAAATACGGCCAAAACAATCACCAGTAAGATAACCCACCACAATTTTCTGATTATATCGGTAATAGACATAAGTATCTGTGTAGGCAGTGGTAAAGCTGTACCAAGTTCTGTAAACATGCTGCTTAATCTGGGTATAACAAAAAGGGTAAGAACAGCACCGATACCTAATCCTACGCAGATTAATATAATAGGATAGAACAAAGCTGATATAACAGAGCTTCTCAGCTTACGTTGTTTTTCCGAAAAATCCGCAAGCCTTGCCAGCACCAGACCAAGAACTCCCCCGGTCTCACCGGCTTTAACAATATTTATGTAAAGATCTGAAAATATATCCTTGTGGCGTGAAAGCGCGTCATAAAGAGTGCTTCCATGTTCTACATCGTAGCGTATTTGATCAATTGCATTGCGCAGATAATTGCTGTTAACCTGTTCTGATGCCACTGATAAAGCCCTGGTCAAAAGAATACCCGAGTTAAGCAGCGTGGCTAACTGATAGCTGAAAAACTCAAGGTCGCTGGCTTTAACTTTTTTACCAAGTCTGAAAGACGGCAGGCGACTTTTCTTCTCTTCGATCTTTTCTTCTTCCACAGTCATAGGGAAGTAGCCATTTACCTTAAGCTTTGCTATCAACTCGTTACTGCTTTCGGCCTGCATAGTCCCGTTGACTACGTTACCTGAATTTGTCATTGCCTCATAGATAAATCTGGGCATTGTTTATTTCCTTTAAATTTTGGTATTTAAACTAATAAGTACTGTATTCTTCATCTGCCGTTACTCTTCGAACTTCCTCAATTGTAGTTACACCACGCATTACTTTTAACCAGCCATCTTCACGAAGGGTTCTCATACCATGTTTTCTGGCAACCTTTCTGATCTCGGTAGTTGGCACTTCCTTGTAGGCCATGTCCCTTATGTCGTCACTCATAATAATTATCTCATATAGAGCAACACGACCGGAGTAACCACGATAATTACAGTCTGGACAGCCAACAGGTTTTGGTATCAATATATCAGCATCTACAGTTCCGGGCTCCACGCCTAAATCCCTGAGTTCAGTATCATCAGGATGATACATTTCCCGGCATCTTCTGCATACTCGACGGACAAGACGCTGGGCTGCTATACCTTCAAGACTTGAAGCCACAAGATAAGGCTGGACACCCATATCAATAAGCCTTGTGACAGCACCGGCTGCATCGTTTGTATGCAGAGAGCTGAATACCAGGTGACCTGTAAGGGCTGCATGGATAGCCATTTCAGCCGTATCACTGTCACGAATTTCACCTACCATTATTTTGTCCGGGTCCTGACGCAGGATATGCCTTAGAGTGTTGGCAAATGTAATACCAATATCAGTATTAACCCCTATCTGGTTTATTCCCGGAAGGTCATATTCCACAGGTTCCTCAACCGTAAGTATTTTTATTTCCGGTGTGTTTATCTCTTTTAGACAGGCATATATAGTGGTTGTTTTGCCGCTGCCTGTAGGCCCTGTTGTAAGAATAATTCCATGTGGTCTGTTGATAAGTCTTCTGAATTGGGCCATATTATCTTCCAGCATACCCAGTTCTTCCAGACCAAAAGAGACGATAGTTTTGTCCAGAATACGCATGGCCACCGTTTCACCCCAGAAAGTGGGCACAGTGGAAACACGGATGTCAATTTCCCTGTTTCCCAGTGTTGGTATTCTACGCTGAATACTGCCGTCCTGTGGTCTTCTGCGTTCTGCAATATTCATATGGGACATAATCTTAACACGGGATATAATTGCTCGTTCAATATTCTTAGGTGGTACAGGCCTTTCCTGTAAAACGCCGTCAACGCGAAACCTGATCCGCGTATTTTTTTCCATCGGTTCTATATGAATATCAGTGGCTTTTTCCCGAACTGCATCAATTATTAACTGGTCTACATAGTGTATAACTGTCGGTGTTTGAGCCAGGGTTTCCGAATCAAGACCGAAGTCTTCAATAGCTTCAATCTCTTCAACTGGAGTTACGCCAATAGGAACATCAAGATTTCGATTAATTATATCCTCGGCGGTCATACCATAAAATCTTCTTATGGCATCCAGTATATCATTTTCCTGGGATAAAACGGGTTGAATTTCTGTTTCTGTGATTAGCCTTATGTCATCTATAAGACCCACATCCAATGGGTCGGTCATTGCTACATGGAGGATATTATTTTCCAGTTTTAACGGAACAACCTTTTTGTCCGCCGCAAAATTTGCCGGCATAAGAGCCGTTGCAGATTCATCTCTACTCAGGTGTTCCAGTCGCTTATACTCAAAACCAAGTTCTGCTGCCTGCTTTAGAGCATCAATATCTTCCTGGGTTATATGGTCTCTTTCTATCAGGGCTTCTTTTAAAGATATACCGTTCTCTTCTCTATATTTTTCAGCCTCAGCCCTTTCTTCCTCAGTAAAGGCCCCGGCCTCCATTAACATATCTATTAATGTGCTTTCTTCATATTCTATCATATTTATTAATACACCTCCTACCAAAAATATTTAGACGAAAAAGCGGTATTCAGGTTTACTTTATAAAAGGTTTATAGGCGTCATAACGCGTTTTTACTTGACAGTTTATCCACATTGGGTTATATTCCCTCAAGCTAATAAATTAGACGTATTTTAAGGCATAATTGTTCGATTTAATTAATTTCAAACCTTGTATATATTGTGTAAAAGGAGATTCAACCCATGATTGATTTTCACACACACCTGGGAGAAATAAGTTACCCAAGCTCAAATCGCAAACCTCTAACAGTACAACAACTGGTTGATTCTATGAACAGATTTGGGATCGACAAATCAGTATTACTGCCCCTCGACAGCCCGGAGGCATCCGGCGCATATTTTACTACATTTGAAGCCCTTGAAGCATGCAGAAAATATCCTGAGAGGTTGATACCCTTTTGCTGCGTAGATCCAAGACGAGACAATATAGAATACCAGATTAAAGGCTATGTTAATATGGGATGTAAAGGCTTTGGCGAGCATAAAATGGGATTATATATAGACGATGAAAGATGTAAAAAAATATACAGCATATGCGGCGAGTTAGGCTGGGCTGTAGTTTTTCATCTTGATCCGGGATTAAATATTGATGAAATAGGTCTTCCAAGACTTGAAAAGCTGCTTCAAGAAATGCCCAATACCAATTTTGTTATGCACGGCCCCGGCTGGTGGGCTGAAATATCTGGTGACAATCAGGTTCGAGGTGGATATCCCAAAGGAAAAGTTACAGCCGGTGGAGCTGTAGATCGATTACTGCAAAATTATGATAATATTTACGGAGAATTATCCGCCGGTTCAGGATACAACGCCCTGACAAGAGACCCGGAATTTACTCCGGGATTCATTGAACGCAA
>WJIO01000043.1 GCA_014730235.1 Candidatus Poribacteria bacterium
AGTTGCTGGAAGCAGATTGCGCCTTTAACCCAGTTTCAGAATGACTTAATTCAGGTTTTGGGTTTGCCACATCCTGATGTTTATCTGGAACCTGTAAAACTTGAATAGGATTTAAAGGGGTGTTGAAAACAGGCTTAGTATCATACTTGTCATAGCCCTGGTGTTCATCCCGTTCTGCTTCAAGAAGCTCTTCTATCATCATGCCTGCCATTTTCTTCAGCAACTGATCCACAGCAACCACGTCTTTTACATTATTATCTTTCAGGTATTTTCTCAATTCTTTTCTATCGGTAAAATCAAGCATTACACATCCTCCAGACATCGTTAATATTTTATCTATTCATTTTATCACATTAGAGGATGTTTACACATAATATTTTACACTACTTACCGCTGTTCCAGATGGGTAAGTTATTTAATTCTCAATCCTTAACCTATTACCGCCTTTAGTGAAAAGTCCTGCGCCATTTCCACAAACTCCGCCAATTGATCATTGTTCTGGACTTTACCCTGTATTTTGTAGTTCAGTCCAAGCCAGTCATACTTGGCTCCGGCTGAAACGTTATAGGGAAGCAAAGCCACAGAACTAAGACCGAATTTATCCATGAACCGGAATATATTCCGAAGGTTATCCTCAGTATCCGTTATACCAGGAATGAGTGGGATGCGTATCTGGACATTATGACCTGTCAGGCGTTTAGCGTTGCTAAGTATCTGTTTGTTTGACATCCCAGTCCATTTACAGTGCTTATCTTCATCCATAATTTTAAGGTCATACAACACCAAATCAGTATGTTTCAGAAGTCTTTCCAGCTTTTCCCAATCGCAAAATCCGCAGGTTTCGATAGCTGTATGGATTCCCTGGGAATGGCAGTTTGCCAATACGGACTCCGCAAAATCCACCTGAAGCGTTACCTCCCCACCGGTTATAGTTATCCCACCTCCTGAGTGATGGAAAAATGGTTTCAGATGAACCGCTTTTTCAACCACATCAGAAACGGTTATCCGATATCCCTTTATAGCAAGGGCATTTCGAGGGCAGCATTCCGCGCAGTTTCCGCAGGCGATACACTCAGTCCACGCGATGGTATGCCCCGAATCTTTTATGCCATGAACTTCCTGTTTACAGACAGCGACACATGCTCCACATACAGCGCATCGGTCTTTTATAAAGATAAGCTCAGGTTTGCTCCGTCGAGATTCGGGACTGTGACACCATCTGCAGTTTAGAGGGCAACCTTTTAGATAGATGGCTATGCGAATGCCCGGTCCATCATGAATGGCAAAAGTATCTATGTCAAATACCAATCCTTCAAGATTTTCCCTTTGCATTTTTACCTCCAAAGTTCTATGATCGAGCTTCCTGACGTCGTATATGATGATCCTGCTGTTCTTTACTGAGCATGGTGAAATAAGCGCACCATCCACCCATCCTTACCCTTAGCGATCTGTAGTTATCCGGCTTTCGTTGGGCTGCCCGTAATTCTTCAGTATCCACTACGGTAAGTGTCATCATATTACCGCCAGTATCAACAAAACTTCGGATCAGTGTCGCCATGCGCTCTGTTCCCTCGTCTTCCTGCACCAGATGTCGGGCAAGACGAAGGTCAAGAGGGCCTCCTGCCGGCAAGTCGTACTTGTGCATCTTTCCATAAGACAAAATTGCGCTTGGAATGCCCTCCACATCCTGCCCCAAAGCGGGAGAAAAATTAGATGCTACAGGTTGCCCAGCAAGCCTTCCGTCGGCTGAAGGGCCAAGCCCTTGGCCAATACCGATATACCATGAAAACGTTCCGACGCCGCATGGAAATTTGACTATGGATTCATATTCCTTTGCATGACGCGAAACTGTTTCAATAAAGGATTCTATGAGTTTTCGACCGACTGAATCGGCTGTGTTATTATCATTTCCATATTTTGGTGCGGCCAAGAGCTTCTTGCGAAGTATTTCATAGCCTTCAAAATCCGCATCCAGAGCATTGCATAACTCTGTCATTGTGGCCTGTTTTTCTTCGAAGATCACTGTTTTGATGGCTGTCATGGAGTCAATGGCATGGGACGCGCTTTCCGCCAGCATACCGAAAGTCCTGAACTTGGATCCCCCTGCTGTCATATCCCGACGGGATTCCACCGCTCCGTCAATTAACGCGCTGAGTAATGGAACAGGAGCGAGAATACTGCGGTTGTCAATGGTATCCACCACCCGTCGGACAACCCGACTGATCATGTCGTCCAACTGAACCCGAAAGGCCTTCCATACATCATCAAAGCTGGCAAACGCTCTGGGATCACCGGTGTCTGGGCCATGCTGAATACCGTCAAACCTGGAGTAACCACTATTTAAGGCCCATTCCAGACACAGCATCATGCTTAGACGTTGGAAAACAAAGTTAGTCCGTCCGGGAATAATCACCTCCCAGCAACCGTCATTTGTATAATCGCGAGCGTCAGGAGTGGGAATTCCAATCCCTTCCAGAGCGGGAATGATAGCCTCATCGTTAAACAGAGCAGGCATTCCGCCGCCGTCTTTTAAGGCTTCACTGGTATGATAAAGTAGCGTGTCAGGAGATTTTTCATGAACACGCACAGTAATCAAAGGATTAGTCATCTTATTTCGACGGTAACTCTCTATCAGAAGATAGGTCAATGGGTTCGTACCATCCTCACCTTCCGGCGTCAAACCACCTACTACGATGTTCTGAAGCCAATGATTCGTGGCATCCAGCCTATCCCGTTTTGTACCGAGTTGGGAGGAAGTATAATGCCTCGTCCTGCTTTTGGGGTCAATGTTTTCATCTTCCCGGGATTCAGGTTTCTGTTCGTCGGTAGTCTTTGCACGTTCATTAAATTTTAGACAAAAGCAGTCTACCAGTTCGCCTGCTTTATCCATGTCGATTCGGCCCGATTCCAGATCAGCTTCCAGATACGGCCAGACATACTGATCCACACGACCCATAGCGTTGCCGTTCATGGTAGAATGGAATATCATATGCAGCAGCCAGACCGATTGCAAAGCCTGCCAGAAAGTTCTGGCCGGGTTTGCGGGAACTTGGCGCATGTTGATAGCCATTTTCCGAAGTTCGGCTGTGCGAAATGGATCATGGCACGTATCCGCTTCTGCATCGCATCGCTCCGCAAGCCTTGATGCAAAATCTATCGCACCCTCAGCCGCTATAACAACCGAGTCTAGAAAGACTTCTTCAGCTAAATTCTGGATGTAATCTCTCTGGGCTTCCACGTCGGCGATAATTCCCATTAATCCTTTTTCCAGCAACCGAGGATAATCTGGTACAATGTGCCCAAAAACACCTGTGTCATATCCATGCTTCCGTCCCTCTTCCCGTTCTGAATCGGTGATATAAGTGGGAAATCCCCATTCAGCATGAACACGGGGATTTTCAAGGGTCATAGAACCTGCAAATAATTGTCCATCCCACAGGTCTGTTGGCATGGTGGAAAGCTTCAGAGCAATGGCCCTGGCCTTGCGTATAGGGATGGGATCGGACATGTATTTATCATTTATTCTGTCAGGACATTTCCAACCACCGGACGGCGGTTGTTCCATCGCATCCCGGACACGACGGCGAATGTCCATTACTCGTTCTGTTTCGGTGTGTATGTATGCTTGTGTGTCAATCATGACAACTCTCTTCATAGTATACCTCCTCGCTACATTAAACACCAATGGCAATAATCAAACCGCACAACTTTTACAATCTACTTCAATAGCTCAAAACAATACATTTTACAAAGCTTCCGTTACTGACTCAAAAATGAGATCTTTGCTTCAAGGTATACCAAAATCTTCAGAACAATTTATAAGAACCTCTAAATTATTCAAAGGTGTTCCCGGCGGAACATTATTTCCATCCTGAAGGATATAACCTCCTTTGGACGAAAGGGTTTTTAAAGCATCCATGCAGTCTTCCCTGACTTGCTCTTCACTTCCGTCAAGCAACAGAGATATATTTACGCCGCCGCTCATATGCACATGACCACCTAACTTTTCTACAAGCAGTCTTCTGTTCACCAGATCACCAAAGCCATTCAGGCTATCAATCTTCATATCATTCCGGATAATATCAAGCAGATGATCAATTTTTCCACAATTATGCAAACCTCTATATCCTGGAAAGGTTTCGTAAATCCTGTTATAATAGGGCACAACAAACTCAGCAAAGTCTTCAGGTGAGAGCATCTCCGCTCCATCGCATCCCATTCCGCACCCTTTTCTGGATCTACCAGTCATCTTTCTTATGTAAACTTCGTAATCTATAAAGGCTTGAGTTGCCTTTTCCATCAATTCGTGCATTATTTCCGGAGCTTCTCCTGCCCATAGATAGATATTCTCGGCAGCGAGGGATAAGGCTATTGGAAAAGGCCCTCCTTCTCCGCCAATCCCGACTTTCACTGGTACAGATTCATCATTGAATGTAACTTTATGAGTTTTGACAATCTCCTTCATCTCATGGTACCAATTGATTTTCTTGCCACAAAGACCATTGGTTGGCGGGGGAACTTTCAGCTTTTTAACATCTTCAACGGAGTGTAGCATAGGCAAAGTTTTCGGGATTTCAGTATCGCTCCAGTGTATCTCAATATCAAACATGGATCCCCGGGTGGTCGAGAAATCTGGTGATACAGATACACCAATCCCTTGAATAGCATCATCCTTAATATGTTCCAGACGCCACTGCATATTCATCAACTGATGATATACTTGTGACTCCGGGCTGGAAAAATACTCGTCATAACCCACATCCCGCTCATTAAGTATATATCTTAGAGATACGCCGCAGATTACCGGAACTCTATCAAAATATTTGAATTGCGCATGGGCTTTCATGCGATTACGATTGTATTGGATTCTATCTTCTGGGTAACTCAAATTAATATTCATAGCACTCACCATTCGTTAATGGATAAAATAATCAGGATTGTTTTTTGATACTACCCCAGGTTACAGTAATTTTATCCTCAGGAGATCCCAAGGAAGATCGGGATGGGGCCAGGAGAGCGCGAAGACGACCATGATGTAATTCACCTCTAAGATGGTATATTACACCGTTGATTTCTATATCTGCTTCATCATAAGGATTTGTCTGCTCGGGTCCAGGAAACTTGTTGGATATAAGTTTTATTGTAAAAGGTTTCCAATTAAAGAATCCCAAGCGAGCATACCCTCTTACAAACGCGCTTTCAGGAAAAGCAGCTTCATCATTCCACTCATTCCAGCTTGCCCGTGTGACGATAAGAGTTGCTCTGATACCTCTGGCAGAAAAGAAACCATCCCCTATCGCAGGTGCGTCTGGAGTTCCTGGATTTTCAGGAAAACCTGTATCCTCCCCTGCCGGTTGTCTCTGTGCTAGCTTCAGATTTAGCTCTTTATCACATTCAAAATCAAAGAAGAGCATACTCCATCCAGATAAAATATCAGCCTGGACAGATGTAATTGGCCCAGCTATATAGAAGCAAATCATGACAAGTAAAATCAATATATTCAGACCCGTGGCAAAAACCGTTTTATACATTGTATTTTTCCTCCGTCTATATTTTGGTTCTGTATTGCCATTTCTTATCTCTGGTGTATGTTCTGTCTACTTTCACAAACAGATGACAAACTTGCTCTTTGGATTCTATCAAACCGGTGAAGGGCCGTCAATAAAAATTAAGAATAAGAAATGTAAAAAATTTCATATATGTAATCGTTAAAAAATGGATATAATTTAGTTGTCATTCCTGCGAAAGCAGAAATCCAGTCTCCCGGGATAGTGTTTTTTCTGGATTCCTGCTTTCGCAGGAATGACAAATTTTGTAATTTACCATCATTATAAAGGTATTTTCTAAACACATTTTTCATTTTTTAATGTATCATGCTGGCATTAACAAAACTATTGACACACTTCACTGGCTTAATTC
>WJIO01000044.1 GCA_014730235.1 Candidatus Poribacteria bacterium
ACAACATAACCACCATCCCTGGTTTGCTGGATGGATGTAGCATCAGTATAATCATTATAACTACCTCCATAGGTCTTTTGCCATATCAAGTTACCATTGCTATTAAGCTTTAGTACCCAGATATCAAGAAAACCTTCGCCGAAAGAGTCAGTATGTCCAGCCACAACATAACCACCATCCCTGGTTTGCTGGATGGATGTAGCAGAATCTCTATTGATACCTCCGTAGGTCTTTTGCCACATCACATCACCGATGCTGTCAAGCTTTAGCACCCATAAATCAAGATCCCCTACTCCAAAAGACTGGGTATGTCCAGCTACTACATAACCATTGTCGCTAGTTTGATAGACGGAAGAAGCTTCATCCCAACTATTCCCCACATAAGTTATACTCCAGGCCACCTCAGCATGACAAAAACCTGACAAAGCAAACAGCAGACTGAAAATAAATAAGATCAATATTATCCTTTTCATGACTTTTACCCCCAATTGAAAAGTATAAGAAATAATAAGATTCCAGTCATTGCTACATAAATATTCAGTTGTCAATGATTTGTTTACCGCTTTACTATTAGCCGACGTAAATATTATAAAACACTTTTATGAAAAGTCAACAAAAAACATCAACCAAAATAAAAAAAAGCCGTCAGATATATATGCTTGATGGCTTGAATGACTATATTCTATGGAAATCACTGGGTCATATAATTGGAAATAGCTATTCATGCCTTAAAGCGTCGGCAGGCGGCAGCTTGGATGCCTTGTTAGCCGGATATAGACCAAAGAATATTCCTGTCGCCATTGCGACGGAAAATGCAATTAAACCGGCTTTCCATGATATTGACGTGGGCCAGGATATATCCTCAAACATCCCCTGGGATATTTTGCTAATCAGGGATGAATGTAATATTCTGGTTATGCCTATGGCCATGCCTTTACCGATTCCCGCGCCGATTAATATACCAACTACGCCGCCTATAACACCTATTAATGCAGCTTCGGCAAGGAACTGCAATAGAATATCCAGCCTTCTGGCCCCTACGGCTTTTCGCAGGCCGATCTCCCTTGTGCGCTCTGTTACCGATACCAGCATGATGTTCATAATACCTACAGCTCCCACGATCAGGGCTATGCTGGCAACAGCTATTAAAGCTGTTGTTATTACGGCAGCGGTTTGTTTTGTTTCCTCTACGCTTCTGGTAGGAGTCCAGAATTCAAACATCCAGTCGTTGCCGTGATGGGTATGACGAAGCACGCGCCGGATTTCTGCTCCGGCTTGATCCACTACCTCGAAGCTGTAGGCCTGGGCTCTTATCATGTCTATGTGCCTTTTGCCGGTGAACCTCTTTTGGACTGTGGTTATGGGTAAGAATACACGCCTGTCCCATCCCCGGGTGTTGATCCGTTCTCCCTTTTCTTCCATCACACCTATAACCCTCAGCCTGTGATTTCCAAGTGTGATCTCTTTACCCGAAATATCGCCTTTGCCGAAAAGCTGATCCCATACCTTGTAGCCTATTACGCATACCTTGGTGCTGTTGCTCATATCATCCCTGGATATGAACCTGCCGATTTTTATGTTCCAGTCATAGGCCTCCGGGTAGGCTGGTGAGACTCCTGCTACTTCTGATATGGTATATTTATCCCCGGTCCGGGCGAAGACTGAAAACCTCTCGGTTTCAGGTGAAACGCTCTTTACATTGGGGCAGTAACGTATGATGGCGTCCAGATCATCCATTGTAAGCATGGTGGCTTTGGCATCCCAAGTTTCTTTCTCTACCCAGTCGCCCAGTCTGACCTTTACCACATCCAGCTCCCCGGCCCTTTGCATCTCTCCCAGGGCAAATTCCCGCAGGCCATTGCCGACGGATAAAATGCCGATAATCATGGAAATCCCCACACTGGTTCCCAGTACTGTGAGTGCTGTGCGGAGCTTGTTTTTCTTTAATGTAGAAATGCTGATTCCGAAACCTAAGAATAATTTCATTTTTATATTGGGACGAGGAATAGCACGCTGATGACGCGGATTATAAGGATTAGCGCGGAAAACTTTTCATTCATGTGCTGTTATCTATTTAACTTTGCCGAAGGGCATCGACAGGTGTCAGACTTGAGGCCTTATGAGCGGGATATAAACCAAATGCTATGCCCACACAAATACATGCAATAACGGCAAATGTAACACTGTATATGGATAATATGGGATTCCAGGGAACGGGAGGGTTAGCGTACCTATTCATAAACCATGATATGGCCCGGGTAAAGCCAAATCCAACACCTATGCCTCCGGCAGCTCCTACCAGACAAAGGATTACCGACTCCACCAGAAACTGAAGCTTTATGTCGCTGTTTCGCGCTCCTATGGCCTTTCGCAGGCCGATCTCATATATCCTTTCGTTTACTGATGCCAGCATGATATTCATAATGCCTATGCCGCCTACCAGAAGGGCTGTAGTTGCCAATCCCCCTATAACAACCTGTATTACCAGGATCATCTTGTCCATATATTTCAATATGTCTTTCAAAGACCAAGTTCTGAAAAAATCCTGACCACCATGTCGGTTCATGAGTATGGATGCCGCTTCACCACGAGCCAGGTCTACAGTATCCATGCTGGTGGTTTTAACCCAGAAATGTTCTATCATGTCGTTACCTGTGATGCGTTCCTGGGCTGTGGTAATTGGCACTATCACCTTTTTGTCCATATCTTCGTCTTTTTCTTCCAGCACACCGGCTACCACATATCTTTTTTCATCCAGTCTTATCTCACTGCCCACCGGATTAATATCATGACCGAACAGAAACCGGGCTACTCTAAGGCCCAGGAAACATACTTTTATCTGGTTATCCGTATCACTGTAATACATGGAACGACCTAACTGGGAAAACCATTTCATTCCCGGCGAAAAGGACGGCGATGTTCCCATTATATCCAGATGCCGCCCTGTATAACCCCTGGAGACGCGGATGTTATGCTCTATCTGAGGTACTACATAAGTTATATATTTGCATTGGTTTTCCAGGGCTACAGCATCGTCATAAGTCAGGTATTCGCTGCTGCGGTTGGGCACTATTTTCCCATCCTCAAAAAAGAAAGGTGCGCGGAAAATACCGAACATATTTGTTCCCCCTACCAGGTTATCCAACTGCCCTACCAATATGCCTTTCACGCTTTCACCGATAGAAACCATACCCACAATGCCGCCCACACCGATGATTATACCAAGCATGGTCAGAAATGATCGCATTTTGCTGGCCAGTATAACAGCCAGACCGGATTTTGCGCTTTCAATGAGTTTTATATGTAGCCGAAGCATTTAATCTTCCCACATGAACAGGTCTTTTCTGCTCAGTTCCGGTACTTTTATCCTGTCATCCTCAGAAAGGCCTCTTATTATTTCAATATTATTTTCGTTTCGCTTACCTATAACAATGGGAACTTCCTGTGTCTCGATTTCCTGGGATTGCTGGGATGATGAATTTCCATCACCGACTATAAGGAGGGCAAAAGGCTCTCTTTCTTTCCGTACTTCGCATTTTACAGCATCCAGCCTGTCGGATTGTGAAAATATCAAGTCCATAGGTCTGGGTGGCCCCCAATCGAATTCACCGGGGTTGTTTTTCACCCTTATGCGCACCTCAAAAAGCTCCTGATCATCTATATATCGTTTATCGTATTCCTCCGGGGTTTTAACGACTTCTGACGGGAAAAGTTTTTCGTTGTTTGGCAATTTTATATTTAAATTTTTACCGCCTTTGAATCTGTATACATCATCTTCCTTTATCCATGTATAGACCAGAGTTACATCCTTTTCAATAAGGGCTGATATGGGCATTTGCAGAATATCCTTACGTTCTCCCACTATTATATCCACATCAGCGGTCATCTGGGGACGGAGTTCCTTTGTTACGTTGGTGATCAAGATCGTGACCTCAAAGGAGCGTATATTATCCTTTAATTTTGCCGCTGGTGCGACTTTCCATACTTTGCCGTCAAAAACTCTGTCTCTGTATGCGCTTACATGTATTTCAGCCCTTTGACCCAAATTAATTTTAGCTATTTCGATTTCATTTACATAAGTCTTAACCACCATCTGGGACAGGTCTGATATTTTCATAATAGGTTCTCCGCCGCCCCATTCGGAGCGACCGGAGGCCACAGCCTGTCCTTCTTCTATTATACAATCTGTAATAGTTCCGCTTCGGGGTGCATGTTTTAACGTCCAGCTTAACTCCTCTTTCAGCCTGTTGAGTTCGGCTTCTGACCTTTCTTTATATTTTTCCGCCGACATTACCCTCAGTTCCACATCTTTTTTCTGATTTTCCTCAGCCGCCAACAGGTTTTCAAGTTCCTTTTTTTGTTGAGCTACCCTGAGTTTAGCTTCTTTTCTCTGGGCTTCTGCTGACACTTTTAGCTTATCCAGGCTTTCCTTCTGGTCTTCTATATCAGCCTTTAACTGGTGGACTTCCTGTTTTGCGGCATCAAGATTAAGCTGTGCGGATTTTTCGCTTCCCTGGGCGCTTTCATAAGCTGCTTGAGCTTCATTGAGCTTATTTTGCGCTTCCTCATACTGGGCTTCGGATACAAATTTCTGTTCAAACAGCTTTTTGTATCGTTCTTCCTCAGATTTGGCCAGCTCCAGGGCTGATTGTTTCGTTTGCAGAACAAGGTGGGTTTCCTGTAAGGCCAATTCGGCTTGGGATACAGCGGTTTTATATTTTTCCAGCGAGTCTTTTTCCAGCTTTCTCAGGGAGTTTTCGGCCTGGATAATTTGCTGATCGCTCATGGCTGAGACCGATTCCATATTAGCCTGAGCCAGTTCAAGATTCTTTCGGGCCATATCTATGTTATTTTCTATCCTTTTGATTTCCAGAGCTTTATTTATTTTGGCCTGTTCCAACTGTCCATTTGTTACATCGTAATCGGCTTGGACTGCTCTGAGCCTTTGTCTTATGTATTCATCATCAATCTTAAATAATTCCTGGCCCGCTTGCACATTATCTCCGTCTTCCACGTATAATTTTTTTATGACCCCGGCCACATCAGATTTGATTTCCACCTCTTCCAAAGCTTCCAGATCTCCCCTCTCGCTGATCCTCTCGACAAACATGGCCCTCTGCACCGTCTCTATTTGTATATGTTTACTCTCCTCCTCCTCTCTGGCAAATATTTTATCCAATATCCAGCGTCCTGAAAAAATGAGAACTGCTATAATAGCTAAAGGGATCAGATATTTAAGGGATCTTCTCACATATACAGCTGCTTTATTCATTTTTCATATTCCTCATACTTCAGACTATGGCGCATCTATTATCTCCAGGCCATACATTTTACCATCAAATGATATATAGGCCATTTTTTTACCATCCGGCGACCATCTGGGTTCCAAACCATCGTGTATTTTTTGAGCAGCATCAGTGCCATCAGAATTTCTTACATAGATAACCTGATCCGATACATAAGCTATTCTACTGCTGTCAGCAGACCAGTTTGCATCGTAAGAATCCGGGTGATCTGAGCTTATATGTATTGCATCGCCGCTACCATCGGAGTTTTTTACCCATATACCCAGGCTTCCAGACCTGGCCGACTCAAAGGCGATCTTTTTGCCATCAGGTGACCATACCGGGTCCTGGTCGTTAGCATTATGAAATGTAAACTGAACAGGCTGACTAATAAAATCAGCTTTTATAATCCATAAATCAAGATTTCCGGTTTTGTTTGACTGATAAGCCAGCATGGTTCCATCCGGCGACCACTCGGGATTCAGATCTTTGGATGTATCACCAACCAACAACAGGTCTTCCCCGCTGTCACTGGCATTTCTAATCCATATATCATAGCTGGTTTTCCTGAAAGAATGGAAAGCGATAATATCACTGGTTGGCGACCACCGGGGGTGGGAATCGGCGGCTTTATCCGAGGTTATCTTGTTGGCAACAGTATCGCCGTTTATATCCTTTATCCATATATCATCCCTGATGCCATAAGAGCGGGAACTATATGCAATTCTGGTATTATCCGGCGACCATGTTATATCGCTGTAAAAACCTGTGCCGGTTAACTGTTTGAGATCGTCCTCCGGAATGTATTTTATGACTATTTTATTATTGAGAATATAAGCCAGCTTTGTGCCGTCATTTGACCAGGACAGATTATTGTGGGTAGCAATATATAATTGCGGATCGATTTCATATTCTTCATCATCTCCAAAAAAATCCTCGTCACATCCTGATATGAAGGCAAGGGAAGTTACTAAAACTAATATAAGACTTCTCATAATTGAATGAATCCTTTTCATAATTACAACAATGGATATGTTCTTGACATTGTAAAACTGATACATTAAAATTCTAACGAATTAAATATAGATAATGGGTACATAACCAAGCATAAAATTTATGTCCGTGTGTTATTGCGATAAAGTTTGGTTCTTCCTGGTTCAGTGTGTTAAAGATAAGAAACTTCTATATACTGTCATTCCTGCGAAAGCAGGAATGACAGGCTGAGAAAATCTTCAAATTATTACCATACTCAAACCGGAAGAGCCAAAATTTTCACGGACATAAATTTGGGGTACATAGAATTATAACAAATTTGCCTGATGAGTTAAAGTCAAGATAACAAAGCATAAATTTTACATCCCTGTGTTATTGCGAAGAACGGAGTAACAAATAAAGTTTTTAGTCTGTATCAGAGATTTTGGTTCATCCAGTTTGAATGTGGAGGTGTAAAAAACATTGTCCAATTAAGAAAAAAATATCCTCCATTTGTCATTCCTGCTTCAAGCTTTTTGAAAAAGCTTGAGCAAAAAGGAATAAGAGTTTCGCAGGAAT
>WJIO01000045.1 GCA_014730235.1 Candidatus Poribacteria bacterium
GCTTCTGGTTATGCCAGTTTTCGTTTAGGAGAGAGCCAAAATCATCCAGGTTTCCCCTCAAAAGGCTGTTTTTCATTTCTCTGGCAATGCGTTTAAGATTTTTTAGCGCATCAAGTGTTTTTTTATGACCTGAAGTGAAAGCATCCACAACATTTTGATGTATATCGCTGGAAAGCCGGGATTCTCCCGTATATACCAAAACTATATTTTTTTCCAATTCGTGGAGGGTATCAGAGGAAAGGGGTAGTTTTGAGAGTTTAACTTCCTCACCCAGGAATTCCATAAAATTTATACCTCCCACCGCGCTGGCATATTGATCCTGTTTTCCTCCCAGTATTCCCAGTTCGTGGCGTTCTATGGAACTCGCAATTTCGGCATATTCATAGGCCAGCAGGGGTTTTTGTATAAATTGAGCCAGAACTCCAACCAGCGCGACGCCCATAGCGGCTGAAGTTCCCAGACCACTTCCAGCCGGTGCGTTGGATCGGGTTATAATTTCCAGGCCGAAGTCCACGTCCATTCTCTTGATGGCAGCTTTAACAAGATCAACATTGCCGTCGTATTCCAATTCCTTAATGGCGGCGGCTTCCTGGTATATATCGAAGTCTGCGGAATATATTTTGATGATTTCGTTTTCTTTGCCTTCAATAGGTTCAGCTTTTTTAACTGTAGCGTATGAGTGAATATTAATGGCGGCGTTGACCACAGCACCGGGTTCATTCTGAGCAAAGAGTGCCACGTCAGTCCAGCCACCTGCAAAGTCAATTCTCACTGGCGTTCTAGAGCGAATCATATCTTCATATCTCCATGTAAATAGATTTACTTATAGCCGTATTTTCCCATAACTCACCAGGCAAATTATAACATAAGCCCTATCAAAGCTGCAAGTTGAATTTGATATTTATCGCTGTCTGTGTTATTATGAATATATGGTTTTTCCGGGTTTTTATATTTCCACACTAAACCCGGAAAAACCAAATGTATAAATGAAATTTGAAATTAAGTTTACTAAAGGAGGACGGTTTAATTGGCAGAAAATAAACAAATATCTGGAAAGAACGGAGCAGTAGGTGCAGGCCCTGGTAATTCAGAGCAAGCGGGATTAAGAATGTTAAAAGCTGGAGGAAACGCCGTTGATGCAGGTGTTGCTTCTATTCTGGCTTTATCGGTGACGGATCACAATGCCTTTTGCTTTGGTGGAGAAGTTCCTATGTTAATATACATAGCCGAAACAAAAAAGGTTGTGGCTGTTAGCGGACAGGGGCCAGCGCCGAAGAAAGCCAATTTACAGATGTTTATCGGACAAAAGGTTATTCCCCAGGATGGTATTCTTTCGGCAGCTATCCCCGCTGTGTTGGGAACCTGCATACTGGCTTTGGATAAATTTGGTACTATGTCTTTTGCTCAGGTGGTTGATCCTACCCTGGAAATTCTTGCGGTGGGTGATGTTGAATGGTATCCTCGTCTGGAAAAAACGCTGGAAAGACTGGTGGAAGTAGAAAAAAATGAAGGTGGCGAAAATCGTGAAAAAGGCTTAGAAGCTGTCCGAAGATATTTTTATGAAGGCAAAATGGCCAAAGAACTGGTTTTATGGAATCAGAGTATGGGTGGTCTTTTTACAAAAGGAGATATGAATAGCTACAAGGCCAGAGTTGAAAAACCGGTTCACGGTACTTATCGAGGTTATGATGTCTATAAATGCGGATTCTGGACTCAGGGGCCAGCCTTGATACAGGCTTTGAATTTACTGGAAGAATATGACTTGGCTTCTATGAAACCCGATGATCCGGAGCATATACACCTGCTAGTAGAATCCCTCAAGCTGGCTTTTGCTGACAGAGATACTTATTATGCAGACCCGGATTTTGCTGATATTCCATCAAGGACACTGCTTTCAAAAAAATACGCAGCCATGCGCAGGGAACTTATAGACCCTGATAAGGCATCTTTGAAACATCAACCCGGCGATCCCTTCAAAAATAAACCTGTAAATTATAAAGCGTTAAAAGATTTCGGTATAGAATCAAATCCAGAAGATACAACTACATGTGTCACTGCTGATAAGATGGGCAATATGTTTGTGGCCACTCCCAGTGGATGGGGTTCTACCGTTCCTCCGGGAGAATTGGGAATAGTTCTGGGAACAAGGCTTATAAGTCTGAATCTTTGGGAAGGACATCCCAACGTGCTGGAACCGGGAAAACGCCCCAGGATTACTCTTAGTCCTACCCTGGTAATGAAGGAAGAAAAGCCTTTTATGGTGGTCAGCGTGGCCGGAGGTGATCAACAGGATCAAACGGCTTTACAGATGCTTGTTAATGTCATTGATCACGAAATGCAACCCCAGGAATCAGCCGATATGGTGCGTTTTGGCACAAATCATCTCATCGGCTCTTTCAGCCAGACACCTATAAAGCCTGCTGATCTGGTTATGGAAGACTCAACGCCGGATGAGACTTTAAAAGCCTTAAAGGAAAAGGGTCATAATGTAAACACAACTCCGGTTTTCCCCTCTCAGACGGTTTTAATTAAGTGGGATGAAGATGGTTTAATGAAAACCGGCGGCGATTTAGGTAAGAATAGAAGCGTCGCCGTATACTGATAACAGGAGATAGGAATGTCCAAAAAACTACTGGCTCTGGTAGGCAGTCCAAGAAAAGGTGGGAATACTGATACCCTTGTTGATGAAGCTGTGTATGTGTTTTATAAGGCAGGCGGCGAAGCGGAAAAAATATACCTGAACTCTGTGCATATCAAACCATGCCAGGGGTGTTTTGCATGTATGGAAAATGATGGATTAGACTCAGTATGTATACAGCAGGATGATATGATGGGGATATATCAAAAAATGTTTGAAGCTGATTTTGTGCTTTGGGCTACTCCCATTTACATGTGGTCGCCAACAGCCCAGATGAAGTTATATCTGGATCGTCTTTTTCCGTTGGGCGATTACCAGAATACCCGATGGCGATGTGCCTTAAATGGAACACCTGTGGGGATTATTATTGTATATGCGGAAAATGATCCTTTGCATTCAGGAGTGTTCCAGACAAGGGATATATTAAAAGTCGTGGCTGAGGCTTCCGGGGGAAATACAGCTTTTGTTATTCATTCTACTGTAGGCGAAAAAGGGAAAACAAGACAAAATGTCGATTTGATTCAGAAGGTGCAGGAAGCTGTGGGAAAAGTAGTTCAAGGCCTTGACTAGGAATACATAAATGGAAAAAGTCTTTCGGCTACTGGTGCAAAAGACTTTCGATGAATTTTGCAGGGGCCGTATTTTTCCAGTTTTTGTATATGTTCTTTTGTTGGATAGCCTTTGTTTTTTGCAAAGCCATATTGGGGGTGTTTCGAATCAAAATCCTGCATTATACGATCTCTGGTTACCTTTGCAATTATAGACGCGGCAGCTATAGACATGCTAAGGGAGTCACCGCTTTTGATGGCTTTCATAGGCAGATTAATATTTGGAAAGTAGTTACCATCTATCAATAAAAAGTCAGGTTTTACTGGTAAGTTTATTACAGCCTGCTTCATTGCTTCCATAGAAGCCTGTAATATATTTATTTTGTCAATAATATCATTGGATATTATCCCGACTCCATATGCGATAGATTTCTGACGTATTTTCTTAAATAATGATTCGCGGCAAGTTGGGCTGAGTTTTTTTGAATCGTCTATACCATCTATAATTTGGTTCAGATCAAGGATAACAGCGGCTGCTACTACAGGTCCTGCCAAAGGCCCCCTTCCAGCTTCATCAGTGCCGGCGATGGAGTTATAGCCTTGTTCATACAATTCCTGCTCATAAGCAAGCATCTGTTGAAATTTTTGGGAATCTTTGGCAGAATCTGAAAGCATCATTGACGTGCTTCTTTAATCCTGGAAGCTTTACCACTTCGTTCACGAAGATAATACAGTTTTGCCCGGCGTATTGAACCTTTATTAAGTAACTCTATCTTATCAATATTTGGTGAATGTAATGGAAAAATACGCTCTACACCTTCACCATAGGATACGCGACGCACTGTAAAGGTTTCATTTAAACCACCGTGTTTTCTGGCTATTACTGTACCTTCAAAGACCTGTATACGGTCTTTTTCACCTTCTATAACTTTTATATGGACTCTCACCCTGTCTCCTATGGAGAATTCAGGATAATCATCCCTTATCTGTTCGCTTTCTAAAGCCTTTATAAGATTCACTTAGATATCTCCTTTTTTCAGTGTCCGGATTAATTCCAGGTCTTCTTCGTTAAGGGGCATGTTTTTTAATAAATCAGGTCTTCTCAGATATGTTCTTATAATTGCTTGTTGTCGTTGCCATTTATTAATTTTTTTGGGATCACCACTGAGTAATACATCAGGAACTTTCATATCTTTGTAATCTGCTGGTCGGGTATAATGCGGACAATCAAGCAATCCCTCAGAAAAGGAATCCTCCTGGGCTGATTCATAATTTCCCAGAACACCGGGAAGCAGTCTTGCTACAGCGTCTATTAATATAAGCGCAGGTAATTCTCCACCTGACAGGACATAATCACCGACGGAAATTTCATCTGTTACAAGATTCTGGCGAACGCGCTCATCAACGCCTTTATAACGACCACATATCAAAACCATGTGTTCTGTAAGGGATAGCTTCCTGGCCAGGGATTGATCTAAGACTTTCCCCTGAGGTGTCAGCAGTATAACTCTGGTATCTTCATTTAAGCATTTAATGGATTCTACAGTTTCAAATAAAGGTTCAGGCTTCATCAACATGCCTGCCCCACCACCGTAGCAATAATCATCAACGGAACGATGCTGATCATGGGTATGGTCCCGAAGATCGTGTATTATTATATTAAGCCGATGTTTTTCCTGAGCGCGTTTAACTACACTATAACTTACCGCATTTGCGATCATGTCAGGAAATATAGTTATGACATCTATCCGCATGTTTTGCTATTAATTAGAATTATTTCTGTCGTCACCTTCAAGGATTTCCAGAACGGCCCTTTTGCTCTCCTTTGTTGCAGCGGCGTTGATGACTGTGCGCATGGCTTTGGCTGTGCGTCCATGCCGACCAATTATTTTGCCCAGGTCATCCTCTGCCACTTTCAACTCCAGAATAGTTGTTTTTTCGCCCTCAATTTCATTCACGTCAACCTGATCTGGATGATCAACCAGAGATTTTGCTATATATTCTATCAGCGTCTTTAAGGCCATTAAGAATTCCTCCTGCTATACATCTAATTTATTCTGACTGACTATCATCATCTTCTGCATCTTCTGCTGGAGCTGTTTCTGCTTTTTCTTCTGCTTCTTTTATTTCTTCATCCTGAGTTTCTGCCTCTTCCTCAGGTTTGTTTTTTGGTGGATATCTCATCTCGTGGACTTTTTTCAATACACCGGTTCTTCTTAAAATGCTTCTGGCTGTATCAGTGGCGATTGCACCCTTTTTTACCCAGTCAACAGCTCTGTCTATATCAAGCTTAATTTCAGCCGGGTCTTTCATAGGGTTATAATAACCCAGATCGTCCACAAATATTCCTTGTCGTGGATTTTTTTCATCAGCTACAACTATTCTATAGAAAGGTTGCTTTTTGCGCCCTATTCTCTTAAGACGAATTGCTACTGCCAAAGCGTCACCTCCAAATTAAATGGTTAAAATGAAAAGGGAAAATTGCGTTTTAGCCTTCGCTTTTTCTTTTTACCCTTACCAGTATCGGTTAATTGTCGCATCATTTTATTCATTTGCGTAAACTGTTTGAGAAGCCTGTTGACATCGTGGATTGTGGTTCCACTGCCTTTGGATATTCTTGTTCTTCTGCTGCCGTTAATGATCCGGGGGTTATTGCGTTCATGAATGGTCATGGATTTTATTATTGCTTCAGTGCGTTTAAGCTGTTCCTCATCTACCTGCAAATTGCTGCCGCTCATACCCGGTATCATATCCACAATTTGATCCAGAGATCCCATATTTTTTATCTGTTGTAATTGATCCAGGAAATCATCAAAGGTCAAACCGCGTTTTTCGGTTATCTTCTTTTCCCACTCCCGGGCTTTTTCCTCATCAATAGCAGATTCAGCTTTTTCAATCAATGTCAGCACATCACCCATGCCCAGAATACGGGAGGCCATTCTATCGGGATGGAATTCTTCAAGGGCATCCAATTTTTCACCTACACCTACAAGTTTAATAGGCTTACCGATCACTGATTTTATAGACAGGGCTGCGCCGCCTCTGGCATCACCATCCATCTTTGTTAATACAATACCGTCAACATCAAGGCTGTCGTTGAATTCCTTGGCAACTGTAACAGCGTCCTGACCGGTCATCGCGTCGGCTACAAACAGAATTTCTGTAGGATTGATCTGCTTCTTTATATCTTTAATCTCATCCATTAACTGCTCATCAATATGAAGCCTACCGGCTGTATCAATGATAATCGGATCATTTCCATTTTTTATGGCATGTTTAACAGCAGCCTGACATATTTTAACCGGGGATGTATCAGTACCCATAGAAAATACAGATACATTTATGCTTTCTCCCAGGATTTCTAACTGATTAACAGCCGCAGGTCTATATATATCAGCGGCTACCAAAAGGGGATTGCGTCCATCCCTGGTAAATTTTTTTGCCAGTTTACCTGCTGCGGTAGTTTTTCCGGAACCCTGAAGTCCAGCCAGCAAATATATAGTTGGCCCATCTGAAGAAGTGGTTAATTTAATAACTTCGCTACCCATAAGATTTACCATTTCTTCATTGACAATCTTTATAACCTGTTGGGCAGGGGTTAGACTGCGCATTACTTCCTGACCAACTGCCCTGGTTTTGATATCTGCGGTAAATTTCTTTACTACCTTATAATTCACATCAGCTTCAAGTAGGGCCAAACGCACTTCTCGTAAAGCGGCTTCAATGTCAGATTCAGAAAGCTTACCTTTACCCCTCAGCTTTTTAAATGTATCCTGAAGTCTTTCTGTTAGACTCTCAAACATGTGTATCTCCTGTTAGGTTTATATTTCTAAGGCCAACATTTAAGGATATGCCAGATCATCCAGTTTTGTCAAGAAAAAACACCTGATTTCTATTAAATCCCGGCCAGAATGCACGACCATTCTTTATCATAAGTAGTATTCAATATATTAAAATTGTTGCTTTCGAGGGATTTATGTACTTCTTTGGCTTCACGCCTTAAAATACCCGATAGAACAATTTTGCCATTTTCTAGCATGAGTTCCTTTGCCATTGGAATTATGGATAAGCTGGCCTGTCGTGATATGTTGGAAATGATTATATCATATTTATCATCTGAACAGCTTAATAAATCTCTGTGCAATAACTTTACTGCATCAATTGTTTTATTTTTGATGAGGTTTTCTTTTGCAATTTTAATCGCTTTTTCATCCACATCAACAGCTGTTACACTTGATGCACCTAATTTTACTGCACCTATGGCCAGTATACCTGAACCTGTACCTATATCGGCGACTATTTCTCCACCTTTAATTATTTCTTCCAGTATTTCCAGGCAAAGCTTTGTGGTGGAGTGTCCTCCCGTTCCAAAGGCCATACCTGGATCTATTTCAATAAGTATGTCTCTGGATTGATAATTACTTATGTCTTCCCATGATGGATAGACGATTATACGTTTACCTATTTTCAGAGGTTTAAAAAATTTTTTCCAGGATTCCGACCACTGTTCATCGTCAACCTGTTTTATAGTAACTTTGCTTTTGCCGGTGTTTATGCCTATCTTACGCATATTTTCCAGATATTCATTTATCTTTGATACCCGTTCACCAATTATATCATCCGGTGGGAAATATGCGAAAACTAAAATTCTATCGCTATTCAGTTTATCTTCTTTTATATAAACGCCTCCAGAATCCATCTCCATCAATAAATTTGATATGGCATCCTCCGCCATCGCAGAAGTTTCAATGCTTACCTGTACCCATTTCATAGAGCCACCTGTATTTAAATAATAAATTATCAACAGTAAGGGAATTTATTTTTTGACAATTTTGTTTATTATTTTGAATCCTTATGCCTCTCCTTTTATAAATTCCTTGAAAAACAATGCAGGCCTCTATTTCTTACCCTTCCTAGGCCACAATCCACCTGTGGCTTCTACCCCAATGCGGAAATTGAGGCCTGCACCCGTTAGAATAATTACCTGTCTGCAACCTTTTCTCCGATAACGAGATAGTTTCCTCTATCTATCATAACAGCTTTTGCAGCATTATAATTCTCTTCTTTTTGGACTGCAAGCACCTTTCCTACAAACCAGACTCGTTCTTTAAGCTCCAGTTGATCCACAAGCTTACATTCAATACTCACAGGGCATTGGGCTATGGACGATGAATTAACGACTTTACCCTGAACCTTCGTAAATCCGCAGGCTGCGAATTTATCCTGATCCCGGCCTGATATTTTTCCGCACAATTTAACCTGATCCATAAGATCAACTGTGGGTATATTGACTATAAATTCCTTTTCATTTTTGATCAACTCGTAGGAATAGCGACTGTAAGCTATGCCTATACCCAGCATAAAGGGATTATATGAAAACCTGTGAACCAGGGCGACTGTTATTATATTATCCCTTGTGCTGACAAGCACCACAGGGAATCCGGGAAAAGCTTTAACTCCGTCATTTATTGTAGCTTCTTTTTTCATGTTTTTTCCTTCTGATAAACTAAAATAGTATCTGATAAAACGGTATATGGAGAGCCACACCCCTTATAGACCATATACTACCGATTACAAACTCACCCAGCACAAGCCCGAGAAAAAATGGTATACTTTGACGATGGAGTTTCAGACCGCCAAATTTGAGTATAGTCAGCTTAATTGCCCAGCTTACGAAAATAGAACTCCAAAAAACGTTCATAGACCAGCTACTGGAAACAGCATAACCCGCCGGATGTAATATCCACCAGATAAATCTCATTCTCATGAAAGCCAGAAATATAGTAGAAAGCATACCAAAACCCATAGCTGAAGTTGCTGCATAATCCGGGGATGTGGGATTATAAAGCCACCCCTGAAGTCTTGTAAAGGGTTGGGAAGCGTATCCGTAAGGTCCACCGATTTTGTATCCTGAATGTAGATATGCCCAGAAAGATATAGGAGTTGCCAGTATAATGGCCAGCACCATGGCTATCAGCATCTTCCTGTTATTGGCTCCGGACCTTTCGGCTAATTTAAATCCTTCAAGCTGATGGGGCATAACATGACCACGATAAGCCCGGTTAAAAAACCACAGGAAGGATAATCCTGTAAGATTTCCCGGACTTAATCGCCTTGCCCCCAAGGATTTTGTTATCATCATATCAGGTCCCGAAAAATGCAAATCATGAACCGGCGAACCTAATTCAGCCCTCATTCGGGTTATAGCTGTTGAAAGGGCATAGTATAAAACAAAAAAGGCAATAATCACAGGTATGGACATTCCCAATCGCAGGCAAAACATAAACAAAAGAGACAGAGCGATTAACATTGTGATTACAGTTGTTCTATACTTCATGGCCTCTTGGGAATCATCCATACCCTTAGAGCTTCCCAGAATGGCAGTTTTTAGAGCCTTTGTTATATGCTTCCTTGTTGCCCAAACAGCTATTATGCAAAGACCTATATATGTTCCGGCTGTCTGCTGTTCGATGTAAGGGAATTCCGGTAGACTTCGTAAACCTATTGCGCTGGCTAAAACCCTCTCAAATTTCCAGAACAGATAAAAGAACCAGCACGAAAAGGAAAGGTCAAGGGGGATGAAAAAAGCCAAACCCACGGCATAAGGAAATATTGCCACTGGAGTCCAACCTATGGCGTTCCAGGGTTTTTCTGTAAAATATGGCAGCATATCATAAAGCTTTCCACCCACACCCGGTACTGAGGGATAAAGATAATTAAGACCGTTGATTATGTCAATAGCACCGGCTATGCCAAAGCCTATCCACATGGTTTTGCTTTTAAAAAAGCTGGATTTATCGCTGGTCATGTGAAGGGGAAGCTGAATAATGGGGTAGCTGAGTTTTTCACCTTCAGTCCACTGCTTCCTTACAATAACGTTAATACAGACCATTACAAAGACCAGCAGTATAATAAACCCTGACCAGGCCAGACCCGGAATAACCCAGGCTTTCCATATCCTGCTGTCATATAATGTAGTCTGCCCTTCTACATATCCCTGTAATATTTTTCTATCGGTTACAGTTACCCATTCGGGTATGAATCGCCAGAATAGATCCGCCCATTCGTTTTCCGGTGTTGCTAACCAATGAGGGCCTACCAGCACAGAGATCAATATCCGCATCATGTCCAAACCGCATATAGCCGATGCTATGGATAACATGACATAGATTACCAGCAATTCACCGTGATTTAAGGCAAATTTCGGCGACCATTTTCTTAAAGGGCTATTTAAAAGGGTTACAACAAACAGGATGAATATTACATTATAAAAGAGCGACACTGTGGTAGATACTGCCTCTCCCGAAGCTATCCACAGGGAATTTATGGGTATAAGCACAAGACCAATTATTATGGCCCGCCAGCCTGTTCTTATGGTTTCTTTTGTCATCTGGTTTTTATAATAATGTAACTGATATTTCTAAAATTAACTAAAACCAGATGTTGCAGTGCTTAAAGAGACACTAGCAAATGAAAATGCTATCAGGCTGTCATTCCTGCGAAAGCAGGAATGACATAGAACTATATTCTTTGAGCATTTTCATCTGTTTATTAATACTAAATTCTTATAAACATTGGTTTTAGAGATTTTTTAGAATTCTCAGTCGTTAAAAAATGAAAAATGTGTTTAGAAAATACCTTTATAATTATGGTAAATGACAACTAAATTATATCCATTTTTTAACGATTACAATAATGACTTTAAAGGTCCTTCTGGATTGATAATATTTTTCAGTTTGGTGTATGGTATTTTAACTACCCGGGTTCCATCGGCGTAGGATGCCACCTGGTAAGGATCAAATACTATTACCAGGGAATCCCTGGATAACAGAAAATTCCTGTAGTTTTTCATCTCAGGGGCGGCTCCTTTGTTGATCCACTCCTTAAATCTCTTTGACATATCCTCCGGGGCGATGGCTAGAGCTTCTTTGAATTGATCCAGCAAATCCTCGATTGTCAGTTGTGAAATAGTCTCAAGGTAATTTGTGCCGGGTTTGAAGATATCTTCAAGTTCTATAAATTGAGCAGTTTCAATATTATAATTTAGGACTTTAGTTTTATGATCGGGATGGGCCATCCCATAGAGATAAGTCTGTATCGAAAATCTAATACTGATAAGGGAAGCTGTCACCAGGTAATTTTCATATCTTATGTATACTTCGCTCCTGACATCCGGCGTCTCAGAAAACGGCTGACTGCCGGTTTCTTCTCTGGCCTTCTGGTTTTTTATGGCCTCCAGCATAAAGGGTTCGGTTACATTGTTTACTATGCTGTTTATGGCACTATCTATATCTTTCTGGACATCTTTTGATTTTATGCCGCTGACTTTTGGAACTTCCATATCAAAGTAGTAGGGTTGATCTTCTGGTTTTTCCCTTATTACCTCTGTCTGTATAACCGGGAGGTTTTTCTGTGTGTTGGAACAGGCTGGCAAAAAAGCTAGAATTATGAGTAAACCAGAGATATAAATCCTGGACATTGATTACCTCCACTATTTCATTCTGTTATAAACCAATAGTTCTTGATAATAACGATTAAAAGCCTCTGCATTTCCGGGTTTTGGTTTTCCGCCGCCTCTATACATCATCATTCCGGGAAATTCCTCATGAAGTCTATGAAGCTTTTTCAACTCGTTATGTATATCCTCAGGATTTCCGAAATCAATGTTTCGGGAGTCACTTTTAATCAGGTACAGCTTATCCTTACCCCCGGCTCGCATAAATTCCTCCGGATCCATTGATGTGCTTTCTATGTAAAGACCATCTGGATTAGTCGCCAGAATATCATTAAGAACAGGCAAATAATTGCCATCGGATATGTATAATATTTTCCTACCTTTTGCATGAATATAATTAAAAATGCGCTTATACCAGGGAAAAACGTATTTGCGATACCAGTCAGGACTCATGATGGGCCCGCGAGTTCCGGCTATATCGTCGTGTATAACCATCAATTCAACGCCGTCAATCTCCATCCAACCTTTGACTACGGACATAGTAGATTCGCCGAAGCGGTCAAGTATACGACCAAATCTCTGTGGATCAAGGGCAGAGGCGGTCAAAAACGGTTCCCAACCAAATTCAATTGTAGCCCTGGTTATTAAAGTTCCGTAATGCCAGGGAACGGGGTAATGGGTTTTGAATTTTGCTTCAAATAATCTGGACATTTCATCCAGCATATTCCGGTTGACTTCTTCTACTTCAAATTTTTCTAGATTAACACCTAATACATCCTCATAATCCCTGTATTTTTCTTTATCCCCTACATTCCAGACTCCGCCATCGGCAGTAAATTTTTTCTTTCCATCCTTTGATACCCCGACTTCACCGGGTTTAACGGCATATTCCGGTTTGTCCAGATGATATATATCAGGCCTGTATTCAACAAATGACATATCACCAAACGGTAGTCTTTCTGGTCGTTGAAGATTAATGGCCTTTCTCATGACTTCATATCTTTTTTCAACAGACATATTTTAATTAACCTCAATTATTACTGTAATTACTTCAAAAGCCAACACAAAATGCCAATGCTCAATTATACAAAGTATTAATGCAAAATACAACTGCAATCCTGTATATTTTAAAATTATTGATTACTCCTGCATATATCTGATATAATTGCCATGCAGACATCAACATAATTTCATTGCAAAATTAATGAAACTTTTCAAACAGGAGCTATAAATATGCGATCCAACAAGGCCTCTATAATGGTTCATCTGGATGAAAGTATAGGGATAATAAATCCAAATATCTACGGTCACTTTGCCGAACATCTCGGGAGATGTATATACGAGGGGATATGGGTTGGTGAAGATTCAACTATACCCAACACCAATGGCATCCGCAACGATGTGGTAGAAGCCCTCAAGCATATAAAACCCCCAGTGATACGCTGGCCCGGTGGATGCTTTGCCGATGATTATCACTGGGAAGACGGTATTGGCCCCAGGGAGAACAGACCCAGGACTGTAAATATCCATTGGGGACAGGTTATTGACACCAATGCCTTTGGCACTCATGAATTTATAGAATTCTGCCGAATGGTGGGCGCTGAACCATATATATGTGGAAACGTGGGAAGTGGTTCACCAAGAGAAATGCGGGATTGGGTCGAATACTGCAACTTCCCCGGCGACAGCACCAGGGCCAGACAAAGGGCTGATAATGGTCACCCTGAGCCTTTCAGGGTAAAATACTGGGGTGTTGGAAACGAGAACTGGGGTTGCGGTGGGAATTTTGACCCGGAAGATTACGCTGTAGAATATCGAAGGTTTTCCACTTTCCTGAATAACTTCCAGGACGCTCCAGTCTACCTGATCGCCTGCGGACCCTCAGGCAATAATCCTGACTGGACTCATAAATTCTTTGAAAAACTGAGAGGTCGGGGCAGGATTCAGGGCTTTGCAGCTCATTATTACTGCGGTTCAGCCGGTACTTCTACAGAATACACTATCGAACAGTGGTATCAGTTAATCCATCGTTCAGCTTACATGGAAAAACTTGTGGTTCAACAGAGGGCCATAATGGATGGCTATGATCCTGAACGGCGCATTGGTCTTATCGTAGATGAATGGGGAACATGGCACCCTCCTGCTCCTAACATGGAACCCAGATTCCTGTGGCAGCAAAATACCATGAGGGATGCTCTTGTGGCTGCACTAAGTCTGGACATATTCAATCGTCATGCTGATAAAGTGGTAATGGGCAACATTGCCCAGACCATAAACGTACTCCAGGCCATGATCCTGACTGAAGGTGAGAAGATGATAACTACTCCCACATACCATGCATATCATATATATGCACCGCATCAGGGAGGAAAGGCTTTGAGATTGTTTATGGACGCTGAACCTATTACCTTTGGTGATGATAATTCCATGTTCGGCCTAACCGGCTCTGCTTCCATTAAGGATAATAAGCTCTTCCTGACTGTGGTAAATCCCCATGTGGATCAGCCAGCCGAAGCCTGCATAACCTTGCGAGGTGGCAAAGCTGCATCAGGTACAGCCAACGCTTTAGTCAATGATGATATACATGCCTATAATGACTTTGATTCACCGGATAACGTTGTTCCTGTAAAGCAAAACGTAACCGCATCGGGAGAGGAATTCTATCATACATTCCCACCGGCTTCCGTTACAGCCCTTTCTATAACATTGAGTTAGTTTTAACATACTGAATCCTGTTCTGTAGTATACTACAGAACAGGATTCTTCATAAGGTTAAAGAATGGATAAAGATAATACACAATCAAGGCTAACCCGTTCAGCCGGGGTCGTGGGTATAGCCAACATGTGTTCCCGGGTTCTGGGTCTGGTACGAGTTGCCGTATTAGCTCATTTTCTGGAAGCTAAGACCGCACTGGATGCCTATTACGCCGCCTTTACCATTCCCAACCTTTTCAGAGATCTTTTTGGTGAGGGTATCCTCAGCAAAGCCTTTGTAACCACCTTTGCCGAAGTAGAAGCCAGATCAGGAAAAGAAGCCGCCTGGCGGCTGACAAATCTGGTATTCAATGCTGTTGTTATAATACTTGCGGTGATAACAATTCTGGGGATTATTGCTTCACCATTTATTGTAAAAGTAATGGTAAGAGGAGAGGGTTTTGATACAGTCGTTTCTAAAGAAGAGGAATATGGGATTACAGATAAGCGCGGCTTAACTGTTTACCTGACGCGTATAATGTTTCCCTATCTGATGTTGGTGTCATTGGCGGCTATATGTATGGGTTTATTAAACAGCAAGGATAAATTTGCTGTGCCGGCTTCGGCGTCAGCATTTTTTAATGTGGGATCAGTAGTGTTTGGCACAACCGGATTTTACCTGTTTCCTCGTCTCGGTCTGCATCCTGCGACAGGTTTTGCTGTAGGTGTATTGGTAGGGGGAGTTATGCAGTTTGGAATCCAGATACCGTCAGTATACCGCGTTGGCTTTCGATACAAACCTGTTTTGAGCTTTACTGATCCCGACCTGATTCGGGTTATGCGTCTTATAGCACCTGCTATTCTGGGCAATGCGGCTTTGCAGATAAACGTGTTTTTTAATCGCTTTTTTGCATCCCAGGGAGAAGGATGGCTTGCGTGGAATACCCTGGCCTTCAGGATGATGCATCTGCCTATTGGCGTTATGGGTAGTGCCATATCAACAGCCACTTTACCCGTTCTTTCCCGTTTTGTTGCTCGTGATTCAATGGATGAATTCAAAGACGCTTTTTCCTATTCCCTCAGGATGATGATAATCCTTGTTCTTCCTGCTTCCATAGGATTAATGGTTCTCAATAAGCCTGTAATATCACTTTTTCAGCGTGGGCAGTTTGGTCCTGACGATACCGTAATGGCAGCAGGATCGCTGTTTTTCTACGCCTTTGGGCTTTGTGGATATGCAGGACGCCAGATAGCTACAGATGGTTTTATCGCCCTTAAAAATATGCGAGTGCCTGTAATTATAAGCCTTTTTACTATATCTCTTAACATCCTGTTGAATTATATATTCATATTCCATGCTGGGATCGATCATCGTTCCCTGGCCATATCCACAGCCTGTTCTATAACAATTAACTTCTTTTTGCTATTGATATTATTAAGACGGCGCGTCGGAAGTTTTGGCGGCAGGAGAATTCTATCAACATTTATCAGAAGTCTTATAGCTGCTGGTATTATGGGCTTTGTTGTTTTTGTTATCTTCAGGTACACATCACTGTTAATTGGAAGTAAACTGGCACTTCTTTTATCATTTCTTGTGGCTTTACCTGTTTATTACGCCTGTTGTATGCTGGTTAAGCTCGATGAAATTAAGCCGGTTACAATCTTAATAATGCGAAAAATTAAAAGATGAAACACATTGCTGTAGATTTTGCCGAAACCCTGGTAAAAGAGAGACCTATGGTTCAGTGGGTATTATATGAAATCCGCAACACTCAAAAATCCCTGTGGAGAAGGTTAACCTTCATGATTAACAGTTTCTCCAGAGGTCCTGTGTCCATAGCTTTTGGCAAGTATTCAAAAACCAGCCAGTGGGCAGCCCAAGTTGCATACAAAGCATTCAAAGGTCTTGATGAAAAGGATTTAAGGGAATTTATCAATTATAAAATCAATAACGGCTATATATTGAACCTGAATGAAGATCTTTTATTTGTAATAGACAAATTAAGAGAAAATAATAGATCTGTAAACGTATCTATCCATTCCCAGGGTACATGTTCAAAGGCTATAGAGTTATTTCTTCAACGGGAGGATGTTATAAATAGACTGGAAAAATCAGGGATCAGTATTACCCATATTGTAGCCAATCGTATGAAAATACAAAACGGCAAATTCACCGGGAGTATTATACCACCCGTCATTACAAAGCATACCAAGCATCTGACCCTTCCCCAAAACTGCATTTTTATCGGTGATGATCGGGACGAAAAAGCCCTGATGCGGCTGGAAGATAAACCTTTCCAATTTATAAACCATACGAAATGGCTTTTAAATCAATAAAACTCAATACAAAATAACTTGCATTGTTTCAATTTAAACCTGAGAATAATGGGTTTTCCTTCGTGGGGAATAATACTTTCACCATTCCATTTAACTGGCATTTCCAGTTCATCTCCGACCAGTCTATCTGTGTTATCAAATGTGCATTCCGCTAAGTCATCGTGACTACCGTAAGGACGCACAGCTATTTTAATATATCCTGTAGGCTTAACTACTGCGTTTAATCGTATTTTATCCCCGGGTGGAATAAAAGCCACAGTGGCAAATTCTCCCATTTCTTCACATTCCAGGGCTACCAGTCTGCCCTTGGTCCAGGCGGCCATACCTGAAACACCTTTGAGTCCGGGGAATAAACCTTTACGCTGGTTTATATCCCTTCCCGGATACTTATGGGGGATCGAACTTCCGTTGTAACTTAGACACCATCGGTTACCGGGAAATTCCAGGAGATTGCCGACGCAGACAACATGGCCTCCATCCGATTCACCGGGGTTTCCGGCTGGAACAACAGGGCCTCCGGGAACTCGCGACCAATTCCAGCCATCAGAGCTGGACAAAAGCCATACAGAGCCGCCGTCGCTTTCCAGTTCCCAAAGCCAGGGAAACATGACATGGTTGTCAGGACAACCGGGAAGTGTGGTCTTGCAGTTGGTATACCAGACATGGCTGGGTGACATGTCGGCTTGCGTAGTAAATACTACTTCTGCCTTGGTGAAATGACGGAAATCATCGCTTACTGCCCGACCAATAGATCGTCGTCCTACAGTAATCCATGATGTGGAATCTGGAGCACCATATTCAGTGACCCTCTGGTTTACCTGCCATGTTCTCACATAGGCCACATACTGCTTTCTGTCTACATCGTAATAGCAGGTGTTAAGGGTGTCTGCATGCTGGATCATCAGGGGTTCGGGCAGGGATTTCCAGTGAATACCGTCGGGAGATACAGCCCCGAAAACTGCCGATACACAGCGATAACCACCTACATCAGGCCTTCGGGCCATTGTATCAGCTTCCCCGGGATATTTGCGCTCGAATTCTTCCCATTCCTCATCGGTTATATTTCCCAGATAGATCATCTTGTAGTGTTCATCTTCAGAAGTCGGGTCAATAAACACACTGCCGCCGTGATATCCCCGGGTTGATCCATCAACATCACCCCGGAAAACTATGTTGTTCTTCTTATTACCGGCGTATTCGTATATACCAATTTCCGGTAATTCCCAGTTTTCGCCGTCTTTTGATTCAGCGTAGGCCACATGGGATCTGTTACCCGGAATGATCTGGTCTTTGGTGCTGAAAGGTTCTGGGTCGGGACAAGGACCTATTGTATACCACGCTTTATATTTTCCTTCGTGATACACCTGTGCTGATATTTGACCGGGTTTCAGAGGAACTTTCTTGGCCTGTTGGGCCACCAGACGAATCCCGAAGGGCATATCCACCGGCTGAAATTCTGCTCCTGATGAACTATCGCCCTTAAGCCATGCCGTTTGATTTTTTTCGTCATCATCAAACTGCACATCCCATCTGAAACTACCCTGGCGTATATACTTCCAACTGGTAAAGTAAATATGATTGCTCTTAAGTTTTACAGGTTCACCGTAATATACAGGTTGAGTATCCGCAGAGGCACTGTAAACCAAGCTTAATATAATATTTATTATATAATGTCCATAAAGCATAAAAAATTAAACTTCAGAAACAAACTGACTTGTTTGAAATTCCTGCGAAAGCAGGAATCCAGTCATTATGTGGATTTTTTGCATTCCTGCTCTCGCCCTCCCAAAAGTAATATTATTTTTCCGCTTTGACGGTGTTTTTCAGCAGTCCGATCTTTTCAATTTCCACCTCTACTGTGTCACCGTCTTTAAGAAATGTACCAGAAGATGAACCGACTCCTGAAGGTGTACCTGTGGATATTATATCTCCGGGTTCCAGGGTCATAAGTCGGGAAGCAAATTCAATAAGCTCCGGGATATTGAATATCATGTTGCCAGTGTTTGAATTCTGCTTCATCTCACCGTTTACGGAAAGCTTTATGGATAGATTGTGGGGGTCTTCTACCTCATCCTTTGTTACAAGACATGGCCCCATAGGTGCGAAGGTGTCCATCCATTTTCCGTTAAGCCAGTCAAAGAACCCGTTCCATTCACTTGGTTCTCTGTCGGCTTCCACGATTAACTCGCGTTCAGAGACGTCGTTCATTATGGTGTAACCTGCCACGTAATCATAGGCCTCTTCTTTTTTGACATATTTACATTTTTTACCCATGACTACGGCGAGTTCAGCCTCCCAGTCTATCTTGTTTCCCGGCTTTGGTAGAAGTATATTATCGTTTGGCCCGATTATAGCTGTATTTGGTTTCATGAAGATTTTCGGGGCCATTTTTTCCTTACCCTCTACTTCCCGACCACCTTCTTTTATATGTTCAGCATAATTTCCAGCCAAAGGCAGTATTTTCCCCGGCCAGGTCAAAGGAGCTTTCAGAGATACTTCATTTATGGAATATACTGTTCCTGCAAATATATCTTTGTCTGCAATGCCCTCCATGCGCTTTATGATTTTTTCAGCTCTGCGCATACCTTCATCACCCAATTTCAGGAAATCCACCATGTCTACTGGCATCTCTTTAAATGTCTTTTCCTGCATTTTCATAAGGGCTGAATATTCCATGCCCTTAACCTTTTCTGGTGTCAGGCCTGTAAGGTATAC
>WJIO01000046.1 GCA_014730235.1 Candidatus Poribacteria bacterium
GAAATGTGATTGCATAGTCCATCACACTCTCCTTTGTAATTTCTGAGAGTTGATGATTACTGGGCTGAGGGGTATTGATGCTCAGAATTATGCTACCCTTACCCATCGCTGTTAAAGGCTTGGGAATTTCTGAGAAGACTCTCCGTGAAGGATATTGAAACATTTCCCATTTGTCGCCAATGTGGTGAACAGCGAGACGTTGAGGTAGTACTCGATCCGTGAAGGATATTGAAACGCCCCGCCTGCCGTCAGGTAAGTACGTTCCGAAAAACTTGAGGTGGTACTCGATCCGTGAAGGATATTGAAAAAGACGGCGGCGACGAAAAAAAATCAGGAAAAAGCCTTAAAAAGTTCATTTTTTTCTAAACATTAACTTCCTTTCTATGGTATAATCTACCGGCGGTAAATACTAAATCACTCAAGCTTCTAAAACTATACAAAAGGAGTAACTATGCTGTTATTTCCCCTGGGTCACGAGTCTGACTTTGTGTGTCTGATTTCCCTCACTTTGACCTTTAACAAAGTGGGGTGTTAAATGACTAAGGGTAATGTAGTTAGCGGAGTAGAAGGAAGTATTATTTCCCAGAGTATTAACAATAACGAAAGGGAGAATCTATTGAAGAAACATCTCGGTTTGGCAGAAAAGATTGCTAGTAAACGAAGTCAAATGGGGTTTGATTATGACGACTGCTATGAAGCAGCACTTTTCGGTCTATATAAGGCATCCAGAGATTACGATCCTGGTAAAGGAGTTAAATTCATAACTCTTGCCTCTAAATATATACGAACCGAAATACATGATGCTGTTCGTAAGCAAAAAAAATACTACGAACATCATCTACCTCTTGACAGTTCTAATGACAGCAATAATTCTCTTTCATCCGATTTGTCCTCAGAATATACCGATATTTCCCCATCGTCGTCACCAGTAGTCAACGTTCAACGCAGGGAGCTGATACAGGTAGTCAAAGGTTCCCTGAAACCCCAGTATTGGCAGATAGTGTCTATGTCTATAGAAGGTTACACTTCAGACGAGACCGCTTCCAGGTTGTCTGAAAAGGAAGCCACAGTCCGTTCCCAGCGGAATCGAGCTTTCCTTAAATTAAAAGGCAACTCAAAGGTGGTTGACTATAACGGTGGTTTTGCCGCCTGAAAAATATTACAGCCCTGCCACACTCAAAATGGCAGGGCTTTTTCCATTCTATCCAGTCTTATATCCTTCCAAAATATAGTTTTTATATCCCTGAATGCGTTTTTTTGACAAAAAAGACGAAAAATGTCGTTGACATAGATTTATCTATATGTTATAAATGGGTGTGTAAAGCAAGGCTATTTTAATTCTGATCAATACACAATATTCCAAAATATAATACAAACTGATATGTCAAAAGGTTAAAACCCTTGGTACAATGGGAGGCCGATCCTATGGGTAAATACCTGATAGTTGGTGACGTAGATCATATCCAGGACTATGTCTTTGGCTCAACTCGCCTTCGCTCCATTAGAGGTGCTTCAGCCTTTTTAGATATAGTTGCTGAAAAAGTTAAGCTATCCCCTCCTCTTCCACTGGAATCTAAAGATATATTACGCTGGCGCGGTGGCCAGATAGTTGCCTTATTAAAAAATGGTACAGAGGCTCAGGCAGAAGCTATATGCGCTTATATAGAAGATACATATCGCCGATTGAGTGCTGGAGAGGCCAGCATTACTATGAAATACGAGCCATACGATAATTTTTCTGATAGCATTGCCAATGTTTTTAGAAAAATACAGAATGAGAAGGATGAGCGACAGACCTTTGGCTCTTATGGAGAAGGTTGGCTTACAAGCTCTTATGATCATAGATGTGAGTTTATTCCATCTCTTAGTTCGGCTTGTCATATACCAATTGGACAAAAACCAGATATCGCGAGAAAATATATGTCTCGCGCAGCTCTTAAACGTTGGAATATAGTAACATCCGGAAGTGAAATTCCGTCAGACCGGGACTTAAAATGTAAATTTTCTGCAGAGGGAATAAAGACTGGAATTATACCTTATAAACCTGAGGACCTTTGGTCAAATGATTCGGATGAAAGGTATATGGCCTTTGTAATGGCGGACGGCAATGGTTTTGGACAACTTCTTCAGAGCATACCCAATGAAGATCTATACCGGGCATATTCTCAAGAACTTCACCAGTTAGTATTGAGTTCTATTGTAATGGCATCAGAAATGAGTGGAATCACCACATTCCTCAGCAAATCTCTTAAAGGAGATACCTTGCCTTTGATCCCTATAATTCTAGGCGGGGATGACATGAGTTTTCTAATCAGAGATGAGCATGCAGTGGGATTTGCCTATCATCTATGCAATTCGTTCTGGAAACTCTCCGACAATAAGTCTTCAGATGGAATCAGTTATAAATATCCAGCTATTCAGGAAGTTATTAATCATTTCATTTGCAATAATAGAGAAATGGGGAAATTGCTATTTCCCAACAATCTAAGAAGACTTACCCTATCTACCGGCATTGCAATTGCAAAGATAAATTTCCCAATTTCCTTGTTTCGTCGTACAGCCAAGGAATTAGAGGAATCTGCAAAGGCCAAGATTCGCAGTGAACCCAATTACATCTTAGAAGGCGGTGCAATTGATTTTGCAGTAATAACAACCTCTACAGTTCAACCGCTCGATGATATTAGAAAGCAATATACATTTGTTGATGAATTTGCCGATACATTTTCAGGTCATACATTATTGACGCAGCGTCCTTATACTGTAAAGCAATTTGGCAAACTTCAGCAACTTTCAGAGGCATTCAAAAATATCCCACGAAGTAAGCGAAAACTACTGTATCAAGAGTTTTTCAAGGGTAAAGCGCGGGCAACAGAAACATACCAATTTGTAATGTCGCGAGAAAAAGAGAATAAAGAGAAATTAGATGATATATTAAGGGATCAATTTAATTATGAAAGAGGTAACGATACTCCTTTTCACAAAGATATAAGAGATGATAAAACCCCAATATTAGATGCTCTGGAATTAGCAGAACTTAATCCGGAGGAATAATTGTGATTATTAGCTACAAGCTTCATGTGACAAGTGATTTACATATAGGCAGTGGAATTGGCTTACCTGGAGTCATTGATGAGTATGTCGTTAGGGACCAGGATAATTTTCCTTTTTTACCAGGAAGTGAAATAAAGGGGATATTACGAAGCAATTGTGTAAACCTGCTTAAATATACTGGTAAATGGGAAAGCAATGTCTGTGAAGGGCAGAAACAGTGGCATGATAAGATGGAAGAGATGATGTCCGGCATTAAACTGGAAAATTTTTGCGCTCTGGCTGAAGATGAAGAAACATGCGTTTTATGTTCCATATTTGGTTCTCCTGCGGGAAAGGGCAATTGGTGGTTTTCAACTGCAACATATCCGAAACCTTATCGAGATGCAATAAGAAATGCTGAATTAGAAAATAAAGAGTTGCGACTGGCTTTCCGAGACATGGCGACAAGTGCTCATACCACTATTGACAAAGAAACTAAGCGGACTAAAGAAAACCATCTCATCAATTTAGAGGTTGTAAGAATAGAAGATAATAGATACTTAAAAGGCAGCGTAGAGATGATAAACTCCAATAATATTGGTAACGATCAGATAGGTTGGTTGACTGCATCTCTTCTGTTTACCCGTAGAATAGGTGGAAAGAAGAGACGCGGTTGGGGAAAATGCAGATTTGAATTGGTTAGTCCGGATAAATCAAATGCGCTGACTGCAATGGAAAAAGTAATCAGGAGCAGCTAATAATGTCGGAAATATATAAGAAAATACAAGGGACTTTGCTAAGTCCATGTTGTTTTAGTGATAGGCCTGCCATGGGTAATGAGGTTGATACGCTGGATTATATTCCAGGCAGTGCTGTTAGAGGGATACTGGCAAATGCTTTTCTGAATAATGGCAATGATGCAAATGAAGATTTTCGCAATATATTCTGTAGTGATAGTATTTGTTTCCCAAATTTATATCCACAGCATAGGGATAGCGATAGTCAGACCTATCCCATCCCGCTTTCCATATATACCTGCAAAACCAAACCAGGTTTTATTAATGAACCAAACACTCATGGCGCTCGTGATATGCTATTTGAGAATTTTGATGGTTCCAATGACAGAAGATGTGAAGTTGATTCAGATTGCGGTTACGCTCCACTTGTGCCAATAAAAGGTTTTTACAATGGTAATAGTCAGCGACCAAAACAATATATTCCTGATAAACTAATTATTACTAGGACAGCAGTAAATTCAATTAGCAATAGTGCTTTAGAAGCAAGTTTACATTCTCAGCAGGAGTTGCCAGAAGGAAGTAGGTTACAGGGAGTTATTTCTTTAAAAGACGATGATTTATATATCAAATTAATTGAAGGTTTAGGATCAGAAGAATTAGTGGTTTATGCTGGCAGAAGACGTATGGGGAAAATAGAGTTAAACCTATCTGAAAATGCTGTAAAACCAAATTCGGAATTTTTGGATATTCCTAAAGAAGAAGGATTCATGTTCTTTACTTTAACTCTTTTATCAGATGCAATTGTGATGGATGAGTTACTGCGTCCTGTTATCACATTAACTCCAACAATTATGAAAGACAGACAGATAGGTTTTCCAGAAGATGTAGATATTACTATAGTTAAAGCCTTTTGCGGTAAACGGATTATATCAGGATGGCACAGCGTTGCTAAAATATTTAAACCGGATGATCTTGCCATAATAAAAGGCTCCACATTCCTTATGAGGATAGAAGAAAAGCACAAAGATATGGTGAAGAAATGGATGGAAGAAATACTTTGTACTGGTATAGGCCTGAGAAGAAGCGAAGGCTTTGGTCAAATATCCATTAGCGCTAATATCCATATTATGGGTAGTAGGGGAGATGCTTTATGAGGTCGTCTTTGAGTAGGTTTGTCCAGGATTCTGCACGAATAGGGAGTAATTTGGAAGAAAAAATTATGATTGATATATACCTGGCTATTTTGGAAAGGCATCTTGCCAAATATGTCCAACATTCCTTAAGAGACTTAATGGGTTCAATAGATGGAACCTTAAGAGACTTAATGGGTTCAATAGATGGAAAACCTGCCTCTCTTCAGCAATTCAAAAATGTTGTACTACGTTATGAAGAGCCAAAGAAATGGAAAGCCTTTTTGGATGGTGTAACTATACGCAAGGGTGAATTGGAATGGGTGAAAAAAATTCAGGGATGGTTTGAAGATAATTCGAATAGTCCAGTTAATCAATGCCTGGAGAAAGTAAAAACTGATATTTATAGAATGTATTATTCTTTGGACGAGTTGGACGAGTACCCAGAAAACCGGCCTAATACAAATTTACCCCATGATGAGTGGAATGTTTTAGTAGATAGTTTAGAAAATACAATGAAAGAAAACGTTATGCGAGAGTTTTTACTTAGAGTAACAGAATTTTTACTTAGAGTAACAGAAAGGGCATAACAGAAATGAGTAATGATTATATCTGCCATAGGTTGATCATAAAAGGTGAAATTTTGATACCACAGACCTTTCATATTGGTTCTGGAGAATCAAGCTTGCAGACTGACGCTCCTATTCAGAGAGATAAAGGCGGTAAACCACATATTCCCGGAACGACAATTGCCGGCCTGATGAGATCTACGGCCCGGGATTTTGCGCCTTATTTGCTGCCAAACGGCCTTGAGATAATTGATGATTTATTTGGCGCAGTTAAAAAAAATGGAGATAATACAAAAAGCAATGCATCCAGAATCTTTATTGAAGACGCAATCCTGATAGAGAATACTATATCAGATGCAATGGAGGTACGTGACCATGTAGGAATAGATCGCAATTCTGGTTCGGCACGAAAAAACCTCAAGTATGACAAAGAGGTAGCACCTTCAGTTACATCATATTCCTTGGAAATAAGTATTGAAAAACCCAACTCTAACGACCTTCGCATATTACTTGACGTTTTGGATTTCTGGAGCGCGTTTGACTTCACATTTCACATAGGCGGGCGATCGACTACAGGCTTGGGAAGAGCAAAACTGGAAAAGCATCTGGAGTTTTATAAATTAGATTTTGGAAATCCGGATGTCTTGATAGATTATCTAATAGGCGGGGAACCCAAACAGGAATATATTCCGGTAAAGCCTACTAAGCGTTGCGATATTGAAAAGCTGGCAGTAAGCGCGTTGGAAGTTCCAAATGTTATGGATGATAAGAAGCCTTATCCTGAAGCATTCTTATCCCAGCATATTGTTATGGGAATAGCTTTAATACCACAAGAACCTCTGCTTATTCAGGGGTCAATACCAGAAATCCCAGATGCTGAAGGACAAAATATTGGGCCATATCGCTCTTCTGATGCAGATTTTGTAACTGCTATTACTGTGCAGAAA
>WJIO01000047.1 GCA_014730235.1 Candidatus Poribacteria bacterium
AATTGCCATGTCTCAGGCAAAGAAATATGATACTAACATTATTTGTCCTATACTTGAAAAACAGGGAGATACGGTTTATAATTCGGCAGTTGTTATAGATCGCAAGGGCCAGGTTGTGGGTGCATACCACAAACTGCATCCTGTTACCACAAGCTTTGACTTTACTGTATTTGAAAGCGGTGTGACTCCCGGTAGGGAACTAAAGGTTTTTGATCTGGATTTTGGCCGCATTGGTATGCTTATCTGCTTTGACATTCAGTGGCCTAAAGACTGGGCAAAGCTGGGAGAAATGGGAGCGGAAATAGTCTTCTGGTCGTCAGCCTATGACGGAGGTATTCCCCTGCAAACCAGGGCCTGGGAAAATCACTACTACGTGGTTTCGTCTGTAAGAACCCATCGAGCCCGGATAATTGATATTACCGGTGAGATACTGCTTATGGGCGGTTCGCGAACTCCGGTTCTTGGTATGGAGATAGATCTGGAAAAGAAGTATTTCCACAGCGATTTTAACGCTTCACAGATACCGGCTATTAAAGAAAAATATGGACGAGATGTAATTGTCAAGTATTACCATGACGAAGGTGGAATAACTGTTGAGTCAAATAATGAAAAGGTTACGGTGCCGGATTTGATGAAAGAATTCGATCTGGAACTGGTTCCCGACTATATAGCGCGTCATGATAAAGCTGAAATTTTTACAAGAGAGGGCAAAAATCCTGAACCCCAGGAACCCAGAAAAACAAAAGCACAGTATGTGTAATTAATCGCTGTAAAGTGAATTTGCAACATATCAAGGTGGTATAATGAATCCTGAAACCATAGATATATTATCATCAGATGATTTAATTGAGATTCGTGAATATCATTTTTCCAGGCTTACTGAGCTTTATTCAGGTAAAAAACCTGAGCGCGTGTTTTGTCTTAACGGTATAGGTGCAGGAACATCTGTCGATGCCTATAAAGAGCCGGAAAAATGGGTGGAAGGAGCACTGGATAATCTGGCAACAGTTGCAGAAAAAGGTATAGACCGAAAGCTTTTCCGCCCCCTTGTTATAGAGTATGGTGTTTATGGAGTCCACTTCATAGATCGGATATTCAGGGCTAATGTATATTTTCATGGAGATCAATGGTGGGTTGACCTGCTGGAAAATCCAGTAGGAACGCTGGAATATCCCGACCTGGAAAAAGACGAAACATGGAATCTTGCCAAAAGGGCTGCAAAGGCTTTCGTGGACACCGGTGTCAAAGCACCTCTTTTCGGGCTTCCAACTCTTTCCAGTGCCCTTAATATCGGTGTGAATTTATACGGTGAAAAATTGCTTATATCCATGCTGACCGATCCCGAAGCTGCGAGACATGACCTGCAAATAATCAATGATTTAATTTGTGATCTCCATCGCTGGTACTTGGAAAACATACCTTTGCAGCAGTTGCAAATGGTGGTGGCGGGGCATCGTACTCAGCCAAGGGGATATGGTCAGCTATGCGGATGCACATGTCATTTACTCTCAGCAGGATTATACAGAGACTTTATAGCACCCCTGGACGATCAATTGCTTTCGGTATATCCCAACGGCGGGATGATACATCTCTGCGGGATACACACCCAGCATATACCTGTATGGAGAGAAATGAAGTCAGTCAGGGCTATACAGGTCAATGACAGAGCCAGCGAGGATCTGGAGACATATTTTAACGAATTAAGAGACGACCAGATAATATACCTGAATACAACCCCGACAATGACTCCAGATCGGGGTATAGAGATAACCAATGGTAGAAGATTGGTTTTAGTCGGGGAATTTCCCGAATATTGTCAATAAAGGTGAAATATGCGAAAAAATCTTTTTGTACCCGGCAAGCTGGAATATGCCAGGGGAAAAAATAGACCTGATGTGGATTGCATACTCTGTGCGATTGTAGCAGAAAGCGATAAAGTGGAAAAATTGGAGGTATACAGATCGGAGCTTTTTGTGGTTTCCCTGAATATATATCCATATACACCAGGTCACATGATGGTATTTCCAAAACGACACGTTAAAGACATCAGGGAATTAACTGATGAAGAAATAACAGAACTTCACATAGTAAGAAAGCTATGTCTCGATGTACTGGATCAAATTTATACACCTCATGGTTACAACTTGGGTTATAATATGGGTGATGCCGCCGGAGCAAGTATCCAGCACCTGCATCTGCATATTGTACCAAGATACCATAAGGAAACAGGATTTATTGATATTATCGCCGGTGCTAAAATAATTGTGGAAGATCCAAATGTAAGTCTTGCGAAAATCAGGAAGGGTTTCACAAAGATGAAATAAATCTGGCTTTTCCAAGTTTAGTTTAGAAATAATTGGATCTTCCGGGTTAAGTGTGGTTATAATTGAAAATTCCCTCAGCTTGTCATTCCTGCGGAAGCAGGAATGACAGCATAAAGAAGTTTTTTATCTTTACCACACTGAACCCGGAAGATCCAAATAAATTAAAGAAATTAAGGCTTAATCTCTGCATAAATCATGACGACTCCCCCTCTTATATCTTAGTCATTATTTTATGAAAAATTTTTATAATATTTTCGCAAATTTGCTTATGTTATTACCTCTAGAAGGATTTTACGAATATCATCAGCCGTTTTTCGGGATATAAAATGTGAGAATTTCTCCCATTCCCGTTTTAGTTTATCACCCGTTAAATAAATTTGTGATTGGCTTAAATCACGCTTCTGATCTCCTGTATCTAAAAGTGAAACAGCAGTTTTACCATTCTCCTGGTGTCGTTTTACCAGTTCTATCTCTTCAAATACAGATATGGATTTAGAAACGATTAGATCTTTTGCCCCTTCCAGATTTATATTCATGGCTATATCTTCTATGTAAATCTTGTTGCTGTTCCTGCTTTCAGCTAATTCTTTTGCCTTTCTGTATACATTGGCAAGAATTTTACGATCCGGGTATTCCTGATTTAATAACATGGTAAGGTAATCTATATCTTTGTTGTTAAATATAAGGTGGACATATATTGGTTCGTCAGTTTCTATGGCTGGAACGCAGAACTTAATAAATAACTCCCTTGTTGGAACAGGATGACAGAATACCAGATGTTTAAGCTCTGGAAGGGTTTCTTCAAAGGGCACACTTGAAGCTATTACATCAATTTCCCCCTGGGAAAAATCTCTTTTTATATTAAATTTCTCCTCTTCTGGTGTTATATTATAGCATGATACCAGCTTGGTTTTTGCCGAATATTTAGCTATGATTTTACCCAGTTGATCAACAGCCGCATCGTCCCGCACATACATTAATATTTTTTCATCCATACTCAGCAGTTTTTTTATGTGTTTTTCTTTGTCAGGTATATTGCGTCGATCTGCTATCTTAAGCTGGGAAAGATCCATAATTTCTGCCGATGCAGCCATTAGTTTATATTCATCCTCTATATTATTTATAATTATCTCATTAATAACCAGTTGGACAAAACGGTTTCCATTCCATTCATTAATATTTGGTCGGCAGGCTACATCAATGGTTACACTGGAATCATAAAGCTCTTTTTCTAACTCACCTTTTCTGAAAGCTATGGATCTAAAGGCGAATTTGCCATCTGACAGAGTTAATTGCAGATGTGCGTCGTTGTTGCCAACTGTTCTGGGGTAGCCCTGTAATGAAAGGCCATGAATTGATACCTGTGGACTTGGATTACCCAATCCATAAGGTTCAAGTAAGTTCAGATTTTCCACTGCTGCTTCTGAAAGTTGATCCAGGGATGTCTCCATATCAATAATCACCTTAGGGCTTAAGTCTTCTGGTGTAAGCACCTCATCCATAACATTGGAAAATTCCTGGCGGAATTTTCCAATGTTATGTTTTGCTATGGATAATCCCGCAGCAGCTTTGTGTCCCCCAAAGGTTTCCAGGAGATGAGAGCATCTTTGCAGAGCATGGAAAATATCAAATTCCGGTATACTTCGGGCTGATCCTCGTCCTTCATCTCCTTCGAGGGATATAACAATGGCCGGCCTATAGTATCTTTCCTGAAGCCTGGAAGCTACTATACCCACAACCCCGGGATGCCATCCATCGTCAGCTAATATTATACCCTTTTCCCTGGACAAATCATATTTCTTAAGCTGATCAATAGCCGCATTCAGAATATTGCGTTCAATATTCTGTCTTTCTTTGTTTGCTTCATCCAGCTTTTTTGCAATGTCCAGGGCTTCTTCATAAGAATCGGTTGTAAGTAGTTTTACCGCGCAGTGGGCGGTATCAATACGGCCTGCGGCGTTTATTCTTGGCCCTAATCTGAAACCTACAGTCCAGCTATTTACCGATCCTTCATTAACTCCTGCTACTTCACAAAGGGCCCTTATACCTGTGCGTTCCATTTTATTCAGAATATCCAGGCCGTATTTGGCGATGATCCTGTTTTCACCGATGAGAGGAACTACATCGGCAATAGTTCCCAGAGCTACAAGATCAAACTGCTTTTTCAGGAAATCCTGATTATCACCTGTGTTATCTCCAAGTAATCCTTGGACCAGCTTAAAGGCAACTCCAACACCAGCTAACTCACAAAACGGATAATGACAGGATTGGAGTTTTGGATTTATAACCACAAGGGCCGGAGGAATTTCTTCACCAGGTTCATGGTGATCTGTAATAATTAAGTCAATTCCTGCTTCATTGGCTATTCGTACTTCGTCAATTGCGCTGATGCCGCAGTCCACTGTTATAAGCAGATTACAACCTTTGCTACTCAAATCCTTTATTCCTTCAGAACTGAGACCGTAACCCTCATCCAGACGGTGAGGTATATAATAATCCACGTTAGCACCAAGATGTCTAAGGCATGTAAGCAAGAGTGATACGGATGTGGTTCCATCAACATCATAATCACCATAAAGCCATATCTTTTCGCCTTTATCTATAGCCCTTTTAATACGGTCAACGGCATCGGATATACCGTTCATCATTGAAGGAGGATGAAGATACGAAAGCTTCGGATAAAGGAATCGCCGGCCTTCGTCAGAATCTTTTATACCCCTGTTTACCATAAGTTGAGCGATTAAATATGGTATATTGAGTTCAGAAGCCAATTTCTTGCTGAGTTCTTCATCAGGTTTTTTAGACTGCCATATTTTTCTCATTTTATTTCGGATGGAATTAATTGGAGATTTATTTATTACTCTTGAGCTTCCGCATTAGCTTGTTCCGCTTGAGGTGGTTGCTCTTCCTGGGGTTGTTGTGCTGGTGCAGCTTGTTCTGTTGGAGGTGTGGCTCTCCAGGCCTGTTCAAGCTTATCCAGATGTTCCAGCAAAGCATAAACCTGTGAAGCGAGATGTGCGGCTGTTAGATTTTCATCCATAACGCCTTCAACGCTTTCCTTTACCGCTTCTTTTGCCTTAACGATATCTGATATAAGGTTATAATCAATCTGTGACATTAACATCATTTTTCTCCTCTATTTTGTTTCATAATATTTGTTCAATAATCTGAGCTACTCCACTATCTTCATTGGACGGAGCTATTATTAAATCATCAAATCTTCCTGTCATATCTTTCTTGATTTCATCTGAGGCGTTATCCATAAGCACCTTGCCGCCTGCAACTTCCAGCATTGGTAGATCGCTGTAATTATCACCAAAGGCCATGGTCTGTTTAATTGGTATATTCAGTATTCTGCAAAGCTCAATAAGGGCTTTACCTTTGTCAACGCCTTTTGCATTAAGCTCTACATATTCAGGATTTGTCCGGGTTATATTAGCTTCATTCCCCCACTTCTGGACAAACTGCTGGTAGACTTGTTCCCGCATTTCGGGCTTTACAATGGTAATCAGCTTGGTAGGTTGAGTATTTTCAATTATTTGATAGAAATCACGGGCAAAGGTAAAGGTTGCTCCGGTCTGATTATGGTATATATCAGTGTATTTATCCTGTTTCATAGCAAGAATTTTATCGGGATAATGAACAGTCAAACACCATCCCATATTTCTGGTGAATTCCATAACCCTGTCAACCATACCCGAAGGTATTGGTATATGATAAAGCAGTTCCCGTTTTCCGTCAATCTTTTCACCGCATACAATAGCACCAACGCAGGCTATAATTGGATCGTAGATTTCAAGTATATCTGAAAAGTTATCTATGGTTTCCACCTCCCGACCTGAAGCCAGTATAACATATATACCTTTTTTCTGGCATTCTTTCAGGATTTCGTAGTTGCGGTGTGGTACTTTATGCTCATTGTCAAGAAGGGTTTTATCCAGATCAATGGCTAAGAGTTTATACTTGGACATATTTCCATCCTCAGATTTATTCTTGTATTTAAATTACGAAACTAAATGGATTAATGCTTTTATTCCGGATAAAATAACAAAACATTAAAATATCAGTATGCACCAGTTCTCAACGGAAATTGTTTTTCCGCATCAAACCAACGGGATAGCATTTCATGCCTCATCATATTCAGAATATCCTCATAATTTTCATCGTTTGCCAGGTCATTCAATTCATATGGATCATTTTTAAGATCGAATAAAATCTCTCTACCCTTATTGTTACGACAGTATTTATATTCCAGAGTGCGGACAGTTCGCCATGATATTCTGAATGGGTCTTTGAATTCCATGAGTATAGAGTTTCTTGGTTTATATTCCTGCTTCTGTAATGCCGGTTTAATGGAGTGTCCCTGAACAATTCGGGGTGTTTGTATACCGCAGTAGTCAAGTATAGTGGGAACAATATCAACCTGTTCCACAAGATGGTCTATAACCATCCCCGGATCAATAACTCCCGGATAACTTATTAAAAATGGCACATGTATGCAACTATCGTATCCCGGCGCGCCCTTACCTGTCAAAGCATGATCCCCCAGGTGTTCACCGTGATCTGACAGAAATATCATCATTGTATTATCCCTAAGCCCCTCTTCTTCCAGGGTTTTCATTATCCGTCCAATCTGGTCGTCTATATGGGTTATCAGGGCATAATAATAAGCTACCATTTTCTTTAACTGCTCAGGTGGAATATCGGCGGCACGTCCTCTATCATTCTCACTCATGCGGGGAAGCGGCATATTCTCTATATCATACATATGCACAAATCGGGCGGGTGGGTTTATAGGGGCGTGAGGTGCATATATACCCGCAAAGGCGAAGAATCTATCATCTTTATGCTGTTTTATGTATTCGCATGTTTCAGAAGCCACAAAAGCGGTATGAGTCAAATCCTCATCTGATTCCCATATATACGGCGTTAAAGCTCCTCGAGGTGGTTTATTGTTATCCGGTTGGTTAGCGGCTGGAGGAAGAGCTACCCGGCAGTTATATACCTGATCCGGCGCAATGCTTTCCACCCATTTAATATAAGCATCGTCATAACATCCCGGTTCATCCGACAAAATCAAAGTATCAAAACCATAATCGGGATGGGGATCTTTGTGATCCCGGTTGGAATGATTCCAGAAGTGCAACTTGCCGATATTGGCCGTATGATAACCATAAGGCTTGAGAATTTTGTTTACTGTAAGGGTATCCTCAGGCAATTGTATGCCGTTGCATGTGCATCCCAGAGCTGATGGATATTGTCCAGTCATGAGACTCATGCGACTGGGCATACATACCGGATTATTGGTGAAGCAGTTGGTAAAAACCGCGCCTTCTGATGCCATTTTATCCAGATTTGGAGTATGTATAAGATCATTACCTGTGCATCTTAATGTATCCCATCTCTGTTGATCTGTATGGATTATAAGGATATTTGGTCGTTTTAAAGAACGCATCAGATCCTCCAGAAAAACTCTGTAAAACACATAGAGGGCAGGCTTTTATAAAAGCCTGCCCTCTATGAAATTTTTATATGAACTTATTATTCATCGGCAAAGGCTGCATCAAAAGCTGTGGCTGACGGCTCAAAGTCCAAGACTTTCACAAATTCACAGGCTTCTGCCGCACCATGTTCTCTATCCATTCCCGAGTCTTCCCATTCTACGCTCAGGGGGCCTTGATAGTTAATATCGTTAAGGGCCCGCATGATCTCTTCAAAATTTACACTTCCGCGACCCAGAGAACGGAAATCCCAGAATCTGCGGTGATCGCCAAACCCCAGATGTCCACCAAATACACCGGACAGCCTAGGAACTTCTGACCAGTATACGTCCTTCATATGGACATGGTATATGCGATCGCTGAAATGGCGGATGAATTCAACATAGTCAACGCCCTGATAGCCTAAATGGCTTGGGTCGTAGTTAAAACCAAAGGCTTCCCTTCGTCCAATAGCTTCCAGAGCCCTTTCGGCTGTTACAATATCAAAAGCTATTTCTGTGGGATGGACTTCCAGACCAAATTTGATGTTCACCTCATCAAATACATCCAGAATAGGGTTCCATCTTTCTGCAAATTCTTCGTATCCGGCATCAATCATACCGGGATCTGTCGGTGGGAAAGAATAAAGCAGGTGCCAGATACCTGAGCCGGTAAAGCCATTTACCACAATGTCATGTCCAGCGGCTTCTGAAAGTTTTCTTGCTGCCCGGGCTACATTTTTAATCTGTTCAGCAGCCCTTTTGTTGACGCCGGCAGGATCACCATCACCCCATATTTCAGGAGCGAGAATTTCCTTGTGTCTTTCATCAATACGGTCACATACAGCCTGACCTGTAAGATGGTCACTAATAGACCATACTTTCATGCCTTTTTTATCCAGCATGTCCAACAAGTTTTTGCAATAATCGGAATCTTCCAGGGCTTTTTCTGCTTCAAAATGACCACCCCAACAGGCCAATTCTACACCATCATAACCAAAACTTTTTGCCTTATCTACTACTTCTTCAAGAGATAAATCTGCCCACTGTCCGGTGAACAGAGTCACTGGTCTTGCCATTTTTTTCACTCCTATTAATAAATCACAGATCACGAATTACTGATCACTGTTTACTACATATCACTTATATCAACCCATGTCTTTTCCTGAGCAGATTTTACCACAGCATCCAGAACTTCCTGGCATTTAACACCATCCACAAAACTTGGGCTGGGCATTTCATCATTGGCAATAGCCTGCATCAGGTTGTATACCTGATGTATAAAGGTATGTTCATAACCGATTATATGAGCTGCTGGCCACCAGGCTTCTATATATGGATGAGATGGGTCAGTTGCCTGTATAAGCCTGAAACCCTGAAGGCCTTCGGGATCGTCGCAGTTGTAGTATTCCAGTTCGTTCATGCGTTCCAGGTTAAATACAACACTTCCCTTGCTTCCGTTTATCTCAAATCTGTTGTGGTTCTTTCTTCCGGCGGCAAATCTTGTGGCTTCAAAGGAACCCAGAGCGCCATTTTCAAATCTAGTAAGGAATAAAGTCGCATCATCTACGGTTACTTTACCTTTACCGCCAGTGGCTTTAGCAACAAGACCTCCGGTTGTTCCAACTTCTGTAAGTGGACGTTCTTTGATAAAGGTCTCTTCCATTCCTACTACAGATTTAAATTCACCCACCAGAAAACGGGCTAAATCTATTATATGGGCGTTTAAATCACCGTGAGAACCGGAACCAGCAACATTTTTATCCAGACGCCAGACTATAGGGAAATCAGGATCAACTATCCAGTCCTGAAGATAAACACCCCTGAAGTGATATATTTTACCAAGCACGCCATCATCAATCATCTTTTTTGCCAGGGCTACGGCTGGCGCTGTACGATAATTGAAGTTAATCATATGCTTAACGCCGGCTTCCTCAGCAGCCTGGAGCATTTCTCTTGCATCAGCCAGATTCAGCGCCAGAGGCTTTTCACAGAATACATGCTTGCCATTTTCAATAGCACCCATTGCGATCTCTTTATGGGCGTTGCTGGGAGCTGTTACATCAATCAGATCAATGTCATCCCTTTTAGCTAAATCTTTCCAATTTGTTTCATAACTTTCCCAGCCAAATTTTTCTGCAGCGGCTTTGACACCTTCTTCGTTTCTACCACAGATGGCCTTCATAACCGGTTCTGCATCCATGTCAAAAAACATGGCTACATCGCTGTAAGCGTTGCTGTGGGCTTTGCCCATGAATTTGTAGCCTACAAGCCCTACATTGACTTTCTTAGCCATTTATTTTTTCCTCCTTTTTTCATACTAAAAAACAGTTTCTGGAGTTTAATTATCAAGCATCAGATTGCTCTGATTGCCAAAAGCTATCAAATGATATGCTATTATATACCTTTTTGACTAGGATACTAAAAAGGATTAATAATGTCAATAATTTTTTCTGAACCTCAGATATGAGTTTGAAAAAGGGGAAAATGATATTTTTATTTCTTCTGGGTTTAGTGTGGTTATAATTGAAAATTCTCTCAGTTTGTCATTCCTGCTTCAAGCTTTTTTAAAAAGCTTGAAGCAGGAATGACAGCGTAAAGAAGTTTCTTATCTTTACCCCAGTCAAGCCGGAAGAGCCATATTTTTTAAACTTGCTTAAATACGTTTGCAATATTAATATTCTCTATATCTATTTTATTGCAGCCCAGGTTATAGCAAGCTTATCAACTGGTTTTACAGCTAATACTCCCTCTGCACCAATATTCATGTAGGTATTTATCTGTTCTTCAGTAAAGCACTCGTTGGCCATGATTAATTCATCAATGATACCCTCCATGAATCTGGCTCCACCACAGCTTTTTCCGATAATAATCACAATATCGACTGATCTTACACTTTTCACATCTGGGTTTCCTGCTGACACAAACGGACTGGCCGTGAAACATAATTAAATGGGAAAAGGCCGACCAGTTTTTCTTTGCCACCACTTCCATTAGATCCTCTTCCATCTTATCAGGAGTTTTCTTATCCGTCAACCCCAAACGTTCTGATACCCTTACCAGATGGGTGTCCATTATTATTCCTGGCTTGTCATAGCAGTTTACCAGAAGCATATTGGCTGTCTTGCGCCCAACTCCGGGAAGAGATATCAGGTCATCCATATTATCAGGCACTTTACTGTCAAATTTTTCTATCAAAGTTTTGCAGCAAAGCTTAATGCGATTGGCCTTTCGGCTATATGCACCGGTGCTGAAAATTTCTTCTATAAGTGTATCCTTATCCGAATCTATATAGTCCTGAGGTGTTTTGTATTTATCAAACAGGGTTTCTGTAACCTCGTTTACCCTTTCATCGGTGCATTGAGCAGCCAGTATACTGGCTATAAGTAATTCAAAAGGGGTGGAGAAATTTAACCTGGGGCCAGCGTCGGGATATTCCTGTTCAAGTATGGGAATCATCTCCCTTACGTGCTTCTGCCGGGTTCGCTTTGTATACATAACAGGATTTACCTCCAGAGAATGTTGTATTGTTATAGTGGAAGTGAAAAGAAAAGACAAGACAAACTATGAATTTTTGGTTCTTCCGGGTTTAGTATGGTAAGGATTTCGCAGAAATTACATAAGAATATATTTTTTGAGCATTTACATCCGTTTCTTTATGCTGAAATCTTATAAATATTGGTTTTAGAAATCTTTTAGAATTATCAGCAATTTTTTTCATTTTCACCAGACTTAACCCTGAAGAGCCGAATTTTTAGGGAATATATCATAATTTGTGTTTTTTCACAATAAGCAAGTTTAACGTCCAAATTTATGTCCGTGAAAACTTTGGCTCTTCCGGTTTGAGTATGGTAATAATTTGAAAATTCCCTCAGCTTGTCATTCCTGCGAAAGCAGGAATCCAGAAGCATCAGCACAAATAATGGATTCTTGCTTTCGCAGGAATGACAAATTTTGTAATTTACCATCATTATAAAGGTATTTTCTAAACACATTTTTCATTTTTTAACGATTACAATTTAAATTTACTGGTTTGTTTATGCCTGCAAATCATTGTTTTATTGGCTGCTCTGATGTAATATATTTTATACCAGAATGGAGGTAACAAAATGGAATACAGGATGCTGGGAAATACGGGAATTAAAGTTAATCCTCTGGGATTAGGCACAGAACATCTGGAAAGAAAACAAAAAAATATAGAGCAAGTTATGGATGATTTCATCGAAGCTGGATTAAATTATATTGATCTGCTTTATGTTGAACCCGAATACTGGGACGAATATGGTTTTATATACCGCAAATACAGAGAAAAATTTACAGCCGCTATACATTGGGGTCCAAATCACGATCTGGAATATTCCAAAAAATGCCTTGATAATATGCTTTTATCTCTGGGTAGCGGTTATGCCGAGGTGGTAATGATTACCGTTGTGGACGATGACGAGGCATGGAATGGCTGGGGACTGAGATCTCTGGAGATCCTGAACAAATACAAAGAAAAAGGAAAGATCGGATTCATAGGTATGAGCGGTCATACGACTTCCGTTGCTGAGAAGGTTGTTAGAAGCGATGCAATTGATGTGTTAATGTTCCCGGTCAATCCCATGAATTATGTTTACAGTGTTGGAGTTAAAGAGCTTTTTCAGCTATGTAAAAAAATGGGTGTGGGTCTGGTGGGTATGAAGCCCTACGGTGGAGGCACAATGCTTTACCTTGACGGAAAAGCAACAGGTATAACACCAGTCCAGAGCATCTCTTATGCCCTTTCTTTACCTGTATCCACAATAGTTCCCGGGGTTAAAAATTCGAAAGAACTTAAGTCTACTTTAAAATACCTAGAAGCTAGCGAAGATGAAAAAGACTATTCTTCCATCATGGACAATATACATGAATCAATGGCAGGACACTGCACCTATTGTAACCACTGTCTGCCATGTCCACAGGATATTGATATTGGCTCTGTAATCTGTCTTACAGATTGGGCAAAGGCTGGTCTTAATGACTCTCTGGTAAATTCTTACGCTAAACTTTCAGCTAAAGCATCGGATTGTATCGAATGTGGACAATGTGTGGAACGCTGCCCTTTTGATGTTGATATTATTGAACGGCTGAAAAAGGCAACAGAGGTTTTTGAAGTGGGGAATAATTCTTACTAATCAAAATTTTTAATTCAATCAATATGATAGAATGAATTCCACATCATTCACAACTACCGTATCACCTTCTTTTGCCCCGGCATCTTTCAGGGCTTTTATGACCCCCATCTGCTTCAGCTTGTAATGCAGAAGGGCCAGGGCTTCCTGGTTCTTCATATCAGTCATAACAACAGCCCTGCGAACTGCCCGACCGTGGATGGTAAACGTGGAATCTTCCCTGGTTATTATAGTACTGGAATCATGTTCTTTATTATATTCAACAATTTCTTGTTCTGGTTCGACCTCATCTCGTATATCCGGTGTATTTTCAAGCAAATTCCATGCGGAGAAAACCAGTTGCTCCAAACCCTGACCGGTAGCAGCAGAGACTGGTATAATCTCTACAGTATCGCCTACGTATTCTTTAAGCATTTGCAGGCCGGTTTCTGCAATGGGTAAATCCATTTTGTTGGCGGCTATTATCTGAGGTAATCTGGAAAGTCCGGGATCATAAAGGTTGAGTTCAGCGTTAATATTAT
>WJIO01000048.1 GCA_014730235.1 Candidatus Poribacteria bacterium
ACCACAGACAGAACACGTCTTTGAGCTAGGTTCAAATCTTCCTATTCTCAAAACATTAACACCACTCCACTCAGACTTATATTCCAAATACTCATTGAATTTACTCCAACTACAATCAGAAACAGACTGAGCTAACTTATGATTTCTTAGCATACCTGCTACATTCAAATCTTCCAAAAAGATTGTTTGGTTCTCACTAACCAATTTAGAAGACAACTTATGCAAAAAATCATTCCTCAAATTATTAATACGTTCATACATTTTAGCAACTCTCAAATTGGCTTTCTTTCGATTGTTGCTACCTAACTGTTTTGTACTAGCCTTACTCTGTAGCTTCTTCAAACGATACAAATGTTTCTTCAGATACTTAGGATTACTTATTTTCTTACCATCTGATGTTATTAAGAAATCTTTAACTCCTAAATCAATACCAACTGATGTTTCTTTCTTTACTATATGTTTCTCAGGCGGCTTAACACCTGTATCCACCAGAATACTGATGAAATACTTTCCTGTTGGTGTTCTGCTAATAGTAGCAGATTTAATAGTTCCTTTTGGTTTCCTATCTACAACGAATTTGATATTCTTTATTTTTGGAACGGTTACTCGTTTAGTTTCCCAATCTACTTTAATGCTTTGAGGAATAGAGAATGATTGTTTAGAATATCGTTTGTTTTTGAATTTCGGGAAGCCTTTCTTTTCTCTAAAAAACCTGACAAAAGCATTATCAAGATGTTCCAGTGAGCATTGTAATGACTGAGAGTTAACTTCCTTGAGCCAGATTGTGTCTTCTTGTTTCTTTAGTTTAGGCAAATCTGTCTGCAACTGAAATCTACTTAACTTGGTACCATCCTTTTTGTAAGCAGTAGTTTTCTTTTCAAGAGCATAGTTATATATCCATCTACAAGAGCCAATATGCTTATTAATAAGAACTTCTTGTGATTTTGTTGGGTATAGTCTGTATTTGTATGCTCTGTAAATAGTTTCCATATAAGCAAATACGGAACTATTTAGAAAACTCCTTTTTCTTTTCTAAAGAAAGTTCAAAATATTTTCACTTATGCCAATTCATCCCCTCGGCTGAAGACCAAGGGGGTTTCTTGGCATCTATCAGCTAAAAACACCGACATCCCATTAAACATAGGAAAAATACACAGAACACAGCAATAAAAAAACAAAACAAGTCCCAAGGAATTTCAGAACATGGCTACTTATATTGCTCCTCACGACCTTCCGTCTACATTATATGCAAACGAAAATAATTGGGTGTTTGACGTTGGAAGCCTGGAGGGATATTGGATAGCACATGAAAATGACTCTAACAAAATAGTTGACTGGAGTTCAAATAACCGACATTTGAGCAAAAGTGGATCTGTTCCACTGACGAATAGCCTCTCCTACTATTACTGGCATTCGCTTCATCTTCCAAGCAAAAATAATATTTCCGCCACAATATCCAACGAAGACGGCGGTCATTTGCTATCCGATCCAGGAATAGATTTTAACATGAACGGAGATTCCGAATTCAGCATTTTTGTTTCAATGAGCGACAACGAGTCTCCATCTGGATTGTCTCCCTATGGCATTATTGGAAAACAAGACAACACGCTTGTTTCTGGAGGATGGAGGCTAGAAACAGACGGCAGCAATGTTTTATTCACATTTGATTCTGCTGCAGGATATCAGACTGTTACGTTTGCAAACGCATTTCGCAGCCCCTACAACGACTCATCACAACAAACAGATATAGAAATGAGGTGGCTATGCTTGATTAGGCACCTGGGAGGAGAATATGAATTATGGAGTGGATGTTCTATAGATGATAATGAAAACTCTGCCCCTGTTAATCTTTTTACGGGGTCCAATGCCAACGAATTGTCGTTGACAAATTCGCATAGATTTCGAATTGGCAGATCAACCTTTGCCAATAATTTTGTAGAGGGAAGATTTTTATGCTGTGCAGTATTTAGCCGATGTCTGACGGATCCCGAAGTGCGAAGCTTAAACATTGATCCATTCGAGTGCCTAAGAACTCCAGCTTTTAGCGATTCAAATCTCGACATTCCCGACTCAAACCTATCAACCTATTCTCACGCAAAAACTGAATTCGATTCATGGCTATCAATTGTTTATCCGGCGATGAGAGCCAATAATTATCCGGATAATGTAGAAGATTTTTCTAACAACAATTCAACAAATATCTACGGTGGCTATGCTAATAACGGCGGTCTTCTTTATTATTCTGGATATTTTCTTATGGCTCTTTTGTGGGCTTATCGTGGAACTGGAGACACCGGTTATTTAGAAACAGCCAATAACTATATAAGAGAATACATTGATTATGCCACTCTAGAAGATGATCGAACAGACACACCAGAATCTCTCAAACCATTCTACACATGGCCATATCAACCAGGAGGCACTGAAGTAGGACTCCTGAATGAAGTTCAGTGGGCAAAAAGCGCCTTGCAAATACTAGCCGAAACAGGATACGAAGCATCTGATCGATCCACAATGTTAAACTGGATAAGACACAATATCATAACCAAGTGGGCTTACGGAAGTTTGTCGTCTTCTAGGGACAGATGGAACCAGTACATGATTTGCCTAGTTATAGCTCACTATTTGGGAATGGAGCCAGAATTAAACACAGTTGTTCCCTATGTTGATTCTACCAATGGAACATTTCCGGTAATGAATGGAGGCAATGTGTTTGATGGGAGCGATCCGGACGGATACATAACTCCATACAATGGAATGACATTCTACGACATGGCGATAAATTGTCGATCAATTATATATCGCGAACCAGATCCATCTACTTATATTCCTCCTACCGGAGAAAACTTTATCGTGGACCCTGGATCTGGCGATAACCTTAGAAACACCAGATCAGACACTTATCTTTACGCAGGAACTACATACTATACACCTTTTCCAACCGTACACAACTGGAAATACCATGGATCTTCCTTTCACACTCCAGGAGCCATTACCTACGGGTATGACTACGATGATGGAACATGGGCAACTAAAGAGGGATTTGAGTATGTTATTGTAAGGAAATCTCAAAGCAGGTGGCTATCTTCTGGACACGTAGCTCGTGACTATGAGTGCCTCATTTGTGATCGATATATCAAAAACTTCATACCTGCTGCTGTCAAAGAGTCCATATATAAAACCATGCAACACTAT
>WJIO01000049.1 GCA_014730235.1 Candidatus Poribacteria bacterium
CCATCGCAATTTTCTTAGCTTTAGCATAATTATCTTTTGAAAGAGAATCCCACTGGGTTTCATATTTAGCCTGAATTTCATTAGCTTCACCGGCGAAATTCTGGTTTATACCGGGATCATTGGCATCCTTTTCGCTTATTGGAACTTTAGTGACCAAGGAACGGGCTTCTTTTAACAATGCTTCCTCTTTGCTGACATTTTTACCTCTGGACTTACGTTTGGCGATCTGCTCTTCTGCCTCGTAGATGGCTTTCCATGCTTGCCTTAGGTCTTTAAGTCGGAAGGTTATCACCTGATCGAACAGGGAATTTATTAGACCATATCGTTCCTGAGAGATATTTATATCAAATTCCGATTCTTGCATTTCCATTTCAAAAGGATTTGGGAAGCCTTTTGGGGCTTTGCTATATAGTTTGGGTATTACCGGCAGACGGCTAATGGCTGGATCAAACAGAAGCAACTGTCCCTCTTCGCTTAAAAGAAATTGGATAAACTTCCTGGCGTTTTTCAGGTTAGGACCGTTTTTGACAAGTGCGATATTAGCCGGAACGATAGGTGTTACTGAGGGATAGACAAAATCCACTGGCTGTTCACTGGCAATGGCCGAAAGACCAAAGAAGTCAATAACTATACCAACGCCAAACTCACCGTTAATAACACCCTGGGGAACACCAAAGCTACGTTCTGTTATGGCTGCCATATTGCCAGCCATATTCAATAATATTTCCCAGCCTTTTTCCCACCCATATCCCTGAAGTATGGCCTCCACAGTCAGATGTGTTGTTCCACTTCGAGAGGGTGCACTCATGGACAGATGACTATAATATGAAGGATCAGTAAGATCAGTCCATTCTTTAGGTTCTTTCAACCTGTGGGCCTGCATATAGAGTTTATTCCACATTATGCCATATCCGCTTAACGCGAAGCCAAAGTATGTATTATCCGGATCATGGATAGGATAAGGCCCGATATTCTCCGGTATATTTTTCTCTATATCCTGAGGTAACTGATATTTTTCCAGCAAACCATATTCCTTCAATACTGCAAAAGCATCCACTGCGCTGGCCCATACTATGTCCGAATCAGGTTTTGAAGCAGTCTCGCGAATATAAGCCACAGCCGCTGAAGTTTTCTTGGATTTTATTACGACATTAACACTGGGATATTTGGCTTCAAAAGCTGCTTTGTAAGCTTCAAAAAGCTCTTTTGGAAAAGATGTTACTATTACAACTTCATCAGCATATATGTTTTGTAAGCTTAATACCAATGCCAGTATAATGACAAAAGCACTGATTTTATTCATTTTTTATCCTTTCTTCTTAAATCCATTTTTTTATGAGATTTTAAAAATTTGACCGGGCTTTTTGCCAATTCATCAAAATAAATTCCATATATTATAACACAAAAAAGACTGCTACCAAACCAAAATTATTATTTCGGGGTAGGGATTTTATATTTTAATTTTTTGGGTTAGTTTGCATTGTGCGTATGTAACACGCTTTTACGGTAGGATTTATGGAATATGGTTTTTGTAAATGTTTTTTACTTCTCTATGTCTGATTTTATTCCAGGAAAAAATCTTTTCTTTCAGTAGTTACTCTTAAAACTTCATCCAGACTTGTAAGACCTCTAAGGGCTTTCTTTAATCCGTCAAACCTCATGGTTCTGTAACCTATTTCATGGGCTGCTCTAGCGATTTTGTTTCCGTCTGCTTCCTCGCTAATAAGATTTCGGATTTCGTCGTTTACTATTACAAGTTCGTGTATTGCTAACCTGCCAGAATAACCTGTTCCTGCACATGCGGGGCATCCTTTACCTCTGAATAATTCTATTTCAGTGCCTTCGGCTTCAACACCAAAATGTTTTGCCTCTTCAGGATCGGCGATATATGATTCTTTGCACTTCAAACATATGCGTCTAACAAGACGTTGAGACAATATTCCTAATAAGGTAGGTGCAACCATGAAGGAATCGACACCAATTTCTACCAACCTCATGATAGCATCAACAGCGTTATTTGTATGAAGGGAAGCCAGAACAAGATGCCCGGTTAAAGCTGCTTCTGTTGCTATTCTTGCTGTCTCCAAATCCCGGATTTCGCCTATTAATATGATATCAGGATCCTGTCTTAATACAGAACGCAGAACTTTTGGGAAGTCCAATCCAATATCATAATTTACCTGTATCTGGTTAAGGAAAGGAAGTCGGTATTCCACGGGATCTTCGATTGTGACTATATTTTTTTCTATGCTGTTGATATGATTAATAACGGAATAAAGAGTTGTTGTTTTTCCACTGCCGGTAGGACCAGTAACAAAAAACATACCGTGAGATGAATTTGCGATACGCTGGATTTGCTCTTCAATTTGATTTGAAAAAAACATCTTCTTAATATCAAGGCTCATATCGGACTTGTCGAGGATTCTTAAGACTACTTTTTCGCTTTTAATAGTGGGAACTACTGAAACTCTTATGTCAATGCGTCTTTCACCGATTATATACTGTATACGACCATCCTGGGGTATGCGTCTTTCTGCTATATCCAATTCTGCCATTATCTTGTAGCGTGATATTAACAGGGGTGACATTTTGGATTCCAGCTTGTATTTTTCCTGCAACAGACCGTCAATTCTGTATCGGATTTGTAAATAATCCTCTCTTGGCTCGATATGAATATCGCTGGCTCTATATTTGAGGGCATTTATGACTATGCCTTTGCTGATGTTTACGACAGGTCCTGTCTGGACTGCTTCGAGGCTTTGAATACTTTTATTATCATATTCATTTAGATCAATTTCTTCAGTGGCTTTTTCAATATCAATCGCGCCATATTGGACTTCAATTGTTTTCAGGATTTGTGACTTTATGGCGATATGAGGTAATATATCACATCGGGTTTGCCTTCTTAAACTATCTATTACATTCACATCGAGATAATCAAAGGCCACGGAGAGTTCACCGGGATAGATACCGAAGGGTATGAGGGCGTTTTGTCTTGCAAAATCAGAAGGAACGAGAGCCAGGGCTTCGGGATCAAATATGGTTGAGTTCAAGTCAATATAGGGGAGACTGAGGTATTCAGCCCAGGCTGAATAAATATTTTCTTCTGAAGTAATATATTTCTTTAATAACGCATCCCGAACTTTTATGTCGGGCATTCGGTGCATTTCCTGATCTAACTCCAACATCTGATCTTTGGTAAGGAAATCCTTATGCTGCAGGAATTCCAGGAAATTTTTTCTGGATCGAGTTTCTGTATTCATTCTTTACCTTCAAATATAGAGTCAATATCATCTTGGGATAATCGTTCTCCAAACCCACCTGTTTTTTCGTCTTCATTTACGCTTTTTATCAACTCATCATACATGTTGTTTGGTACGTTTTCAGTTTGCTGAATATTGTCCTTATAATTTCCTGATCTTTGCTCTTTGAGGTTAGACAAACATATACCGCAGTATAGATCATCCAGGAGGTTTATAAAACCACAGACATGACATCGTATTCCCAAAGGCTCTTTGCATTTGCCACAAAAGAGACGTTCTGTGGGGTATTTTGCATTGCATTTGCTACACTCAATCATTTTTAGTATTTTCCACTTCGGCAAGGTTTGCCTTTATTTTATTAATAGTCCTTTTAATTCTTTTCAGATCAAAGGGTTTGAGCAAATAGTCAGTTGCACCTTCATTTTTACTTTCTATTACACTGTCCTTATCCGCTGCTGAGGTTAGGATAACTATAATTGCATCCGGATCCATCTGTTTAATTTTTTTCAGCACCTCTATTCCAGACATAGCAGGCATCACTAAATCCAGAAAGACCAGATCCGGTTTGAATTTTTCGTATAATTCCAGGCCTTCAGTACCGTTAGCTGCTTCACCTACTACTTCCAAATCCAGGCTTTTTAACGCAGGGATAAGGAACTGTCTAACTCCTTTTGAATCATCAATAAGTAAAATTGTTTTTATATCATTTCTTTTCACCTTTTAACCCTCCTTAAATTTTAATATAGGCTTAGTATACTAACAAATTATCGGCATAAAATGATAATAACTTTAAAAATTTGAATAATTTATTCTTTTAATACCCTCAAGTATTTAAGAATAGTTGATGTTCTGCCGATATAGATTAAATATAATAGAACCAAAAAAATCTCTAAAAAGGTGTGAAAAATGAAGCAAATTAAAGGCCTGAGGGATTCATTTATAACTATACTATGTTTATTGATTATTATTTTTGTTTTTGCATCAGAATGCCTGGCCCAGAAAGAAATTAAAATTGGTGTGCTAGCAAAACGAGGTATTAAGAAATGCTATGAACAATGGTTCCCAACGGCTGAGTATCTAAGCCGGGAACTCCCCCAATATAAGTTTAGTATATTACCACTGTATTTTAATGAGATCAACAGTACAGTTGCTGACGGTAAAATAGATTTTATACTGTGTAATCCATCTATGTATGTTGAGCTGGAGAAATTATATGGTATAACCCGCATAGCGACATTAATAAACCTTCACCAAAAAGGATCATACACGAAATTTGGTGGTGTTATTTTTTCTCTTAAATCCAGCAATATTAAAGAAATAAAAGATTTGAAAGGAAAGCGTTTTGCGGCTGTTGATAAGACATCTCTAGGGGGATGGCATGCAGCCTGGAGAGAATTAAAAAGAGGTGGAATTGATCCTTATAAACATTTTTCAAGGTTACGGTTCATGGGAACCCATGATGCTGTAGTATATGCAGTTCGTGATAATTTTGTGGATGTCGGAACTATAAGGACTGATACATTAGAGCGTATGAGTGAAGAAGGTAAAATAACTTTAGAGGATTACCAGATAATTCATACGTCCAAAAAGGTTGGCAATCCACCTTTTATTTATTCAACTAGATTATACCCGGAATGGCCTTTTGCCAAGTTATATCATATTTCCGATGATTTTGCCAAAACTGTAACAATAGCCCTGTTAAATATACATATTGATAGTGCAGCAGCAAAAGCAGCTAAATGTTCGGGGTGGACTGTACCTCTTAACTACCAAACGATTCATGAATGTTTAAAAGAATTAAGAGTCGGTATATATAGAGATTATGGGAAACTTACTTTAAGTCTTTTGTTAAGACATCAATGGCACTGGTTATTGATAACTACAGTTCTTTTAATATCTATGATTATTACAACTATATATGTTATGAGATTGAATCGAGGTTTAAAACGAACCCGGAAGAAACTTAAGAAGGAATTATCTGATCATAAACAAACGGAAGTAAAACTCAGGGAAAGCGAAAGTAAATATCGAGATTTATTTGAAAATGCAAGTGATATAATTCAGAGCGTTTCCCCTGATGGAAAATTCCAATACGTTAATCGTGCCTGGATGGAGATTCTGGGTTATACCGAAGAAGAAGTTAAAGAATTGAATTTATCTGATATTATACATCCTGACTTTATAGAAAAATGTATGAAAGTATTTGAGAAAGTAATGAGTGGAGCAAATATAGATAAGGTGGAGGCGGTATTTATTTCCAAGGATGGAAGAGAAATTATAGTTGAGGGTAGTGTAAGTTGTAAAATGCAGAATGGTAAACCTTTATCAACTCGCGGTATATTCCGTGATGTTACGTCCAGCAGGAAAGCTCAGGAAATAATAAAAGAAAGTGAAGAGCGATTAAGAATTATACTAAAGTCTATATTGACAGGAGTGGTATTGATTGACGCTGAAACCCACAAGATAGTTGATGCTAATCCAATAGCGACAGAAATGATAGGATTACCTGAAGAAGAGATAATAGGAAAAGTTTGCCATAATTTTATCTGTCCTTCTGAACAGAGGGGATGTCCTATAACTGATCTAGGTCAGGAGGTGGATAGATCAGAAAGAATACTTATAAAGGCAGACGGTGCAAAAATACCAATCTTAAAGACCGTTACAACTGTATATATCAATGGTAAACAGCATTTAGTAGAAAGCTTTATAGATATAAGTGAACGTAAAAAAGCAGAAGAGAAGCTTATTCAAAGCGAAGAGAAATACCGAACTATATTTGAATTATCGCCGGAGGCCATTGTCTTGATAGACAAGAACGGTTGTATTCTTGATGTCAATAAACGTCTTGATGATTGGTTGGGTTATCACTCAGAAGAGATTGTGGGCAAGGGTATAATTAAACTACCATTTCTTACCGATACAAGCAAATCAATTGTAACTCAGAAATTTTCCCAAAGAATGACGGGTCAAGAGATAGAACCTTATGAGCTTGCTTTCATTACTAAAAGCGGAGATGAGAAAATCGGTAGAGTTTTTGGATCTCCTATCAGGGATGAAAATGGAGAGATAATTCTCGATTCGGTTATGATATCCGATATAACAGAATACAAAAAAGCAGAAAACGCTCTTAGAGAGAGCGAGGAGATGTTCCGAGCTGTTTTTGAGACGGCTAAAGACTGTATATTTATAAAAGATATAAATTTAAAGTATATCAGGGTTAATCCTGCTATGGAAGAGCTGTTGGGAATGACAGCAGAACAGATTATAAGAAAAACAGATGAAGAGATATTCGGTCAAAAAGATAAAGAAAGTTTAGATGTAGACATGAGAGTTCTACAGGGAGAAGTAATTGTAGAAGAACCGAAAAAAGAGATCAATAACCAAAATTATACATTTCACAGCGTTAAAGTTCCACTTAGAGATACTGATGGAGATATAGTAGGTTTATGTGGAATAGTTAGGGATATAACGGATCGAAAGAAATCAGAAGAGGCTATACAGAGAGAATCAGCAAAGCTATCTGCTATGATTTCAGGTATGGAAGAAGGAATTGTGTTTGCTGATGCTCAAAATCGGATAGTAGAAGTCAATCCATATTTTACAAATTTTGTGGGATTAAGTAAAGAGAAAATTATCGGCAAGACTATATGGGATTTTCATCATGGTGAAGCACTGGATAATATGCGCGATTTTATAAAGAACTTTCAGGTTAATCCGGGTTCTATGCCTCTAATAATACAACGGGACATCAATGATGCTCATGTTATATTACGGATACAGCCGATATATCGCAATAATGTGTATGATGGGGTGCTTCTAAACGTTATTGATGTGACAGAATTGGTAAATGCACGTCATGAAGCAGAAGAAGCCAGCAAAGCAAAGAGCGAATTCCTGGCTAATATGTCCCATGAAATCAGAACCCCTATGAACGGCATCATTGGAATGACAGAGCTAATGATGGATACAGAACTTACAAAAGAGCAAAAAGAATATATGGAAATGATCAGAAGTTCAGGAGACTCTCTGCTTAATGTAATAAACGATATTTTGGATTTTTCAAAGATAGAGTCGGGTAAGCTGGAACTGGAAATGGTGGAGTTTGATCTTCATGATAATTTATCGGAAGTTCTAAAAGCTTTAGCGATAAGGGCAGAAGAAAAGGGTTTAGAATTAATATATCATATATTACCTGATGTTCCTGGTAAGTTGATTGGTGATACTGGAAGGCTGCGGCAAGTGCTTGTCAACCTTGTTGGTAATGCCATAAAGTTTACAGAGGAGGGAGAAATAGTAATACAGGTTGAGAAAGATTCACAATCAAACGATGATGTTCTCCTTCATTTCAGCGTATCTGACACAGGAGTTGGAATATCTACCGAGAAACAGAAAGTTATATTTGAAGCATTTTCTCAGGCGGATAATTCCATTACCCGTAAATTTGGGGGAACAGGTTTAGGACTTACGATATCATCTCAACTAGTTCAGATGATGGGTGGACATATCTGGGTAAACAGTAAATTAAATTTTGGAAGTATATTCCACTTTACAGCGCGTTTTGAATTACAAAAGTCATCACAGCACAGCTTGGAATCATCCATACCCAAAGACTTTAAGGATTTGAAAGTTCTTGTGGTAGATGATACCCCTGTGAATAGACGTATTCTGAATGATGTGTTAAATAACTGGAAAATGAAACCAAAAACGGTTTCCAGTGGAAAAGAAGCTCTGAAGATTATGGAGGAAGAGAAGAATTCAGGAGAACCCTTTGATCTTTTGCTTGCTGATGTTCAGATGCCAATAATGGATGGTTATGAACTGGTAAAGAAAATAAGAGAAGACAGAAATCTTTCGGAAACTAAAATTATAATGTTGACATCCATAGGTCAAATAAATAATGATATTTATTATAGTTTAGATATTGACGCCTATCTTACAAAACCTGTCAGACAATCTGAATTACTGAAGTCTATAGTTGATGTATTGAATAAAGAAGAACTTATTAAAAATAAACAAATTCGGCAAGATAAATCTAAGAATGACAAATTACAGTATGAAAATAAAATAAGAATACTTCTGGTTGAAGACAATCCTGTCAATCAAAAATTAGCTATTGCGATACTTAAGAAAAAGTATCTTGATGTTACTTTAGCCAATAATGGCAAACAGGCTGTTGATATTATGGAAAAAGAGAATTTTGATCTTGTTTTTATGGATGTGCAAATGCCGGAGATGGATGGTTTTGAAGCTACTAGAATAATCCGAGAAAGAGAAAAAAGTACCGGAACCCATACACCGATCATTGCAATGACAGCATATGCAATTAAAGGCGATCGGGAGAAATGCCTAGAGGCAGGAATGGATGGTTATATATCCAAACCCTTTAAAGGAAAAGATGTTATGGATACTATTAAAGAATTTACAAAAGATGATTCTAATAATACAAAACCAGATAAAGAGATATTTGATATATCAGAAGCTTTAGACAGAGCCGGTGATGATGAAGAACTCTTATTAACAGTAACAGAAATATTTCTTGAAGAAAAACCCAATATGCTTTCGGATATAAGGAAAGCTATAGATCAAAATGATGGTGAGGGTTTAAGACATGCAGCCCATACTTTAAAAGGCTCAGCAGGCAATATATCAGCTAAAGGGGTTTCGCAAGCAGCATTGGTTCTGGAAAATATGGGCAGGGAAAATGATTTTGGAGAAGCAGAAGACGCTTATGCTAAACTGGAAAGTGAATTAAAAAAGCTGGAAGAAGTGCTTGTTATAATTAGTAATGGTTAAATTATAACATTTTCCGACAATTATTGTGCATGATTTATGGGCTTTTCTTGTATTTAATTTGGTTCTTCCGATATGACAAGCTAAACCCGGAATAGCCTTTAATTTTTAAAAAATGGAGTCTGAAGTTTTATGGAAGATAGGGCACACATGGGGTGTGCCCACAAAATTGCATAAAGACTTATTTTATCTAAAAAGTTTGAGGTTATAGCTGTTATATTTTTCTGTTATTTTTAATTGTATCAATTAGCGTCCATAGATTTTTTTCAGGAGTTCCGGGCATTATGTAATTTGATACACCAACAATTATACCGCCACTTCTTCTGGCTTCCTCAAGACATATCGTTGCTTCTCTGATAACGTCTTTTCTATTACCTTTATGAAGAGTATAGGAACTTATATTTCCTATAAGAACCAATTTAGGAAAGCGTTCCCTTAACATACGAATATCCATCCCTGCCTTAGAGTCTATTTCATAATAACCATCCACACCTGAATGCTTGAATAGATCCTCAGCAACGGGCCAAAGGTTACCATCACTGGCAAAAAGATAGTATATGCCTAATTTATGACACTCATCGGTAATTATCTTCAAACATGGTAACATGAGTTCATGGAAGGCTTTAGGAGAATAAAAAGGTCCATGTTCTGCCGCAAAATCACCACCACCAAATATTATTTTTACCCCGGCTTCGGCCAAACTTTCCAGATTTAATATTGCTCTCCTAGTCTGGGCATTCAGATAACGGGTTACAAGTGATGGGTTTGATACTATAGCCTCAAGCCATACGGGTGAACTGTATGGAATTCCCAAACTTCCACCGCCGATGCGAACTATCCATCTATCCCCATATTTATCAATCAGCCTTTTGGTTTCAGGATGTGGTTTTGCATCCGGAACTTGTTTTTCCATAGAACTTTCAAGGTTTTCAATGTATTTTTCAATATTATTTATGTCTTCTTCTTTTTTGGGTGGATACTGCTGAGTAATCTGATATAGTTCTGTAGCTGGATCAAACTTCATTATACGCCAATTCTTATCAGGATCTCCATATAAAAACGTATATTTATCCAAACGTTTTGTTGGTTTTACTGGCATCCGCCAATATTGTAGACGCAGTATATCATGCTCCAGAATGACAGAAAGGTCGAAAGCATCTTTTTCTGAGCGATCTAAAAACTTTTCATGAGCGGTTTCTCCTTGCCAAAGAGCACATGCTTCTCTCCACTGTTGTATTCCTCCACCAACATAAGCTTCCCGTCCTAGAATTATGGAAGCAATACTGGAGGAGAAACCAATATTATGTATAGGTATTTTATCAATTGCTTTGAATTTGAATGTAGCCAATACTCTATCTTTAGGAAGCAAATGGTTCCTCCTTTGTAGAGATTAATATTTAGAAATTTTAGAATGAGGATAGCAGATAATGATTTTCAGAGCAAGAAAAATCGGGAAGTTTTTAGACTGGTTTTAACCAAAGCATAAGCAAGTTTGCGAAAATAAATGGTTCTTCCGGGTTCGGTGTGGTAAAGATAATAAACTTTTTCATGCTGTCATTCCTGCGAAAGCAGGAATCTAGTCTTTATGCGGATCTACTGGATTCCTGCTTCAAGCTTTTTGAAAAAACTTGAGCCAAAAGGAATAAGAGTTTCGCAGGAATGACAATCTGATAGAAAATTTATGCTTTGTCATCTTTGATATCTGCACATTTTGCCAGAATGTTTCGATAGGGATCAGTGTTTTTTGAATTTTTGTTATCTTCACGATCTGAGATACGTTTATCAATGTCTATAAGGGCTTTTATGGCTTCTGATAATGTTTTAGGTTCTAAATTAAGATTAATCTGGGTTGAAGATCCGGAAGCTCTTTCTCCTGTTATTTTTTCAAACAACATTTTTCTTAAGGCTTTTAGTCTTAATATAGTATTATCAGTCTCTTCATCACTATCTTCAGTAATAGGGTATTTTCTACCGTTGGAATTAGTTTCTTCGTCTAAATTTTCTTTACTGATTTCAAGAAGTTCCTGATGCCAATTTTCTGTTTTTGCATATCTTGATACAGTAGATTTGCTAAAACCAGACAATTTGGCAGTTTTAGTAATGGAACCATTGTTTTTTATGAAAATTTGATGTATTTTTTCTATTTCTTCATTGGTTAACGCCCCACTTCTTGGTCTTTTAATATTTATATTGGAATACCAGTTATTTTCTTTGGCTAACTTCATAACTGTGCTTCTTTTTTTATAGGGCATCTTACCATGTTTCATGGCTTTATCTATATCACCATTACAAGAAATGAAAATTTCCATGGCCATCTGCTGTCGCCATTGATGTTTATTCATATTTTCCTTTGTCATTTTAATTTTCCCTTTTAAGCAAAGTATAGAATCATGATTATAACTATTCCATTATATATTGCGAGTTTATATGTAAAAAATGGTATATAGATAAAATCTATATTTGGTTGTTTTATGTCATTCTTAATTATCAAACTCGATGTATATTATGCGAGGAAAGTTGAAAAGATTTATTGAGAATCAGTCATACTTATTTGTATTTTACAATTTTACTATAATAACTTATGTCAAAAATTTCTATAAACAAAGAGAAATGGTTTAAGATTTCAGGATATAATCCACATGAGGGTCAGAGCCAACTTCATAAAAGCAATTCCAGATTTAGAGTTATAGTGGCAGGCCGACGTTGGGGTAAAACACTTTGCGCTGCTAAAGAAGCAGAAACAATGATATTAAATCCTGGTACGCGGGGTTGGGTCGTTTCTAAAACATATGACTTAACCAAAAAAGTTATCAGAGAGATTTACAAAGATCTGGTAATTGAAAAAAGATTGGTTCCTGTTAAGAAACAGATGGCAGGGCCTATTGTTTTAGAATTCCCCTGGGGATCATCAGTAGAAGGAAAGTCAGCAGAACATCCGGAAAGTTTACTGGGAGAGGGTTTGGATTGGCTGATTTTTGATGAATGTGCAAAGTGTAAGTCACTAGTTTGGGAGCAGTTTTTAAGGCCAACCCTGACAGATAGAGAAGGTTGGGCTTTATTTATTACAACTCCCAATGGTTATAACTGGATATACGATCTCTGGAAACGAGGGAAAAATCCCGATTATTCGGAATGGGAGAGTTTTAAGTCTCCAAGCTGGGAGAATCCTCATCTTTCTATGAAAGATATAGAAGAGGCCAGACTTACACTAAGCGAATCAGTTTTTAAACAGGAGTATGAAGCTGATTTTACATTATCTTCAGGACGAGTGTATAAAGAATTTGATGAAGCTATTCATGTAATAGCAGAAGAGGATTTGCAAATAGAGTCATCATGGCTTAAGTTTAGAAGTATAGATTTTGGATATGAAAATCCGTTTGTCTGTCTTTATATTGCAACCGATCCAGAAGATAGAGTGGTGATATACAATGAATATTGCCAAAGACACAAAACAATAGGACAACATGCAAAGCATATTAATCAAGACAAGACCAAATATGAATACACTACGTGCGATCCTTCCGGAGCATCGGAAAGGGCAGGTTTATTGGAAAATGGGATAACGACTTTATCCACACGCTCAAATCTTTTACAGGGTTTGGAATTGGTAAGACAACAGCTTATACTACGGGAAGATGGAACTCCTGGTCTTTATATAAGCAATCGCTGTGTTGAAACAATAAAGGAATTCAATCTTTACTCTTATCCTGATGATTCAAATCTTGAAGACCCAATAAAAGATTATGATCATTGTATGGATGCTCTTAGGTATTTCATAGTAAATTGGCGAAGAGGGTATATAAAACAGAAATTGGGAGTATATGGTTGATGTTTTATAAAAATTTTAAATATTTCAGAATTTTGTGAAATTTAAAAATTCCGGTTCTTCCGGGTTCAGTGTGTTAAAGATAAGAAACTTCTATATGCTGTCATTCCTGCTTCAAGCTTTTTGAAAAAGCTTGAAGCAGGAATGACAAGCTGAGAGAATTTTCAATTTATAACCACACTGAACCCGGCAGAGCCAAAATTCCCTTAAGTCAATGATATTTACCTTAATTTCTCTTTGGGAAAGGGGTAAATGAGATTTACTTACCATTTTGATATTAGTAAATCGATAAGTATTATGCAAATTGAGTTTAGCTATAGTTTATAAATAACATAAGAACTGGGTGTTCGATGTTTGATAGTAATATAGGTGGTAGTGGAATGAATATGGTAAAGGAATCATTTCTACGTTGGTTGCATTATCAACAAAATCATGAACGACTTACTAATTACGCAATATATGATGCGTATTATAATGGAGACCATGAAGTAAATATTCCTCCAAAAGTTAAATCAGCATTAGAATCTGAGCTTGGTACAGTGAACAACTATTGTCGCCTGGTAGTTGACAGCTCAGTGGATTATATATGTGGAGATGAAATAGGAATAGAAATAAAACCAAGAAATATAGTTTTACCAGAAGAAGATCGGGAATTATCCTCTAAAGCAGAATCTTTGCTTTATCATATTTATGATGAGAATCAGCTTCTTTACGAGGAGATGCTGAAAACAGTAACAATTATGGGAAAGAAAGGGGATGTATTCCTTAAGCTTTATATAGAAAACAATAAGATAAAAGTTCGGGTGTTAAGACCTGATATATGTTTCCCCAAATACAGATCGGATGACTATAAGGAAATGCTTTACTGTGCTGTTAAGTGGTTTGATGAAGAAGAGAACCGCGAAAATGGTATGCCATTAATGTCAAGTAAGAAATGGAAAGCTCAGGTTTTCAGAGCAGACACAGTAGAATATTATGAACTGGGGGAATCTTCAGAGACTGAATATAGCGAATGGAAACTGATTGATGTTCAGGATAATATCTTCGGTTTTATTCCCATAATCCATATAAAAAATACTGTTGACGATCTGGATTTTGGAGTGAGTGATCTACAGGTTATGACAGATCTCCAAGATGCCTTAAACAAAACTATAACAGATATGCTTCTGGCTATGGATAATCAAGCTTTTCAAAGGATGTTTATATTTGGTGGTCAATCTCCAAAAGGTCAGGAAATAAGCATGGAACCTGGTATGATAACAGAAGTTCCTAATGAATCAGGCAGGCTTGAAGTTGTTCCATCAGCAGATATGGCACCATTTATTGAGGTGATGCGCGAGATAGTAGGCCAGATATGTTCTGTTACCAGCATACCAAGAGTTGCATTTTCCAAAGGTTCTGGAGTTCCAATTAGTGGATACGCATTAAGACTTCATTATATTCCATTGGAACGCAAGTGTATGAAGAAAAAAATTATACTCAAGAATAGATTTTCAGAACTAAACAAAATGATATTTTATGCAGCTAAACTTCTTGATATGGGGGATTATACGGGTTTTAACTCAAAGATAAGATTTACAGGAGGTTTACCTGTGGATGAAGAAGCTCGTATAAAGGTACAGGAGATGGAGATAAGAAATAAACTGAAATCCCGTCGTACGGTGATGCAGGAAAGAGGGATTGAAGATATAGATGCTGAATTGGATCAGATAAGGATTGAGGAAATATATTAATGTAGAATTTGCAACAGAGGTTGCATCGTAGGAGGTCAAGATGACCGATAGTATCAAAGAGCCAGATGCTCAGAAAAAGGAAGTAAAAACTGTAAAAAGCCAGGATGAATTAAAGAAAAGTTTTATTGCTTCTTTTTCTAAAAATGAATCCAAATCTTCTGATGAAGAAACGGTTACAGATGAGAATAACGAAGAGTTAGAAGAGAACAGAGTTCCGATATCTGAATTACGTAAAGTGAGGGCAGAAGCAGCAAAATATCGTAAGCTTTTGAGGAAGCTGGAAAAAGATATTGAGGAAGAGCGTAAAACATCAGAGTTGGAAAAGGTTGAGGAGACAGACAAATTAAGAGCAATAGCCTCATATGCAGAAGCTAATGCAGAATATATGAAGAATAGGGCGGATCTAATAGCAAAACAGGCAGCAATAATTAATATTGCCAGTTCAATGAATTTTCATAATCCGAAGGATGCTGTTGCTTTGTTAGATGATACTCAAATCGAAGTTGACGAAGACGGAAACGTTGAAGATGAAAATCTCAGGGAAATAATAAGTTCCTTTGCAGAAGAAAAACCATATCTGATTAAGGGTAACTATGATATTCATGACAAAGCTGATTACGGTCCTACCAATCCAGCACCGAAGAACTGGCCAAAACCAAAATTTCGCAGACAAGATAAAGTTACCCGATTAAAACAGGAAGCTGTAGAAGCTATGAAAAATGGCAAAACAGCGGCTTCAATAAAGTTATATAATCAGGCTTGGGAAATGGAAAGAAAAGATAGAAAGAAATAGGAGGTTAATTAATAAATGGCAATTATTACAGACCTTATGCAAACTTATGATCAAGCGGACACAAACGATTACACAATTGCAGAAGGCATACATATGCTTAGTCCAACAGATACACCACTTCAACTTTTGCTACCTAAAATCCAGGTGGGTTCAGTAAAGGCTGAGTGGATTGAAGATGAACTTACTGGTTATAAAAGTAATCTTGCATCAACTCTAGCGAATACAACTTCAACACAGATTTTAATTAATACTGGTGATGGAGCTGATAAATTTCCAGAAGATGTTGACACTTATAATGTAGTAATCAGAATTGATCAAGAGTATATGCTGGTTACAGGAAAATCCGGTGATGATCTTACAGTAACAAGAGGATATGGCGATACTCAGAAATCTACACATGCTTCCGGTTCAATTGTACATATAGTTTCTCAGATGGAAGTTGAAGGTGCTGAAGCAAAGCGCAGTATGGCAAGAGAAAGAACCAGACCAGGAAATTATGTACAGACTTTCAGTCGTACATTAGAAGTATCAGGTGTTCAGGAAGCAGTGAAAAAGCTTGGTGGTATTACCAGCGAAATAGATTATCAGATTATGCAGGTAATGAGACAGCTTGCACTGGAATTGGAAAAGACTATAATCATGGGTGTTAAGGCCCAAGCTGGCAATTCTTCAAGCTTTAGAACTATGTCAGGACTTTGGTCGATGATAGTTACTAACAGAACTGTCGATTCTGGTTCGATTGACACTGAAGCTATAGAGACTGATATTAAAGCCATCTGGGATGCAGGTGGAGTTCCAAGAGCTATTATTACAAGCGGCAGTCTTGCTCAGGATATATCCAATATTTATTCTGATAGAATCAGGACTGATGTCCAGACAGCTATTGGTGGTGTAAATATTAACAGCATAGTTAATCCGCTAGGTGAAGGTCCAATTGCTATTATTCCGCATAGAATGGTAGCTGACAATGAATATTATATGCTGGACACTGCAAGAATATCTCTTGGTTATTTGCGCCCATTCCATATGCGGGAGCTATCCAGTGATGGTGATGCAGATAAGCGCTGGATTGGTGGAGATTATACTGTTGAGCTTATGAATGAAAAAGCTCATGCTTATAGATATGGTTTTGATGTTTAATAGCAAATGAAAACACTGGCAAAATCCGAGTCTGAATCGCAGACATTCTATCGGTAGCCAGAAGGGATGGTAATTATATAATTACCATCCCTATAATCACCAGAATAGAGAGATTACGATGGCAAGGTTCAGAATTGGCGGCTCAGGTCCAGATAACAGAGGACTTGGCAAAATTGAGGGTATTGATACACGCAGATTTGATGTCGCCGGAGAAATATATGAAACAAATAAATACAATGAGATCATAATTCTTCGTAAATGTTTGTATGTCAATGAACTGACAGATGAAGATACATGCGGTGAAAAGCCTTCTGAAGAAGACTTGCAGAAAGATGTATATACTGGATATTCAAAGCAAGAATTAGAAAATATGAAGATGAAGGATATAATAAAGCTAAAAAGAGGACTTTATCGAGTGGGCATGACTAAGGCCAAATTAATTAATGCTCTGATAGAATCAGGATACTAATCAATCTGATTTATTTTAAGGAAATGTATGGTTAATCTAATGGTATCACATGGAGGTGCGCTTGGGGATAATGGTTTTACTATTCCAACCCTGACAAATCTCCGGAAAAAATATGAAGAAATCTATTTATTTTGTAAATCATCAGGTTTTAAAGCGCTTAAAGATACTGGTTTAATAGAGCGATTTATTATACAGAAACCAGATATGGAAAACCTGACCAATGATGAACGGCGAAAATGGCTTTTTAGTGCTACACGTGGCCTTGATTTCCATGCAAAACTAAATTTTAATGGTGTAATACCCAGTCGCTATATGTTCCATAAAGGTGATCCTAAATTTGAGTTTTCTTCTGAATGGAAAAGACAAAATGCGGAAGATGTAAGTTTTTTTGATGCTTTTGCAAAAAAGGCAGAAGCAGAAGAGGCAATAGGCAAAAGGCCCTTTTTATTTTTATCTTCTCAGGAAAAGGAATGGCTTAAAAACTTCAGGTATGAGTATGGAATACCCGACAAAGCTTTTCTTTTAGGTTGGCAATTTACCGGCAGTTCAAGAATTAAGTGGTATCCATTTTTTGATATTGTAATTCAAAGGAATATAATGAGAAAGCATCCCCAGGTTTATGTATTAGGTCTTGGGGATCTAATGAATAAAATCAAATGGAATAGACGTTTTCACGGTGGTAGATTTATAAATTTAGGCAACTCAATATCTTTTCGACAAGCCTATATTTTAACAAGCATATTAGACTGTCTTGTAGCACCAGAAACAGGAATTATGGTATTTGCTCAAGCCTGGGAACACGTTCCAAAGATTCTTCTGGCTACACATACATATGGTTATCACATAACTTTTGGCTATAGGAAGAGCAATTCAGATACTAAAATAATTCAATCAGAGGCAAAATGTTCGCCTTGTTACAATATTTTGGCAGACTGTTACCGAGATGGAGATAAGCCCTGGTGTTTATGTATGGGCAAAATATCACCGGAAAAAGTTATTGATGCTATTGAAAAAGTGATAAAGAGGTGAAAAGAATTGGCAAAAACTTTAGTTTCTCAATCAAATTTAAAGACTATAGTAGTAAGAGAGATAAGTGCATTAACAACATCCTATGAACCATCAGAAGCAATTAACGTACAAGGAGCTAATCAGCTTCAGCTATTGGCGTCCTTCACGAAGGGTTCATCCAATGGATGCAAGATAAAGGTTGAGTTTTCAGAAGATATGGTAAATTGGTATCAGGAGAGCTCTTATGCTTTGTCAGAGGGAGGATTATCTGCGATCCATTACGCAATAGAGCGAGAGATAGAAAACAGTTGCGATATAGTGATACCAATACCATTATCATCATCATTCATGCGCGTGAGTGCAATGGCAATAGACATATACACAGGAACATCATTATCCATCACAGCCACAATATCCAACATATAGCGAGGGGATAGGAGAGCAATGGCGACTAGACAATCAATGGCATGGCTAATAAAGCATCTGCGAGGTAAGGTACATGATGACAATCCAATGGCATTGACTGACGGACAACACTATATGGGTGACACCATACGTCTTACATGCACATACACAGATTTATCTGGCAATGCGGATAATCCTTATATGCCGGAGGTTACGGTATGGGATACACACGGTAGTAAGCGTATGGATTCTGCTATTCCCATATATACAGGGGAAGTGGGAGAATATCATTACAATTATCGTATTCCACCTGAAGGCCCGGAAGGAGTATGGAGAGCGGAGTTTACCGGCACAGTATCCGGCAGTATCCGGCAGTATCCCGTTGAGTTTACCGTCATTGAGAGTAATCGGGTATGGTCAGATGCAGAATTACAGAACATACTTGATATGCACCGCATCCATATAATCCGGGAGAGGTTGAATCATGGCGCAGACGGAGAGACATATTACAGCAGATATAGTATGCTGGAAGATAATGTAAAGATATGGGATGGCAGACATACCAGCTCTACGGAGATATCATCGGACAAATATACAGTGAACCTTATAGATGGAGCGTTTACGTTACCCAATACATCATGGGAAGAATACTATCTGGATGCAGTATCATACAACATACATGGCGCAGTAGCCGAATGTATGGAACAACTGGCAATGGATCCCAACAAAGCTAAGTCATGGGATCGGGGGAGCGTTAAGTATACCCATTATGATTACCTGGAGATGGCACGACATCATCGCGGCTTATCAGGAATAAGAAGCACAGCTATCAGAAGGACATATAGTTGAACTCAAAGGATGGATAACAATGAACATGCCAGAAGCCTTAGATATACTGCAGTTGGAATATGAGTATTGCAGTATAAGCCAGAGGATAGAGGAATCCCGGAATGCATTAGGAGAGCCAGTATATACTTTATCCCCCATATCTTCTACTGTAAAGTGCTCCATATCCCCGATACATCGTATGCCCTCGTATGCCCTCAGAGTTACCGGAAGGATTAAGCCGGGGATATCGTACCAAAGATTATATATGTTGATAGTATCATCGTGTCAGCATTTAGAACCGGGAAATATCATAACTGACAGCAATGGTGTAGAGTATGAGGTTATATACACAGTAAATTGGCACACTCACAAGGAAGCCATAATCAGCAAAAGGAATTAGCATGCAGAGAATCCTTGAAGCCATCAGAAATAGATTAATATCGGATACGGGCATAACATCCATTGTCGGTGAAAGTGACATAAGTTGCGGTTACGTCAAGGAGGAAACCCATTATCCCTGCATAACCATTGAAGCAAAGAGCATCAGTTCAGTTAAGGGTGTATCCGGTACAATGAGCGGGATAATAGGCGTTGATATATATTCCGATAACAGCAAAGAGGAATTATGGTCAATATATTCCATGTCAAAATCCCTGTTGCATAACACTGAACAGGAGTTAAGTTTACACAGTTGCTCAATACATCTGATAAGAGAGATAAAGGTAACGGATGCTCAATATGATTCATCAGGGACGGCGTGGCAATTGACATCTATCTATGAAGTTATCTACAGCGTAACAGATATATCCCTGACAACGTCAGTAAGTGGAATAGTATATGGTGGTAGAGATTTAGTGGAAGCGGAAGCGTCAATGGAGATAGGTGAGTTTCGGGGAGCAATGAGTCTTGATGTAAGGTTTGAGGGTGAGTTTCACAGTGGTCGTGAACGATTCAGCAATTCTGTATATCATCCCAAAGGTTATGCCCGTGTATTATTCCAAGAGATGTATTTCCATGTTTCGGTATTGGAATTGTTGTGGAAGATAGACATGGATTCAAATGGAAGTTTACGGGACGGAATAACCCCAGCCATAACTTACAATGTAAACCAGAATACTCATCCGGCTTATGTTAAGGTGTTGTTCCAGATGTTACGGACAGATAACGGCAAGCGTATGGAAGTGGAAGCACCAAGAGCAATATGCCAGCAGTTACAGATACCGTTTAATAAAGATGATTTCATCATATATGATTGTGAATGGATATTGTTAAGCGATGTATCGGGAGAAGTTGTGAAGGTATCAGTAGAGGATTGATAGAGTTTAGTTTATATATGGGCTTATATAGAAGCTCTAGTCGAATCAGGACAGCGGAGATAGAGAGGATAGCAATGATTGTATTTGCCCTTACGCCATCAGCACCAAGAGAATATCAAGTTGAGACGTTTAATTCAAGTGAGTCAATATGGATGGTAACAGATGATTTGCAGGTAGAGGCGTTTCGATATACTTCGGACCGTATACGTGATTCTGTTATGCAGTTTACAGGTTTACCATGGACTTTTGGTGATTCAAAAACACTGGGTGATTCTCTTAATTTAGACGATTCACCTGGCGGTTGTGGTGAAGGTGTTTACAGGGATTATGAGGTTACAGCGGGACTTAGTTACACTTTCTCATGTTTATACAAAATAGATTCTGGAAAATTGGTCATACAGATTCATGATCTAACTAATGAAGAAGCAATAGTAACGGTAAGTAAAGATGAGATGTCCTGGTCTGCTTATGAGGTCAGCATTAAGATTACAGATGGATGCGATACAATAAGGGTTAAATTTCTACAGGATTTTACCGATCCATCACCTGGGCCGTTTTACATTGATGATGTTAGCCTAAGGGGGAGCGTCATTATGAGCGATCCGGATAGATATTCCATATTACCTGAGAAGATAGGAAGTATCTATGAAACAATAATCGGAAGACGGGTTTATGATCTGCAATCAATACACTATTCGTTTTATCTATGTTGGGAATTTCTCAGCGAAGAACATTACAATCGTTTGAGAGAATGTTATAAAAACACTGATATACTTTATTTTGATGATGGTCGTGTTCCACCGTTGACAGAGAAAAGCCGGTGTTATGATAATGCTCTCTTTACTTATGAAGGCATAACAAATCCTTCAAATACTAATAAGGCATACTCAGATAGTTCTAACCTTTTGCCTTATGGGCGGGATGATTTTGAGGCTGCGGAATTTTCAACTCAAGAATATGGTACAATTGACGATGATGACGGAGATTATAAAGAAACTAATAATCCACCCACAGACCATTATATTTACCATAAATTCCTTATACAATCATCAATAAGCAGAGATAATGTTGAACGTATAAGGTTTAGAGTAGTCAACGCTAGTAGTGATATGTCAAACCATAATCTTGATGGGTCAGTTCTGTATGCGTGGAACGGTATTAAATGGGTAGAATTATCAGGCAATACCAACAATAGTATTACTTCATTATCATTCAACACATCATCGGCAGAAATAGCAAAACAATTCGTGGCTTCCGATGACGGATATATACGTTTGCTTTTGCGTTCACGCAATTCTTATAACGGATACGATGGTCTTATAATGAGAACATATTTTGTAGGATGTGAGATAAACCAAGGTTTGAATCTTACAGTACCCCTTTCAAATAAAGCTATATTGGATGATAATGACGATATAATCTGGGTGAAGAATTTGACACAAGGTACAACACTAAGCATTGGAACAGATTACACAATTTCATGTGATAGGTATTCTGTTGAAGTATTTGACCAAGTATCAGGTGATGAAATAGAAGTTAAATACAATCGGTATTATGAAGTTATGTTTGCCAGTATGCCAGAAAGTTGGTTAAATGGAGTTTCTGACAATGGCAACAGGATGAGGGATACGGAAATAATACTAAAGACCATTAAATAGATAATTGAAATGTAGGCTGGACTGCTTCTGGAAAACTCAGCAAAAAAAAGGTAATGATATGAGAATCACAAAAAATTTCAGAGTAGAAGAATTTGAATGTCCATGTTGTGGTGGTATTCTTGATACTTTAGCTTTTAGGAATTTCGTGGTAAAACTCCAGGATGCTAGAGATACATCAGGTATTCCTTTTGTTATAACCAGTGGGTACCGTTGTTTCCGGCATAATAAAAGAATTGGTGGCAACTCTGACAGCAGTCATTTGAAAGGTATAGCAGCAGATATTCTTACGCGTACCTCCTCTGAAAGATACTTTATTCTTAAAAGTCTTATTAAAGCTGGATTTAACAGAATAGGTATTGGCAAAAACTATATACATGCTGACCTTGATACAGATAAACCACAATTTCTTATATGGACTTATTAGGAGAAGAAAATTGCTTAAATGGATTAAATGGATAGCAGAGAGAAGATATATTATAACATTCATTTTAGAGATTATCGAATGTCTGGAAGATGAAGAAATATCCAGGGAAGAGCTTGACAGACTACTTATGAAAGCCCGGAATTTGCTGATAGCCCTTAGAGTAGTTATATAGACTGGAAAATAAAAAATGCAGTATGGTAATCTAAACAGTTTGGAGATAGCTGAGTTTAACGCATACCGGAGTTCTTCATTACGAAAGCCGACATACACATTATGGATAGCGGGATATGGAGATCTAACGGAAGAAGTGATAAGTATAGAGCAAGAGATTACATTAGCGGATACAGATATTATTAATAGTATATATATTGGCAAGGCAGTTGTGTGCATTAGCAATAAAGGATTAATGGACAATGGTATAATCACATTGAAGCCTAATGCAGAGATAAGGATATGGGGTGGCTTTAATGGGGTTAACGTGCCGATATATACAGGGATAATAGATTATATTAAATCATCATCAACAGACGGTATTATATTTTTGCACAGTACAGACTACATGAGTTTATTTAAGCAAGAGACAATTGGTAGAGATATTTTTTCATACAATACTCCTGAGCTTATAGCAGAATATTTTTGTAAGTTTGTAAATATCCCTGAGCCATTAATAACAAATTCCAAAAAGACCGATACAGTATACCGGAATAAAGCATTTTTAGACCAGAGCATGTATCAATGTCTGGAATCAATATGTCAGAGCATATTCTATGTGGGATATTTCAACGAAAACGGTATACTGAATCTTACAGAGCATAACCATTATAATTATACGGACTTTGTATTCAATGACAGTAATGTAATTGACTGTGGTAAGATAACAGATACCAATATAATCAATCATGTAGAGCTTGAGTATGCTCATGGAGCATCGTCAGATTTAACAGACCAAATCAGTGTGGACACTTACGGTACGGGAGTATTAAATCGGGATATTTCCATGATTGACTATACCATAGTATCCAATGAGGTAACAGAATCGGGTATTAGGGAATTGGAGAATGACCTGGAGGCATTTAGATTTACTTCATCCCCTAACTCATCATTTATAGATTGCATTAAAGTAAGGATTGGCACAGAAACATCACATGGAAATATATCTGTTGGAATATATGAAGATGCGGGTGGAATTCCGGGCAACTTGATAGCAGAAAGCTTGGAAATAGACGTCCTGGAATTAAGTTCAGAATTTGCATGGGTGGCGTTCAGATTTGTTAAGCCGGTTAAGATTCAACCTGATGTTGATTACTGGGTTGTTATAGATATAAGTTTAATCACCGCAGGCAGTGTATATGTTCGTATAAACGATTTATCCGTAACGTCTGATTATGCTTATTATTCGGGAACATGGCAAATAATTAATGATATTAAAGCTCTTCACATAATTATCGGCAGTTATCAAGGCTACAGGATGGCAACAGACATATTGAATTTCCATTCTGATAATAAGGATTCTATATTTATAAAAACTCCATTCTTACCTCATTTACAGTTAATGGATAAAGTATTTGTAGATATACAGGATAGAGGTATAACTGGTCAATATAAAATAACAGGTTGCAAACATGAGATAAGTTCCGGCAAATATATAACATGGGATTTTCTCAGAAAGATAAAATAGATTATGGAGGAATAGAATTGTCATTATATCCAGAGAGCCCCAATTTACCTCAGGGAACAAATTCAACAGAAGTCAACACAACTAATTGGAATAAGTTAATAGATAACATAAATGCCATAGGTTCGGATTTGGTCAATGCCCGAGGAGATGGACAGGAATTTCCGGGTATAGATCATTCATCAGGTCAATGTGGAAATATAGACGATATACTGCAAGGCATAAAGCATATGATAAGTGATATATCGGGTGAAGATAAGTGGTATGATTCACCAATTGCCAGTCTCAGAAGCCATGATCATTCCCATGATAAGGGTGGAAATATACCCTGGAGTAGCATTGGCAGTGGTAACAGACGAATAGTATACCATCCAGAATATCCCGGGGCATTATGGACAGCATCTCTTCATGGTGATCCAGCAAGTGGTAATAATACATTGATCCGTAGTTGCGGTCAGGAAGTGGAGTTAAATGTAGCTCATAATTATTATGGGGTAACGACATCCGAGGACATGCTACAGGAATACTACTTATCGCTTTGTTTAACGCTACCGGAAGATTTTAGCAATTGGTCTGAGAGCGATTCAATCAAAATGGAATACAAGACATATAGCGATTCCATAAGTGATAATGGTGTGGGCGTATATGTTTATAAGTCGGGAACTGCAGAATCGATAGTCACAAAAGAATTTTATGCAAGTAATATCTGGTCTAATATATCTTTAGATAGGACTAATTTGGGTTCCTGGTCATCAGGTGATACAGTTGAAATATATGTTTGGTTTACAGTTAGAGATGGGCATTTTGCACGATTAGGAAAAATAGAATTTAATTATGAATCGTAATGGTTCTGAAAATGATATATTTTAAGAAGATATGGAATAATGGAATAAGGTGATGGTGGTGGCAGATCAAGACATAGTTAGATTTCTCTCGAATAGAATAGACTGTCTGGAAACACGCTTTGAAACGAGATTTGACAGGCTTGAAAGACGTTTAGACCATTGGATGGGCAAGAATGGTCAGCAAAATGTAAGTATACAAAAGAACTCGGATCAGATTGATGCAATTAATAAAATGATAGATCATAAAAGCAAGAAATCTCTAACTATAAGCGTTGCAGTTGCTAGTTGTATAGCAACGTTATTAAGTGCATTAATTCAGTTACTTACTAAATGTATATTTTGATTTATTGGGGATTATAATTTTGTTGGCGAATTCATTTCCAAAAAATTATACATGGAATCGCCAACATATAATTTTTATTTTGATTTTTTAATTACCAGAATACACGGATTTGATTTATCAGACAATGGATTTTCAATTAATGTTGACCACCCTTTTGGTTTAATATACATATCATGTTTTTCACCAGTATATATATCCATCCAAATGGTTTTAACTTTTTTATCTTCTGTTAGCAACTGGCCGCGCTCTCCTTTTTTATTTAAAATATCGGTAAGATCAATTACTGCATTTCCACCTTCATTAAGAAAGACCATATATTCTTTACCAAGATTAGCTAAACAATACCCCTCTTCTACCAATATATTCATTGATTCCATTTGATTAAAGGAAATACTATCCAGGATATCCCTGAGATATTTATATCTTATCCAGCTCTCAGGTTCTGGTTCAAATTTTATTAAATCCCACGAGGTGTTTGAATAATAGTAACCAGGATAAGCTCCGGCCATATAAATTGCGTATGTCCACTTGAGAACATCCTGCCATGAGGCTGTTGTTCTGCTCTTGTATGTTTTAAGATCTTCCACCCCTAACTCATAACCATATTCAATATTAATATATGGCTTTGGAAATAACCTGAGTTTTTTTAAAGCTTCTCTATTATATCGTTCTACATCTTTCAGGTGAACCTGATCAGAACAGAAATCAACTATTTCATCTATTTCTGAATATCTTCCTTGGCTTCCAGCTTCTGGATCATGAACTGTAACCAGATGTTTATAGGCATCGATTTTTCTTATTAAATCAATACGGCTGATTGTATATTCATGACTTTCTGTTGAGCGAAACAGATTGTAACTTTCTTTGCCCACATCCCAAACAATATTCCTAAAAGCCTGGTATCTTGCCACAACGTATTTCCAATATATATCATCTTCTACAGATAGACGTTCTGGCCATTTAACATGCTTGTTTTGTACCTGTATCATAATATGGGCTACGATACCATTTTGCTGTAGAATATTCATCAGCTTATCGTAGTCTTTAAAGAAATCTATATTTAATTTTGCGTGGTTTGGATTTTCATTGTTTCCACCAAAAACATACATATCCGGAGGGCCATATACAGTATCAGGAATTGTTTTACCTTCAAAGCGCGATTCCGGTTGAGAGAATCCAGTATGTGCATAGATATTCATTATAACATAATTGAATCCCCTGTCTTTTATAAGCTTAATTTGCTTGTGACAAAGAGCAGGATTTCTCTGGTGATAGCTAAAAAGCCAATCACATTCAAAGCCCATTATTACAAATGGGGTATTATCTTCGCACAAGAATTTTTGGGTATTTTGGGGGTCTATAATTAATTTTCCATGTATGTTATGGTTTTCATTATCAATACATTCAATTTCCTCTAGTTTAATTCCCGACAGAGAAGGTTCTTTAGATTTTGTCCAACCTTTCCATCGACCTTTTTTATCAGGGCTAAATCGGACTATCCAATCTCCATTATCATTATAAAAAGCAGGGATTCCCTCAATTCTTTCTCCTGAATCATGTTCCATAACTGCACAAACTTCCACTAAAAATGGATTGTCAAATTCTGAATCAGTATGAATGATAAAATCATAAATGCCATATAAAGTAACAGTTGCTAATAAAGCCATTTTTATTTTCCTTTCCGATAAATTCTATTCAATATTTACCATATTCAGCCACTAATTCCATAACCCGACAATATTGTTGGAAACTGACATTATCGGGAACAGAGTGATCCGAATGGTATATATATCCACCGCCTTTTTTCATAAATGGTAATTTTGTCGATATTTCTTTCATTATATCATCGGAATTTGGAGATGACATATTGCGCACATCAATTCCGCCCATGAAGGCTATATAATTACCATAATCTTTTTTTAGTTTTAGCATATCGTTACCGGCTTTTACTTCAAGGGGTTGGATGCAGTCAAAACCAGCCTCTATTATCAAAGGTATAAGTTCCATTGTATATCCACAGCTATGAAGAATCATGGGTATCCCACGACTTTTAAATGGTTCGCATATTAGCATGTGGGCAGGCATAAGCAACTCTTTGTAGGTTTCTGGCGGAAAAAAAGAGTGGTCTCTAAAACCAAGATCGTCAAATATCCATCCGGCATCAAACTTCATTCCCCTGCCCATCATCTCTTCAGCCATATCTGCACAGAGTTGAGCATCTGTCATAAACATATCTTTTACCCAGTCCGGCTCGGTCATCATATTGATAAGGGTATTTTCAGGACCCACCATATCGCAGATTTTTGTAAATCCAGGACCGAAATTGAGAGTGCAGAAATAATCATCTTGATATGCTTTTTTATTCGAATTAATCTGGGATTCCCAGTTAACCCTACTTTCATTCATTACCATTCTGGGTTTATTTTCTTCCCATGCCTCTTTGGTCTTTATGGTAAAGCCAATAAGTTCCGGTGTTGAAGTCATATGTTTCCAGTTTTTCATCTTAGCGCCATCGGAATTAGTAGCAATGACATATTCATCCGTTTCTTCCAAAACTTGCCTTGGGAGTTGCAAAGAGTTATCCCCACCAAAACCACGAAATTCATATCCAAAATATTCTGTGGGTGATTTATCTTGTGGTAAACCCTCTTTATGCCAACGCTGTATAGTAGTTCCCCAAGGGCTGTCGTGTATAGCGATTCTATCTGCTTCTTTTAATTCTAATGCAAGTTTAACTCTTTCTCTGGAATTCATATAGATCTCCATTTTATATATTTTACAGCCACCAATTCTCTTTAATTAAACCTCTAGATTTCATTTCTTTATTTAAATATAAAGCTCCTGATAAAGCGATTGCTAGCATAATAATAGGTAATATAACAGCTATGAGATCACTATTTATAGAGGCTATAAATATACCTGATGTTGCACTTAAAATGTTGACAGAATACAAAATGAAAGCAGATTTTGGCTGAGAAAACCCCAAATACATTAGTTTATTATGGGTATGTAAATTGTCAGGATGGAACGGGGACAAACGTCTTCTAACTCTACGAATTATAGCCCATGTTGTGTCAAATACCGGCAAACCAAATATTAATACAGAAACGACTGAACTCGCGTTTATTGGAGAAGGATTCTGAAAAAGAAGAGATATGGAGACTACAGATAATACTAAGCCCAAGAACATAGCACCGCAATCACCCATAAATATACTGGCAGGATGAAAATTGTATCTAAGAAAGCCTAATACACTGCCGGTAACAGCAATGCAAACTACAGCCATATAATAATTGCCAACAAATATTGCTATTAGAAAAAATGAAATAGCAATAATAACAGAAATACCACCGGCAAGTCCATCCATGCCATCAATAAAATTGATAGTATTTATAATTCCGGTTATCCAGAAAGCGGTAAAGATAGCTCCACCTAACCACCCTAAATTAACAATATCTAAATATGGCAATTTAAGTTCTCGAACTAAAAAGCCAGACGATATAATTATAACAACAGCTACAGTTTGTCCTGAAAATTTTCTCGGTGCATTCATGCTGCGTAAATCATCCCATACACCAAGAAGACATATGGTAACAGCACCAATGATTAAGCCGATGAACCTCTGTGTGGGTTCGTTTATTTGGGAATGAAAGATAAAGTAAGATATGGTTATTGATAAAAGACAGGCAAAAGCAACACCAATTCCTCCAATAGCAGGTACGGCTTTTTTATGTAGTTTACGCTCGCTAGGTTTATCAAGAAGATTATATCTGATAGATATCCAACGGATGATAGGCACAGTAATCAGCGCAAGGATTAGAGAGGTAAAGAATACAATTGAATATATTTTTATCATTACTGTGATGGTGCTCTTATATTATCAAAGAAAAGCTTCATCTCTCTAATTTGATCAACAAGACTTTTACTCACTACTTTAGCACAGAGATCTTTTTCAGAAGCTAAACTTCGATTGCATGATTTAGGGGTTTCATATTGATTAATATTAACATCAAGTTTATAAACTTCGTTAATCATGCCTAATAATTTATATTTACTTACGACTTCATCTGAGAAAATATGAAATATACCTATTTCGTATAAACCTTTTTCGTATATACTCTCAATAATTTGGGCTAAATATACTGTAGTGACACCGTTCCATAGATGATTTGTATAGCCATTGACTGTATTTCCCCTCTCGCTTATTAACCATTCCAGCAATGACCGGAGATTTTTCTTTTCCTGTCCGATTATAGAAGTTCTTAAGACCATACATTCTGCATTATCCCCACCAATCTTACTTAACCCATATAAATCATCAGCATCAAAATAGTCGGATTCAGTATACATTCCTCGCTTACCAGAATAAACACAATCTGTAGTTATATGAAAGCAGAATTTATCATGTTTTTTGCATAATTTAGCGAGATTTTTTGGAAAAACAGAATTGACTTTTAATACATCCTCAGCAGAGAAATCCTGAATTCTTTTATTAATTATACCAGCGCAGTTTATTACTAAATCTATTTCACCAATAATATTATCCAGAAATTCAATGTTTGTTTTGGCAATATCAAAATCAGCCCGATTTAAGGTTTCAACATTATATTTTCTGGATTTGAAATATTCATGTACGGCATATCCTAACATGCCATTTTCACCAATTACCAATATTTTTTTCATAACCGAAGAACCTCTATGGATGAATTAAGTTTTGCTCTACCTATTTCTATTATATCCAAGTATTATTTTAATTACTTTTGAAGAGACATTTTTTTCAACATACTCAATTGGTGGAGACCAATTATTTTCTTCATCTGTTATAATATTAACTGAATTCACAATAAATTGAGTAGATATTCCTACCAGCATATTGCTTCCGCTTTCTATGGTTTCAGGTCTTTCCGTTACATCCCTTATTGTTATATTTGGAATACCAAAAATACAACATTCTTCCTGAACTGTACCGCTATCTGTAATTACACAACGAGCGTTCTTTTCAAGAGTTATAAAATCTATAAAGCCTAACGGCTCTAAATACATAACTTTATCATCTTTCTGAGATAAACCGAATTTTTGCATTTTATTTTTGGTTCTGGGATGCAGACTACAGCATACTGGAATCTTATATTTTTCATTCAATTTATTAAGAGCCAAAACAATACTTCTTAAACGATCCTCTATATCAACATTTTCGGCGCGGTGCATTGTTACGAGGAAATATTCTCTGGGTTTCAGATTCATTCTGTTTAAAACATCACATTTTTCAATCTTATCAGAAAAACTCTCAATAACTTCCAGTATTGGATTACCTATGATATATATACCTTCGGTATTTATACCTTCGTTTAATAAATTCTCCTTGCTTCTATTCGTATAAGGAAGATGTATAGTGCTGGAATGATCGATAATCTTTCGATTAACTTCTTCAGGTACTCTGTCATCAAAACATCTATTGCCGGCTTCCATATGGAAAACTGGTATTCCCATTCTTTTGGCAATAATGCTTACTAAACCGCTGTTTGTATCCCCTAAAATAAGTATTCTATCAGGCTTCTCTTTTATAATTACCTCTTCCACACTGGAAAGTATTTTACCAATTTGTTTGCCAAAAGTGTCTTCTTTTACACCAAGATAGTAATCAGGCTGTCTGAGTTCCAGATCATGAAAAAAAATATCGCTTAACCTTTCATCATAATTTTGACCTGTGTGAACTAAAATATGATGGCAATACTTATCCAGCTTTTTAATAACTGCACATAAGCGTATAATTTCAGGACGCGTACCTAAAACAGTCATAATTTTCATCACTAAAACTCCAAATGTCCTTGCTCTTTTAATATATTTTCCAGTTCTTGCTTATTCATAAGTCTATCCGCTGAAGAATATTCATCTTTTAAGACTGTTTCGGTAATTGGTATCTGGGATATCTCGGGGAGAATAGAACAGATTACATAATAATTATTGCGTCTTATAGTTCTTTTAGATTCTTCTTCAGAAACTAATATTTCGTGTATTTTCTCGCCGGGTCTTATACCGATAATACTAATTTCTATATCTCTTTTCCCAATCATTATTTCCGCCAGATCAGTTATTTTAGCAGATGGAACTATGGGTATATATGTTTCGCCAGATTTACCGCTTTTAAAGGCTTCAAAAATCGTATCTACGGCCTGATCTAAGTTGAGGAAAAAACGAGTCATATCTCTCGTAGTTATAGTGAGCGGACCACCATTCTTTATCTGTTGTTTGAATAATGGTATAACTGAGCCTGTTGAAGCAATAACGTTACCATAGCGAACACAGATAAACCTTGTTTTGCTACAACTTAGGTTTGCAGTAAGTATTATTCTTTCCTGAATTGCTTTGCACATTCCGTAAGTATTGATTGGTTTACACGCTTTGTCTGTAGATATGGCTAATACTGTTTCTATTTTACCATCTAATTCTATCGTTGCTCTCGATATATTCTGGGCACCAAGAATGTTTGTCTTTACTGCTTCGTATGGGAAATATTCACATACTGGAACCTGCTTTAGTGCTGCAGCATGGATAATTATATCAGAATCCCTGGCAGCGCTGAGAACTGATTCATAATCCCGGACATCGCCAATTCTAAAATCCAATATTTCCTCGAAATTTCGATAGAATATGTCATCGGTTGCGTATTTAATATTTTTCCAGTCAAGCTTCATCCGGTGATGTTTGGCTTCATCCCTGGAAAATATTATTATCCTTTTGGGTCTTCCCAATACGCCATCCATAATTCTCTTTACCAGAGTTCTGCCAAGAGAACCAGTACCGCCTGTTATTAGTATATTTTTCTTGTCAAATAACAATTTACCTCTCCCAACACTCTTTAAGCCAGTGAATATATTCCAGTAAATTTTCATATACATTATCAGAAGGATTAAAACCAAAAGAATCTCTAGCCAGAGAAATATCAGCTTTACTGTGTCTTATTTCACCTTTACGAGGTGGTGAATAGATAATCTCTGCGTCTTTATTGATAATGTTCTTCATCATATTTGCGAGGGAATTAATGGTGATTGATTTTCCACTGCCGATATTAAAAACTCCTGAAAGTTCTTGTTTTTCTGCCGCCATAAGATTTGCTTTTGCAATATCTTTAACGTTGACAAAATCCCTGGTCTGCTCTCCATCATCGTATATTTTTATGGGTTTATCCTGCAATAATAAAGTGGCAAATATAGGTATTACATTTCCATAGGCATCATAGCGTTGATTTACTCCATATACGTTGAAATATCTAAGACAGACTATATCAATATCATAAATTCGGTTGTAACACATGCAGTGTTTTTCTGCGGCTAATTTACTTACGCCGTAAGGTGAATCGGGATTTTGTGGATGTTTTTCATCAATAGGTTGATAATGAGGTTCTCCAAATATGGCAGCAGAAGACGAATACACAATTTTCTTCACTTTATTAATTCTTGAACATTCCAAGACATTAAGAGTTCCTAAAACGTTTATTTCTGAATCTTCAACAGGATTTTCCAGTGATTTTACGTTACCAATATGAGCTGCCAGGTGGAAAACAAATTCACAACCTTTAATGGCTGATTCTAGAGATTCCTTATCCCTTATATCACCCTTTATTATTTTTAATCCATTTAATGAATTTAAATTGTTTATATAACCTGTAGAAAAATTATCATAAACATATATTTCATAACCTTTGTTATAAAGTAATTTTGTGACATTAGAGCCGATAAATCCGGCTCCACCTGTAACTAGAACTCTCATGTTTTTTCCTTAAATTAATTGAATTATCAGAATTCTTTTACTGCTTTGAAGAATGCCTGATCATACTTAGATATACATACATTTCTGGAAAAATGTTTTTCAGCAAAACTTCTGGCATTTTTACCGAATTTTTCTCTCAAATTTGTTTTTTCATATAAATTAATTATTGCTTTAGCAAGTTCTTCCGGATTGTCAGATTCAACACAATATCCACATTTTGCAGCTTTAATAACCTTTGGCACCTCTCCTGACAGATCAACACTGGCTAATACAGGTCTTCCGCTTGCCATTATACTTTGAAGCTTGCCAGGGATTGCTGTTTTCAATTCACCTTTTAAAGTTACAAGACATACATCAGATGCTGCTAAGACCTGTGGATATATATGTTTTGGCTGCATAGGGAGAAATTTGACATTTTGCAAATCCATTTCCTGAACCATATTTTCTAGTTTTGGCTTCTCTACACCATCTCCAACGAGAAGGAAAAGTATGTTTTTATATTCTTCAATTATTTTAGCACTGTGGATTACAGCATCAAGACCCTGGGCATATCCCATCACGCCTGCAAATGAGACAATAAAACTAGTACCTAGATCGTTATTGCGACGAAAATTATTCAGCCTCTCTGATGGTTTTATTGTATCTGTATCAACCCAATTGGGTATAATAATTATATTTTCATCTGGAACATTATTTTTTAAAAGGTGTTGTTTATTTCCATCTGAATATACGGTGAAATAATCTACTCTTTTATACACCCATTTTTCAAGTAAGCGAGAAATTGCTATTATTACCGGATTTTTTAATATACCAATATCAATTAGACACTGTGGATATACGTCCTGCATATTAAAAAAAAAGGGTATTTTCTTTAATCTTTTAAGGAAATAGCCAGAAATTCCTAAAGTTAATGGAGGGGAATAAATCAAAACAACATCTTGCTTTCTGGATAAAAGTCCACCTATGAAGAAAGAAATAGCTTCAAAAAAATGAGAAAAAGTTCTTACCATTGGTATTGTTCTCGGCAGTGGAATAGTAGCCAACCTAATAACATTTACATTATTCATTTTTTCTCTAAGAAATAACTTATGTCTGTATTTTTTATCCACTTCACGAATTGCATAACTGGGAAAACCAGTAACCACAGTTACCTGATGTCCTAGATTAACCAGGCTTTCAGCAAGCTCATAAAAGAGGTGAGCTACAGATCTTATTTCTGGTGGAAAACCATTCACCAATATTAAAATCTTCATTAGACAACCTCTTATAGTTTTTATCCTATTATGGCTAAGTATTCAGTGTGACATATTTTTGGAGGGGAAATATCTATTAGCGGGAGTGAACTAAATAATTTCAAACATAAAATTTATTCCATAGAAATATTAATATTTTCAGGAAGTCCGCTTTTTGCTGATTCTATAATTTTGAAAGTTGTTATAGTTACGGCAATTGCTTCTCGGAAATCTTCCGGAACATGAGTGTTATTTTTTACCGCTGCAACAAATTCAGTCAGTTCAGTTTTATGACCTTTATCTTGGTGTCCACTAAATTTCTTTCGCTTACCATTAGTAACAATCTCAGCAGAAATAAAGTCATCTATAGCATAAACTGAACCACCGCCAAATATTTCTATTCTTTCTTTTGGATATCGTTGATCTCCATTAGACAAATAATTAATAGTTCCTATAGAACCATCAGGAAAAGTAAGAATTGAAGATATATTATCCATATTTTCCAGAGTTTTACCATTTCGTCTCAACATATCGGTATAAACCTGATTAGGATAGAGTCCTATCATATATTGGATAAAATCAACGAAGTGACATACTTCCCCCAGTATTCTACCTCCACCTTCCTCCATATCATGTACCCAACTATCCTTAGAAGTAGGTCCTGCATTAACGCGATAATTAATAAACAAAGGGAATTTTCTGTTATGAAAGAATTTTTTAATTCTTCTGGCAAAAGGAGAGAATCTTCTGTTAAAGCCTACCATAATATTACCATTAAAAGATTCCCATATGTTCATTACCTCTTCAAGCTGTTCCATAGATATAGCTAAAGGCTTTTCAACAAAAACATATTTACCTTTTTTTATTGCCTCGATAGCTATTACCGGATGTAAATTATGTCTTGTAGCAACGAATATAGCATCTAATTCATCATCATTAAGCATTTCTTTATAATCTGATGTTACATAATTACATCCAAATTTTTTTCCGGCATCGGCAGCAGTTAATCCTGTCGCTGTTGCTATACATTTTATATCAACTGATTTTTGCTTTTTAAGAATAGGTAATAAAATACCTCTAGCAAAATTACCCGCACCTATTACACCTATATTAACTCGATCAGAAGTAACTTTTTTTGGTGTTTTTACTGAATCAGGTGATCTTATAACTATACTACTATTTAATTCTTCATTTATCTTGTATTTAAGTAAAATTGCCAGATATTTCTCCTGAGTTTTACCTGTTATTATATCATAAGCTTTTTGGGCTTCCTCAAAATCAAATATATGTGTAATTAATTCCTTTGGTTTAACTTTATCTTCTGAAACCAAACGAAGAAATTCTTCCATGTTGCGTTTTTCAGTCCATCTGATATAACCAATTGGATAATCTATACCTTTTTTTTCATAGTTTGTATCATGCCTACCTGGGCCATAAGACCTGGATAACCTGAGGTCTAACTCTTTTTTATAATATAAACCACGAGGAACATCCATGCCAATTGCACCTACAACTACTATTCTTCCCTTATCTCTTGAGATCTGGCCAGCAAGCTCTATAGGGGAATTGTCAGTTGTAGCAGCGCTTATAATAACTGAATCAACACCCATTTCTCCGGAAAAATCATTACAAAAGTCAACAGCCTCTTCGGTATTGATAACGTTTTCATTTCCAAGCTGTCGGGCAATCTCTATTTTTTCTGAATTTATATCAATTCCTATCGTTCTACAACCATTAGCCTGTAGTAACTGAACAGTTATCTGACCAATTAGACCAAGACCTATAACAGCGACAATGTCACCTAAATGTGGTTCTGCTCTTCTAATTCCCTGCAATGCTATAGAACCTAATGTTGTAAAGGCTGCATCCTGAAGGCTAACTCCCTCAGGTAATCTTACACATAGATTTTTGGGTACATATACTAATTCAGCATGATTCGCATAACCTGCCCCGGCACAAGCAACTTTTTCACCAACCTTAAAGCCGTTTACCTCTTCGCCTACTAATTCTACAACTCCCGATGAACTATAACCCAGCGGTATAGGCATATTCATTTGATCCATAACTCTACGAAAGGTATTTAAAACACCATCTCGTTTAACCTGTTCTAAAACTTGTTTAACTAAATCAGGTCTTTCCCTTGCCTTATCTAAAATACTTTTCTGTCCTAGGTCTAAAGTCATTCGTTCAGTACCAGCACTTATTAAAGAATAACGGTTTCGCACCAATACACCACCGCTCTTTAATACTGGTACCGGAATATCTTCTACTGTTAATTCGCCGTTCTTTAAATTTTGAGTTAGTTGCTTCATCCCACCATTTCCAAATTATATATAAAATTAAAATCTACAATTTAATAATAAATTTAAAGACTTAGCCTTATTTTCATATACTATAAACATATCAAAGATATATCAAAAACCCCAACAATGGAACTATTTTTTTGAAATCGTTAAATCATTATTCAGTTTATTTATTATTTAAAGCTTTTCTTCTAATATATTAATAATCGGGGAAGCAAACAGGTAGAATAATGGTTAGCAAATACAATTCTTTGCGGAGATTATAGATAATAAAGCGGCATATCCTTATTACATTTAATTATTAATACCATCATTACTATTCCTGATATAGTCTCGCAGGTTTATGAAATCCAGTTAAACTTTGTTATGAATATATAAAGCTTTAATTTCTCTGGTTTTTTTTAAAAATGAAAAATTTTAAACTCCTAGGATTCTCTAAATATATGTCAAAATTAACCTATATGAATAATTTTCAATAAATACCTTATATTAGGGAATTAACAAGAAATGCCACAAATCCTTTCGTTGGCATAGTATACCTCATTTAAATAAGTATTGTCAACATAAATAAAAAGGCGCATCAACAGCTATATTAGCTTTCACTCAAATGCATTTTTGACTCGATATGTATTTATGATATGGCAGAAGAAAAGACCTTTTAAATTTTTATTAATGCGCATCTTTCTGTTAAAATGTTATTTTTCCGTAATAGATCAACATTACATAAAAAATAAAGTATAATATTGGAAGATAGTAATTGCTGAAAAATGCTGGTATAATCTATATGCTTTTAAATTTATCTTAGAATTATATCAGAATCAATCATCAATATGAGGATAGAGAGATGCGAATTTCAACGTTTATAGCAGCTTTAACATTAGTTTTTGTTACAATCATTTTAATATCAGGAGAGAATATTATGCCATTTGGTGCTTTAACAGCAGGAGGATTACCAGGACCTCCGGGTGAACCCGGAGATTCAGTATATATCGAATATTCCGTTGATGGTACGTCTAATTGGCATACCATGTATGTCGCTGGTGATAAATACATGAGAGTAAGGATCGGTACGGATGGAGATTGGTCGCCAGCTATGAAATTTATAGGGGATCAAGGCACTCCAGGATCAGGTAGTCTTACCGAAGAAACGGGTATTTATGTTGCCACTAATTATTCTGATATTGCCACTGCTATTGCAGATATGCCAGAAGGAACTACTTTAATTATTCCACCAGGTCTGTATACGGTCAACAGCAAAATTACCGTTAATAAACGCATACAGATATTCGGTACCAGTAATTACGGCACAAAGATATTTTGCAATGGAGATTTTACATTATTTGAAGTTACAGTTAATAATGTATACTTCAAAGACCTGGTAATAGGCTCGGACTCAATAGCAGCCAATACTGCTAACATACATTTCAAAAACACACATTACCATAAAGTAGAGAACGTAACTATGTATGGTGGCTATATAGGTATATGGATGGAAGGTTCACTGCAATGTACTATTGAAGATTTTCGTACCGGTTTGTCAGGTCCCTTTGGTTCTACACCGGCTTTTGAATATGGTATATATGGTAACAGAGATAATAGTGTCAGTATCAATGGATTATCAATAAAAAACCCACAGATGAACGGTGGAGGAAAATACGGTATATATATTAGTGATTCAGGAGAAGGCGACGGGCATATTATCGGTGGAGTTATTCAGGGATACTCTCATGGAGGTATTAACCTGACAAACGTAAAACAGGGATTTGAGATCAGATCCGTTCACTTGGAATCAGGGGTAAGCAAAATAACTCTGTCCGGATGTAATAACGTCAGAATATCAGGTTGTTTTATCGCCTCTAATGGTGGTATTATAGGAACGGGTTGCAAAGATATAACCGTTGATAACACATATGCGGCAAGCGGTATAATCTTCAATAACACTAATGACTCTGTAAGAATATCGAATTGTTCTACTAATACCAAACCTATTGAAGTCGAAGCAACCAACAGCGAGATTTCCAACATCATAGATTACGGCAATTCAGAGTTTCATTGTTACGACACACAGGGCTTTCATCCAAATAAATCCTATCGGAACATGGTTGACGGTATGATGGAATCGTGGATAAATGGCATACCCTTAGGTTTTTCTGCATATCCATCCAGCGTATGTTTATCCAAATCTACCAATGCCAAATTCGGTAATTATTCATGCAAAGTTGAAAGAATAGCCGGCTATAATACTGTTTCTCTGGTCTATGAGTTGGATTATAACCGCTTCTGTAATCCTTTTGAAGATGGGCGCAGTAACGGATTGATGCTAACTGTCAGGGTGTGGGTATATGTGCCAGCCGTTAATTCCTATAGTCCACAAATAACTTTACACTATCCACCTTATGATGGTTCTATTGCAACCCATTCCAGAACTTTTAGTGAACTTCCCACTGAACAATGGACGCCCATATCCGCTACATTTAGAATGAAGAACAATACTACTTCATGCCGGATTCAAATCGGAGCGTGGGCAACGGGAGATATTGGGGATTACTGCCTCTTTGACGGTGTAGAAGTCGTCGAAGGTACTACATGTACTCCGATATATGACGACAGCAGGGGGGTTGTTGGTGACCTCCGGGTTGGTGGACGGTTTATCACCAGCAACATTATTACGACATCCGGTACTTCAACACCGTCTGTTGAATACGGTAACATATTGAAAACCAATAATTCCAGTCCTGTTACCATTACCAACTTTACCGACGGCGTTGAAGGGCAGGAGATAAAAGTTATATTTGGGGATGGTAATACCAGTGTCAACTTTGGTAACGCTTATTTAAAAGGTAATAGCAGTAACCCTTTTACCGGAACGATAGGTGACCATATGACTTGTATACTGGTTGATAATGTCTGGTATTGTGATGTAAGCAATAACTGATGTTTATAGACGCTTGGGGGTATGGATATTAGCGTTAACTGTCCATATCCTCAATCTTTAACAGTAAAACTCTGGTCTTTATATATCTTCTTAATACCCTCAGAGTTATGAGTTTTACGTCTTCCTGCATCATGACTGATACTCCTTCAGAATCTTTCAAAGCATGAATTAATCCTGCCATATTTTCCCCACCCGGCAAATGCTTCCAATTCCTGTCATCGTAAAAAATGTAATCAACCTGGAGATTATGCAGTATAAATTTTAGCTCTTCTACACTATTAACTGAATTCCAATCAATCAATCCCGATAATTCCGGATCTGCTCTTAGATATGGTAAGTCTAAATAGTATGTATGAGCGCTTCCAACAATCACCAGGATTTTCTTATTGTCACGAATATTCCGGTTAATCCATTTATATTGAGGATAGAGCCAGGTCGCCTGATGATATTTGTCTATATCTCTATTGATATGGTATTCAAGAAAATCCAGAGAATAAATTATTGCGAATCCTAATCCAGCCAAAATACATAAACCAAGTAAAATGTATGAAACCCTCCCTGCAATTGAATTCTTAATCCAGCTCCATTCACAAAAACTCACTACCATAATAGCGACTATAGGGAATATATAAAGGGCAAAACGTGGGTATAACTTGGGTTGTAATATATACCAGAATACAAGATATACAATGGTAATGGCTCGGTATGGAAATGCTAATGAACGACGAATGAATAGATATAACAGCCATAATAACCATGTCAAGGGTATTATGTGCCAGTATTTTGCCATGCTAATTATTGATTCGCCAATAGATGTTATGCTAATTTTCCCCTGCATACGGGATGTAGCTGAATGTGTTACCTCATACAAGTAATCCTGCTCAACCCTAAATATATCCTGCATAAGAGGCCAGAAAGGATCTCCGGTATAATATGTATTGCGGATAAGGAATGGGGAAGCTATAACTAAGGCAATGATAACCAGTGGGATTATTATCATATATTCCTTAAACGAATACTCTTTATCACGCATAGCCCAGTATGTAACTAGCATGTATATTGGGAAATATAATATTGCCTGATATTTTATACCTAATGCAAAACCTAATGATATATATGACAATACCAGATAAATCTTGTTAGAGTCTGTTTTATAATTTATGATTAGCAGTATACCCAGCAATACATAGAATATCATGGGAAAATCATTGGTAACTATTGTGGCTTCCTGAAAACATAACGGCGTGTATACTATAAACAACGCCAATAATGATAAATTTTTAATCTTCTCTGTACTGTATGATATATGTATTGTTATGAATAATACCAAAACAAAGTATATATATACTGCTAACTTGATCCCTGTTCCACCTACCAACATATATACAGGGATGAAGATGTAATGGAAATACTGGGGGAAATTGTAATGATAGTATGGACGAAACACAAATCCCGAATGATTAACTGTATCTTTTACCTGCGCTAAATGGTATCTCATGGCATCAGCACTTCTTGGCGGAGTATAAGCGCAGGCCAATTGAAGTAATAATCCTAATATGAGAAGAAGCAAGAGAATAAGTTTATATCTACCTTTATATAGATCTTTTCGTAAAAACTTAACGTTTTCCCTGCCTGAATAGAGTAAATATCGCAAACCAAATATTCCCACTAAAGAGATAGCGATAAGTAATAATATCACAGGAATCCATGATACCAGTTTTACACTAACCAAGATAAACATAATAATACCAACAAAAACCGATCCAGCTAAAAATCCCACAGGCAAAGCAATTAGTGGATTCAGTTTAAACCTTTTGATAAGAAAACAACCACAAGCAGTAAGAAAAAACATATATGTAAAAGTCACTAAAAAAGTCATTAATTTC
>WJIO01000050.1 GCA_014730235.1 Candidatus Poribacteria bacterium
CTATACAGGAGCTTTATAACAAACGTGAACATGTTACGGGTATACCTTCAGGTTTCACTGATCTGGATAACGCCACTTCAGGTTTTCAAAAATCAGATCTGGTTATAGTCGCCGGAAGGCCCGGTATGGGTAAAAGTATGTTTATCCAGAACATAGCCACCTATGTGGCCGGTGAATATAGGACCCCGGTGGCCATGTTCAGCCTGGAAATGTCTCGTGAACAGTTAGTGCTAAGGATGCTGGCAGCCGAAGCCAATGTGGAATTCCAGAAGCTCAGAACAGGTTTTCTCTCCGAATCAGACTGGCCAAAACTTACTATATCAGCAGGCAAATTATCAGAATCTTCCATTTTTATTGATGATACACCTGGAATAACTGTTATGGAATTAAGGGCAAAGGCCAGACGTTTAAAAGCTGAACACGAAATCGGTCTAATAATGATAGACTATCTTCAGTTAATGCAGGGAAGAGGTAGATCAGAAAATAGACAGCAGGAAATATCTGAAATATCAAGATCCCTGAAAATATTAGCCAAGGAACTAAGTTTACCTGTGATTGCATGTTCCCAGTTAAGCCGTTCTCCCGAAGGCAGACCCGATAAAAGACCCCAGCTTTCAGACCTTAGAGAATCCGGGGCAATAGAACAGGATGCAGACTTGGTGATGTTCCTTTACAGGGAAGAATACTACGAGAGGGATATGTCAGGTAAACCGGGGGAGGCAGAGGTTATAATAGGTAAACAGAGAAACGGCCCCACAACCAAGATAGATCTGATTTTCAGAGCCAATTACATGAAATTTGAAAATATGGCAAAGAATTATGTGAGGTAAATTCATTACCGTTAATGAAGTTGGTTCTTCCGGATTTAATGTGGTAATAATTTGAAAATTTCCTCAGCCTGTCATTCCTGCTCTTGCAGGAATGACAAAAAGATGAGATTTTTTCTTAATTAGAAAATGTTTTCTTATTTCCACACTCAAGTCGGAAGAACTATGAAGCTTTAAAATTTAAGGTTCTTCCGGGTTTGGTTTTATCTTAGCATAAAATCCATATCTCATATTTTCAAAAAAACTAAACCTCAAAGTCAAAGGGGATTTTTAGCGCGTCTTAGAATTTCATTTAAAGTTGCTTCAATCCTGAATAAATCCTTCCTAACATTTTTTTATCTACACAAAAAGTTATGGACAAGCAAAAAAGTCTTCAGGAAAATTTCGTATATACAATAAAGGATGCGGGAAAAGCTTCTATACTTTTTTTCTCGACAGTCCGTATGATCTTCAAGCGTCCTTATGAGTTTGCTCCCCTTCTTAAACAGCTTTATTATGTAGGGGTAAAAGCTCTGTCTGTGGTTATTGTTACAGGGGCTGTTGTGGGTTTGGTCTCTGCAATACAGGCTTTTTACCAGCTTAAGTCTATGTCAGCAGAGGGTATGATAGGCGGCTTTGTCAGTGTATCCGTCATAAAAGAGCTTGCGCCTTTATTAACAGCTTTTGTTACGGCAGCCCGGGTTGGCACTGGAATGGCTGCGGAAATCGGAACTATGAAGGTTACGGAACAGATTGATGCCCTCAGGTCTATGGCAGTTAGCCCTATCAAGCATCTGGTAGTACCAAGATTTCTTGCCTGCGCAATTATGCTGCCTATACTTGTAATATTTGCTGATATAGCGGGAATTCTTGGTGGCTATCTGATGAGTTTATATCTTGGTATATCAGGAACTTTTTTCTTCCAGCAGGCTGAGAAATTCGTCTTTGCCGGTGATGTTATTGCAGGCCTTGTAAAAGGTATGACTTTTGGTATAATTATAGCACTGGTTGGATGTCACAGGGGCTTATCTGCCAGAGGAGGGGCTGAAGGTGTTGGGCTTTCCACTTCTTCTGCGGCGGTAAATTCATTCTTATTTATAATAATTGCCAATTTTTTCCTGAATTATGGTATATATGCTATACTGGGCGTAAGTTGATATAAGTTGATAAATGATAAAAGTTGAAGACATACATCTGGGATTCGGGGATAACAAAGTTCTTAAAGGTGTAAATCTGGAAGTTGAGCTTGGCCAAACTCTTGTTATAATGGGTCAGAGCGGCAGCGGTAAAAGCCTCACCCTTAAACTTATAATAGGGCTAATTAAACCCGACTCTGGCAAAATATGGATTGATGACGAAGAAATAACGGGTTACACAGAAAAACAGTTAGGTGAAATACGCCAAAAATTTGGTATGGTGTTTCAATCTGCCGCCCTTTTTGACTCCCTCACAGTCGGTGAAAATGTAGGTTTCGGCCTTAAAAGACATACGGATTTAAGCAAAAAAGAGATAGAAAAAATAGTAGCTGAAAAGCTGGAAATGGTGTCTTTACCCGGCGTTGAAGATGTTATGCCTATTGACCTGAGCGGCGGCATGAAAAAACGCGTTAGTTTGGCCAGGGCAATATCCATGGATCCTGAGATAGTTCTTTATGATGAACCCACTACGGGTCTTGATCCTGTTACTGCTGATGAGATAAACCGACTGATAGTTAAGCTGCACGACCAGATAAAAGTCACTTCCCTGGTAGTAACACACGATATGCAAAGTGCGTTTTATGTAGCAACACATATGGCCATGTTAAATGACGGGAAAATTGTTGCTAAGGGCACGCCGGATGAATTTACAAAAAGCTCTGAACCCTTTGTCAAAAAATTCCTTAGCCAGTTAGACCGTTTGGTTCAAACAACTGAAAACAGGACAGCTATAAATGGAAAATAAATGGTGGCGAGATGAATTTAAAGTTGGTCTGATGACCATAGTAGGGGTAATACTCTTATCTGTATTACTTATGAAATCTTCTCAGTGGCGATTGTCTTCAGGTGAGGAAAAAGCCAGAATTCACTTTAACTATGTCGGTGGGCTTCTCAAAAATGCTCCTGTTCATATACACGGCCTGGAGGTGGGCAATGTAACCTCTGTAAAGTTGACAAAAGAAAATAAAGTTGAGGTCGTGGTTACTTTCCGGGAGGAAGTTGAGATTAGAGAGGGTTATCAGATACGGATAGATATAGTAGGAATAGTAGGGGAGAAATATGTGGAAATATCAAACGGCCCTCCGGGAAATCCCGTTACTACAGATGATCCTTTGATAGGTATTGACCCCATCAGTGTTGGCGACGTACTTACAAAAGCCGATGAAATTACCGATAAAACTATAAACACAATTGACTTTATTCAAGAGTTTATAAACGTAAATAAAAGGGATATTGACGTCGGTGCGACCCAGCTTAAAAATTTTATTATTGAAGTTAAAAATATGCTTCAGAAAACTATGGGCAATGTTGATTCCCTGATAACACGCTTGGACAGAATAACCAGAAATGCCGAATCAGATGTAGGAGAAACTGTCTCAGGGGTAAACAACCTTGTCAGCAATTTGCAAACAGACAGGGAGGAACTTAAAGCCCTGGTGCAGGATGTATCAGACGACCTGGATCAGATAATGGCGAAGACCGTTCCTGATCTGGAAAGCTCGATGGAAAATTTTCAGGAAATTTCAGAAGGGATGAAGACTTCAACCAGCAAAGCTGCCCGGAGTATTGATGATTTAAGCGAATTCCTTTCGGAATTTACCGAAAAGCTGGATAAAATGGCAAATTACAGCGATGAAAAACTGCAGAAAGGTCTTGAAGATTTTGATAAATCTGCCGAATCCATAAGTAGAATTGCCCGTAACATGGATACTATTTTCGCAGATATAAAAGAGGGTAAAGGTACTGTAGGAAAACTTATAACCGATGATGAAGGTTATAATCAATTAACTGAAGCCTTATCCGAAGGAAAAAAGGCTATCGCGAATATAAACAGGGCATCGGATAGAGTAAATAAAGGTGTGCGCGTCTTTGACCTTATGAGTCCCATCAAGGAGTATGAATTAAGCTATGACAGTCTGGCCCGCAGCCTGCAAAATCAGTTTACTGTAACCATAACCGGCTCAAGCCCATACGAATACATCGCCGGTGTTTCTGTCAGACATAAGATGTTTTATGATTTGCAGGTAGGTCGCAGGTTTGGAAATTTCATGGGCCGCGTAGGAGCTATCAGGTCTAAATCCAGTATTGGTTTGGATTACTGGGCTTTCTCAGATCGCTTGTGGACTTCTCTGGAGTTTATTGACGTTACCGACAGACAGCCTACTCTTGATCTTGATCTGGCATTTAAATTCTACGAAAATTGGTATTTCATATTTGGGGCAAGAGACCTCGCTGGTTCGGATATTGGGTTTAATATCGGTGTTCGGGGAATTTCTGAGGATTAAGCAGGTTATTAAAGTTACAAAATGAAACAGAAAACAATTTTTACCTGCCAGGAATGTGGTTATTCATCGCCCAAATGGGTTGGGCGATGCCCGGACTGCGAAAACTGGAATACCTTAGTTGAAGAAAGGGTTGTCAAAAAATCTAAAGCCACACCCAGCAGACGCGGTATATCTAACCAAGAAAAAAATTTACCCCAATCTATTGCCGAAATTAAAGCAAGTGAACAGGAAAGGTTAAAATCCGGTATAGAGGAGTTTGACCGGGTTCTTGGCGGCGGCGCTGTACCGGGATCAGTAGCCCTGATAGGCGGGGATCCCGGAATAGGTAAATCCACCATACTTCTGCAAGCCTGCGACAAACTAAGCCAGAAATATGGTATTATTCTATATGTCACAGGCGAAGAATCAGCCAACCAAACAAAACTTCGGGCAAACAGGATTGGTATCAAATCAAAAGAACTATACATACTTTGTGAGACCGATATCTCTGTTATAGAAAACCATGTCGAAAGACTTTCTCCAGCCGCTGTTGTTGTTGATTCCATCCAGACGGTATATCACCCCGAAATCCAATCTACCCCCGGAAATGTCTCCCAGGTGCGCGAAAGTACAGCAACATTAACCTACATAGCCAAAAGTAAAGCCATCCCCATTTTTATCATAGGCCATATGACAAAAGAAGGAACTATAGCAGGCCCCAGGGTTATGGAACACATGGTAGATACTGTTTTGTATTTTGAGGGTGACACGTATCATATATACAGGATTCTCCGGGCGGTAAAAAACCGGTTTGGTTCTACAAACGAGATCGGTGTTTTTGAAATGCGAGATACAGGATTAAAGGAAATAACCAATCCTTCCGAAATGCTTCTAAGTGAACGTCAGGAGGATGTATCCGGTTCTGTTGTCATATCAGTTATGGAAGGAACAAGACCTATTCTGCTGGAATTACAGGCATTAGTCGCACCGGCAAACTTCGGTGTTCCGCAGCGTACACCCAACGGTGTTGAACGAAATCGGCTGGCACTTTTGTTGGCTGTTCTGGATAAGCGTGCAGGACTGCGTATTCAAAATTCCGATGTATTTGTAAATGTGGTTGGAGGAATTCAAGCTTCTGAACCCGGTGTTGATCTGGGGATCCTTGCGGCTGTGGCTTCCAGTTTCAAAAATATATCTATCGATCCAAAGACCGTAGTTGTAGGGGAAGTTGGGCTTGGTGGAGAGGTTAGAGCAGTACATCAGGCAGACAATCGTATAGGGGAAGCTGCAAAATTGGGGTTTACAAGGGCGATAGTTTCGCAGTATAATCTTCGTGGCCTCAAAAAAGAGGCAAATATTGAAGTTTTAGGAGTTCGTACCGTAAACGACGCTCTGAATATTCTACTTTGATTTATTATTTTTAATATTATTTTACTAAATATTAAAGGCGGTGAAAGCTTGCTAGGAATTTGGTTTATTCGTGTTTTATTTGTTATTATAAGCTCCCTTGTGGGAGCTTTATGCTGTTCTCATATGCATGTAAACAGAATCCAGGGTTTTATTCTGGGATTTATTTTTGCTGTATTGCTGGTAACAATAGAAAGATTATTCAGGAGGATCACACTTAAGGATATTCTCTCTTCTTTATTGGGTTTAAGCGCTGGACTTATTGCTGCAAACCTGCTGGTTTTTCTGACTTCAAACATTATTGAGAAAGGACAAAATGATAGCGTTCTCAGCATGGTAGCGGCAAGTTCAGGACTTACTCTTGGATATCTGGGTATGGCCGTAGCGTATAAGAGACGAAATGAATTCAGCTTTTTTATGCCTGCGGGAGCTGCTGTTTCAAGACGCACAGCTAACACTGATGTTAAAATACTGGATACCAATGTAATTATTGATGGTAGAATTCTGGACATTTGTGAGACAGGGTTTATCGAAGGCACTCTTATTATTCCAAGATTTGTTCTTAAAGAACTTCAGTATATCGCCGATTCTTCCGATGTGTTAAGGCGCAATAGAGGTCGGCGTGGCCTTGATATTCTTCATGGTATGCAGAAAAATCCAAGTGTTGATGTCAAGATAAGCGAAGAAGATTTTCCCGAAGTAAAAGAGGTAGACGCCAAGTTAATAGAACTGGCAAAAAATATAAACGCAAAAGTAGTAACTAACGACTTTAACCTGAATCAGGTAGCCGAATTACAGGCTGTAGCTGTTCTTAATATCAATGAATTGGCAAATGCTGTAAAACCTGTTATTCTTCCCGGTGAGACCATGACTGTAAGAGTGGTAAAAGAGGGAAAAGAATACGGCCAGGGCGTGGCTTATCTGGATGATGGAACAATGGTTGTTGTAGACAATGGACGGGCTCTGATGGGACAATCCCTGGATGTCGTTGTTACCAGTATACTTCAGACAGCCGCTGGAAGGATGATCTTTACCAGAAAGAAAGAAGAAGCAGACCAGGAAAAATAAGAATCAGGTTTAATTTAACGGTTCTTCTACAAGCATGTCATTCCTGCGCAGGTAAGAATCCAGGAGCTTAACATAATAACAGGATTCATGTCTCCGCAGGAATGACAGCATATAGTAGTTTCTTATCTTTAACACACTGAACCCGGAAGAACCACTTTATCATGTTTATCATGTTAATGTAGGTTGGATTGCATTTACATAGCATAATTACCTGGATATAATATACTCAGTTTAGCAATATAATTAACAAATCAGCCCAACAAGATTTCTGAAGGCTTCCTGTATAAAAATATGAAAGTATCAGCCATAATACCCGCTGCTGGAAGCGGAAAAAGAATGGGTGAAATTAAAAAGCCGTATATTGTGTTATGCGGTAGGACAATGCTTTCTCATACCATATCTGTTTTTCTGCAGTGTTCCCTGATCAACGAGTTAGTTATAGTATCTGCATCCGGGGATGAGAATAAATGCTACTGTGAAATTGTTGAAAATTATGATATGGACAAAGCATGCAAAGTAATTACTGGCGGCTTAACACGTCAGGAATCTGTCTTTAACGGCATTAAAAATCTTGATACGGATACTGATATTGTGATAATTCATGACTGTGCCAGACCATTTTTGAATGAAAACATGATCGTAAAGGCAGTAAAGGCTGCTGAAAAATGGGGGGCAGCAACAATAGCAGTGCCTGTGGGAAATACCATAAAAAAAGCAGATAAAGACGGTTTCGTGGTTGAAACAATAGACAGAGAAATGCTGTGGTCAATACAAACTCCCCAGGCTTTCCAGTACGATCTGATTCTGAAAGCTCATACTCATGCCCGGGAAAATAATATCCAGGTAACAGATGATACTTCATTGGTGGAAGAATTAGGCACTCATAAAGTTAAACTTGTTATGGGAGCATCGGAGAATATGAAAATCACTACCCCCGGTGATCTGGTATTGGCTAGAGCTATTATTGAATCCAGGGAGGAAAATAACTGAATTTTAAAAAATCACTCAAGCTCTTTATTGTTTTTATTATTGTTGTATATATCGGTGGATGCGCTGTTCTGGAACAAAAAACTGAGATGCCGGGTAATGGGAAACCCGATGGAAAAAGTATTAAATTACCGGAAAGATTCCAGTTACATGGCGTTCCCCATAATCCGGTAAAACAAAAAGGTACAGACTGCGCTCCTGATTCATTAAGGATGGTGTTAAATTACAGGGGAAAGGATATATCAAAAGACTGGGATATTCCCATGCAGCTTTCGGGTATCAGAGGACGAAGCGGCGGAACTACATTACGTCAAATGCAGGATATAGCCGCAAATTATTATGGCCTTCCATCCTTTCTTATACAAAATTGTGATTTGAAATCTATAAAGGCATCAATTATAAACAAATGGCCTCCGATTATAGGTTACAGGAGCCGCGGAAGTCTTTACCACGCGGTGGTAGTTGTCGGATATGATGATAAAAGAAACAATGTATTGGTTAACGACCCCAACTATCTTCGCACAAGAAAAATAAGATATTATGACCTTGGAGGGGTGTCGGGCGATTCCGTTCAACGCTTTGAAGCCCTCTTTGTTTTACCTGAAGGATCCACATTGGATACTTTCAAACATGGGCTGAGAAAATATGTTCCTGAAAAAACGGTTGCGAAGCTCAGGATATTTACGATGCCTTCTGAAAAGTAATGCGAATCGGTATAGGTTACGATATTCACAGATTAATAGAAAACAGGGATTTAATCCTTGGTGGTGTTATAATACCCTGCGAAATGGGTCTTGAAGGTCATTCTGACGCCGATGTCTTAACCCACAGTATATGTGATGCCATGCTGGGTGCTTTGGCCCTGGGGGATATTGGTCAGCATTTTCCCGATAACGATCAACAATACAAAGGAATTTCCAGCATGATTCTGCTGGAAAGGGTTAATTCCCTGATTCATGAGCGAGGTTTTATAGTAAACAATATTGATTCTGTTATTATTGCCCAGCGTCCCAGGTTGGCGGATTTTATACCGGAAATGAGAGTAAATATTGCTGAAATATTAAATATAAATTTAGATCGTGTAAGTGTTAAAGCTACAACCAATGAAAAATTGGATAGCATTGGAAAAGCTATGGCCATTGGGGTTGAGGCTGTTGTAAGTTTGAGGGAAAATCGCTGAAGAAAGGTAGTTTTATGGGATTAAAGATATATAATTCTTTGACAAAGAGTAAAGAGAAATTCACTCCTGTTAAAACCGATGTGGTCAGGATTTACAACTGCGGTCCTACGGTATATGATTATTTCCATATAGGAAATGCCCGAAATTTCATAACTGCTGAGACTGTTCGCAGGTATCTGGCTTATAAAGGCTATAAAGTAAAGTTTATCCAGAATGTAACTGATATTGAGGATAAAATTATCAATAAAGCAAAAGAAACCGGAGTTACCCCTTCTGACGTTGCTGAAAAATTTACAAAAGCGTATTTTGAAGACCTGGAAAAGCTTGGAATAAAACCAGCGGATATAAGTCCCAAAGCGACGGAACATATAGAAGATATAATCGAATTTGTCCAGGAGCTTATTGATAAAGGCTACGCCTACGAAGTGGACGGCGATGTCTATTTCGAGGTTGCAAAATTCAAAGAATACGGTAAATTGTCCGGACAAAAGATTGAAGATACAATCGCCGGGGCAAGGGTGGAAGCCGATGATCGAAAAAAGCATCCTGCCGATTTCAATTTATGGAAATCATCAAAACCAGGTGAGACGGGTTGGCCAAGTCCCTGGGGTATGGGGCGTCCCGGTTGGCATATTGAATGTTCGGTTATGTCATCCAAATATCTTGGCGAGACTTTCGACATACATCTGGGGGGCAACGATCTCATATTTCCTCACCATGAAAACGAAATAGCCCAGAGCGAAGCACTTACAGGTAAACCCCTGGCAAAATACTGGATGCATAACGGAATGCTTCAGATGACTGGCGATAAGATGTCAAAATCTCTGGGTAATATCAAGAATGTTCGTGACCTGTTGGAGGATTATGAGCCTGATGTCATAAGGTTTTACCTGTTATCATCTCATTACCGCGGTCCCCTGGAACTGACCAATGACAGTCTGGACGAAGCAAAAAAAGCCCTTCAGAGACTATGGAATTGCTCAGATATGACATCAAGGCTGGGTGATTCCCAATCCCAGGTGATGGAACATAAGCTTAATGAAAGCGAAAAAATGCTTAGCGAAGAAATAGATAAAGCTATTGATAAATTTGAGGAATCTATGGATGATGATTTCAATACCTCCGGTGCTGTTGGGGCCATATTTGAATTAGTGGCAGAAGCAAATAAATTCGCCGGAGAAAATCCCTCGCCATCAGACCAGGGGAAGGCTGTCCTGGGTAAGGTAAATAAAACTCTGAATGAATTGTGTCAGATATTGGGGATTAATGCGAATAAAGAATCTTCAATTGCTGAGGACGATTCCTTTGTAAACGACCTTTTGCAGTTGATCGTGAATATAAGGCAGGATGCTCGTAAGAATAAAAATTGGGATACTGCTGACAAAATAAGAGACGGTTTGTCAGAACTGGGTGTTAAGCTTGAAGACACTCGCGACGGTGTAGTCTGGAAGATAGATAGATAGCTTTTTTAATCAAGTAAGGAGGAATGTAATGCAGAGAGTTTACATTACTTTTATTATTTTAACATTGTTGGGAATTTTTGCTTTTGGTTGTTCGTTTCTTAAAGAGCCTCCCCTATCCGAAAATTTTGCTGTTGAAGGTGAATCTGATGTTCCACAGTTAGTTGATGGTAGCATGTATACCACCGGTGAAACTCAAAGACAGTATTCAAGGGAAGAGGGTGTAGATGATAGCAGATTCAGCGAAGCATTAATAACCCTTAAAAAACCAAGAAGCATAAGAAAAATTGTCGTTCGCAGACGGCCTGAACATTCTGTTCCTGTGGATATTGATGTGGTTGTCATGAGAAATGGTGAATGGAAAACAATAAAAGAAGTACGGGGTGAGGTTGCAGATGATATAGAGATCAACGTAAGTACCGTTACAGACCAGGTTAAGATAAAAGCCCAAAGAGCCACAAGAACAGCTAAAGGTAAGTCGGGTCTAGCTATGGCCGGTGGAGGAGCTCGCCGCACCGAAATGGAAAGACTTCTTCGAGAACCAATAAAACTTGCTGAAATAGAGCTTTATGGTTATCTGGATACCAATGAATAAATTTGGTTCTTACACCTGAATGTAGGAATAAAAAGATTTACTGTTCTTGTCATTCCTGAAAACTCAGGAATGACAAGAACATAGAAATACCACGCTGAATCTGGAAGAATCATACATCTTAAATCGTATCAGGAGTAAAAATGTGCTCAGAAGACGTCAAAGATTGGATAACCCTAAGTATGATCCCCGGGGTTGGTGGAGTAATCTTCAAGCGTCTCCTGGACTTCTTTGGTTCTCCCAAAGCAGTCTTAAATGCATCCCTGAAACAGTTAAACAGTGTAATAGGTCTTACGCCTCTTATTTGTGATGCTATAATTGAATACCGCGGCAAAATATCCATTGATAAAGAAATGGATTTGATCCAGCGGAATAACTGCCGGATCATAACTATCCGTGATAAATCCTATCCTGAGAATCTTAAAGCGATATACGATCCTCCACCTGTTATTTATGTAATAGGTGATATATTGCCTGAGGATTCCCATGCCATATCTGTTGTGGGAACAAGAAAGGCTTCAGCCTATGGCAAAGAAGCTGCCGAATACATAAGCGGTCAACTGGCAAGTAAGGGTTATACCGTTATCAGTGGCATGGCCTACGGGATTGATACAGCCGCCCATAAAGCAGCATTGAAATCCCGGGGACGCACAATCGCCGTTATGGGTAATGGTGTTGATATTGTCTATCCAGAAAGAAACGCAGGTTTACGTAAGGAGATAATGGCATCAGGGGCGATAGTATCGGAATTTTCTATGGGTACACCGCCTTTAAAAGCTAATTTCCCGAGACGAAACCGTATCGTAAGTGGTATGTCTCTGGGAACGCTGATAGTTGAAGCACCAGAACGCAGCGGCGCTTTGATAACTGCCGATTGCGCTCTGGAACAGGGAAGAGAGGTTTTTGCCATACCCGGGCAGATATTCTCTCAGAAATCAAGCGGCACTCATGACTTGATTAAACAAGGGGCAAAACTCGTTCATTCTGTACAAGATATTATCAGTGAATTGCCGCCGCTGGAAAGTCTTAAATCAAAAATACAGAAAACCGAGGAAGAAATATTTGAGGTGAATTTAACTGGAGATGAAAGAATAGTGTGGGAATCCATAGGTTCTTCTCCCATTTATATAGATAATATTTCAAGACAGGCCAAACTGCCTGCTTATAAAGTGGCAGCCGTTCTTGTTATGCTGGAATTAAAGGGCCTGGTGAGTCAATCAGCGGGAAAAATGTTCACAAGAAAATCTTCCGTACCCGACTAATATTAAGTAACTTTCAGAAAACATATCAATCTTAATAAAGGGAAGAAGGGGATTTTTCAGCGCGACTAGAAACTTCAAACATTATAATTGCTTAATAGATTATATTTTTCTTTATCAATTCAATATAAATGGTTCTTCCGGATTTAGTGTGGTAAAGATAAGAAACTTCTTTATACTGTCATTCCTGCGAAAGCAGGAATGACATGCTTAGAAAGTTTTAAATTATTTCCACACTCAATTCGGAAGAGCCGTATAAATTAATAGTTTATAACTGGAGATGCTAAAAAATGCCTAAATCGTTGATTGTAGTTGAGTCACCGACCAAGGTCAAAACCATAACAAAATTTCTTGGGAGTAATTACACTGTAAAAGCCTCTGGTGGACATGTTCGTGATTTACCCCAGAAAAAATTGTCGGTGGATATAGAAAACGGCTTTAAGCCCGACTATGTTATTATTGATAGTAAAAAGAAATATGTTAAACAAATTAAAGAAGCTGCAAAAAAAGCCAGCAATATTTTTCTGGCTACTGACCCTGACAGAGAAGGTGAGGCCATAGGATGGCATCTTGCTCATGAATTAAAAAACATAAAAAAACCCATAAAGCGTATTACATTTAACGAAATCACAAGGGATGCTGTTCAGGAAGCTATAAAAAAACCCGGGAAAATAGATCAGAAATTAGTGGATGCCCAGCAGGCCCGGCGTGTCCTGGACCGGCTTGTAGGGTACCAGATAAGCCCTATACTGGGAAGAACCATAAAATGGGGTTTGAGTGCTGGTCGGGTTCAATCTGTTGCCGTTCGGCTTATTTGTGAGCGTGAAGCCGAAATAGAATCATTTATCCCGGAGGAATACTGGTCTATCACTGCAAAATTAAAAGGTGATAAAACAGATCCATTTGAAGCTAAATTAAACAAAATTGGTAAGAAAAAAGCTAAAGTAGAAAATGAAGGCCAGGCCAAAACCATAGTTAAGCAATCAACTGATGAAGATTTTATAGTTGATAAAATCCAGAGAAAAGAGCGCAAACGAAGGCCGGTTCCTCCTTTTATAACCAGTAGACTCCAGCAGGAAGCTGCAAGGAAACTCAGATTTACAGCCAGAAAGACTATGGTTATAGCTCAACAGCTATACGAAGGTCTTGAAATTGGTGATGAGGGAATGGTGGGCTTGATAACCTACATGCGTACAGATTCAACCCGGGTTGCCTCTGAAGCAATAAACGCTGTAAGGGATTTCATCAGTGAAAAATATGGTTCTGAATATCTGCCCGGTAGACCTGTTACATACAAGAGCAGAAAAGGTGCTCAGGATGCTCATGAAGCTATCAGACCTACATCAATAGCCAGAAATCCTGAAGACATAAAACAGTTTCTGAATAAAGACCAGTTAGCACTCTATGACCTTATATGGAAGCGCTTTGTTGCCAGCCAGATGAAGCCAGCGCTCCTTGATGTTACTACCATTGACATCAAAGCCGGCAAATATATATATCGAGCCACTGGTTCTATAATCAAATTCCAGGGTTTTATGTCTGTATACCTTGAGGGTAAGGATGATAGCCCCGACGATGACAAAGAATCCATATTACCAGAGTTAAAGCAAGGTCAGATCCTGGAACTGCTGGGAATTACACCCCAACAGCACTTTACCCAGCCACCACACAGGTATTCCGAAGCCACACTGGTAAAGGCCTTGGAGGAAAAGGGAATAGGTCGTCCCAGTACCTATGCCAGCATTATCTCCACAATACAAAGCAGGGAATATGTAATAAAAGAGAAAAACAGGTTTATACCTACTGAAATGGGTAAAATGGTAAATCTGCTCCTGGTGGAAAGCTTCCCGGAAGTCCTGGATGTGGAATTCACTGCCAGGATGGAGTCAGAGCTTGATGATATTGAAGACGGAAAGAGAAAATGGGTTGAAGTTTTGGAAGAATTCTACGGCCCCTTCAGCAAATATCTTGAAAAAGCACCTGAAACTATAAGGTCAGTAAAAAAAGATATGGAAGAGGTTACTGACGAAGTTTGCGAACAATGCGGAAAAAAGATGGTCATAAAATGGGGCAGATTCGGTAAATTCCTCGCCTGTTCAGGATACCCGGAATGTAGAAATACAAGGGAATTGGACGATGATGAACAAGGAAATGACGAAAATAATTCCATAGATGAAGTCTGTGAAAAATGTGGAAGTCCTATGGTGGTTAAAGTAGGTAGATATGGTAAATTTCTTGCCTGTTCAGCTTATCCTGATTGTAAAAATACCAAGCAGTTAAAAAACGGTGAAAAGGTAGAAGATGAACCTACCGATGAAGTCTGCGAAAAATGCGGAAGCCCGATGGTCATAAAGACCGGAAGATACGGCAGGTTCATGGCCTGTAGCAAATATCCGAAATGTAAAACTGTCAAGTCAATAAGTATAGGCATTGATTGCCCACAGGAAGACTGCGACGGTTATCTGACTGAAAGAAGAGGCCGGGGGGGAAGACCTTTTTACGGATGCAGTAATTATCCCGACTGCAAGTTTGCAGTATGGAATAAACCGGTAGATAAAAAATGCCCGGAATGTGGTGCACCTTTCCTCGTTGAAAAAACAACCAAGGCTAAAGGCGAACATCTGGCCTGTTACAACAAAGAATGTAGTTATACTGAACCGAAAAACCAGGAGGATTAATCCTTTGGTTTTTAATTAATTGATTGTCGAGTAAATCTTCCTTTTAAGTGGTTTTTAATAAATTTTTGGTTCTTCAGAATATAGTGTGGAAATTAGTTGAAAATTATTCCAGCATGTTATTCCTGCGAAAGCAGGAATGACAAGCTGAGAGCATTCTCAATTATTACCACACTGAACCCGGAAGAACCTATATTATTAATTAATTTGCTTAAATTGATACTTAGCGTGCACAATCTTTCATAAAACTGCGAAAACCATAGTAAAATAATTCATGGAACTTTTCATAATTGATGCCATAGGCCCATTTTTCAGAGATTACGATAAAGACATAATAAATTGGTCAAAAATCCCTTTTGAAAATCTGGAAATTGATGGAAAATTAGATCGGGATAAATTTCGGCAGATTAAAAGGGATTTTTCTATATTTATTGAAAAAGTCTCCGAAATTGGTTACAATGCAATATCAATAGATGATGTTGCCCATCTGATTGATTTTAATTTTTATCCTGAAAGTCTGAAAGATAAAATAAAGCAGTATCGTAAGGAGTTAAAAGAACTTTTTCATATTGCCAGAAATCGTGGTCTGAAAATCTTTGTTAATACAGATATAATGTTCTATAACAAGGGGATTGACGACCTTACAAAGGGCAGGGATGAAGGGATACTGATGTTGCTTAAGGAAGCATGTCACCGTCTGATAGATGAACTCCCCATTGAAGGTATAATTTTCAGGATAGGTGAGTCCGATGGCTTGGACGTAAAAGGTGATTTTCTCAGCAGGCTTACTATTAAGACAACTAAGCAGGCCCGGGAGTATATCAAGACACTGCTGCCTATATTCGAACGCAAAGATAAATACATGATATTCCGAACATGGACAGTAGGGGCTTATGAAGTCGGTGACCTTATATGGAATAAAAGGACTTATGATAGTATCTTTAAGGATATACACAGTGCTCATTTAATCATATCAATGAAATACGGTAACACAGATTTCTTTAGAGATCTGGAGTTAAACCCCCTTTTCTTCAACGGTAAGCAAAAGAAGATAATAGAGTTACAAGCCCGGCGTGAGAGGGAGGGTTCTGCAATTAACCCCTACTATGTGGGGTGGGAGTACGAAAAATACGCCAGAAAGCTGAAAAATCTTGAAAATCTGGTTGGCATATCTTTATGGTGCCAAACAGGGGGATGGGCAAGATGGAGGGATTTAACCTTTATTCATAATTCCTCCAAAACCAATGAACTTAACACATACGCTTCTCTCAAAATTTTCAAAGAGAATATCTCTGCCGATTCGGCAATTGAGGAATTCTTTGGTGACAGTGAGTACATAAAGTTTTATAAACTGTATGAAAAAATCTTCAGTGAATTGCTGTATGTCAAAGGATTTTCAGAGAAAAAGTTGTTCTTTCGCCGGGTGCGAGTTCCTCCCTTGATCTGGACATACTGGGATCGTATCACAGTTACTAATTTTATGATAGTTGTGCATGAATTCTATGGAGGAAAAAGTCCTGATGTGGATTATAACTCTATGGAGGAAATTTTGACTTTAGGTAGAAAACTTGAGATTGAAGATGTTTTGTGTCATTACCACACCCTGAGAATGTTGAGAGATTGCAGAAGAGCTCTGTCCGGGGAAATATTCTGCGGTGATTTAATGCAAAAGATTGAAATCTATAAAGATATGTATCCTGACCGATACGATTTTAATATAAGTGCCAGTAGAAGAGGAATGAAATTTTTAAGATTTATGACTGAAGTTATTTTCAGAATTTTCATTCGGGAAGGTAGTGATTATCGATCTTTTGACAGATTTTTGATCAGTCGTTCCCTTTCGACTTTCTATGATTTCTTCATAAAGATATACAGCATCGGTCTACCAAGTTTTGTTAATAAAGAATCAATGACTATGGAAGTGCTTTTCAGTTAATCATTATTAACCAAAAGATCAATAAAATGAAAAATAATCTATACATTTTACCGATATTGTTTATAATTTTTATTACAACCTGTTGCAGCAAGCTTTTTGTTCCCCAGGAATTAAGCGAGAATTACGCTCTCCAGTCTGGTGTAATATGTAATGCTCCGGAGGTTGTGGATGGTGATCTAAGTACCATCAGCCAAAGCTCCAGAATCTTAATATCTATGCCGGAGAAAAAATCTATCAGGAAGATTATAATACACAGCCTTAATATTTCTGACTTTATTCTATATCAATCCATAGGCGGAGAGGGTGAATGGAAAATCATTAAGGGAATAAAGGGCAACAAACAAACCAGCATAGAGATAGATACCCAGGTTATTACTGACAAAATAAGGATGTTTATATCAGATACCAGGGGAAAAAGATACGCCGATCCGGGCACTATAGAAGACGTTGATGGTAATACTAACCTGTTTACAAGACAGGTAGATGCCCCACCACAAATACAGGAAATTGAGATATACGGACTGGTGGATAAAACCCAACCTAAAGAACCTCTAAAACCATTATTCTAAGATAAATTGTCATTCTGAGCATTATTTGTAGTCCTTTTTCACTCTAAAGCGCGAATAACTCATTTCTGTATGATTCATTTATGTCAAGCAAAATTTTTCTGGAATTGGATATTGGTTTGAGATTGACGACAGGGATACCATAGAGTCTGCTTCCTGCATTGGATTTTAGCTCTCTAAACATCTCCGTATCCAAAGTTTTGCATCCTGTTCAATCTCATGTCTAAGAGCCATTACTTGAGCGGCAAGGTGGTTATAACGCCTTGCTTTTTCATATAATCGTATTGTCGCTGCATTATGCTCTCTGATGAATTCCGATTGCTTAATTTCATCCAATTGCTCCTGCAAATGCTGTCTTTGAATATCCAGTGAATCTTGACTCACCGCCAAGTCTTGAAGCTCTTGATATAACTCACTTAAAGAAGCAATTCTCTTTCCGTTGACATTATTTGTTTCATTATCCAGCGTTTCTATATCATTTCTGATCTGATTTTCTCTGTCATGCAAATCTGCTAGTTTCTCGTTAACCCTCCTAAGCTTTGCTTGCATTATAGATCTATTCATGAACAATCCCCTCCTGTGTACAATATCTTCTCTAAAAGTACCAATGGCAATCTTAATCCCTTTTTGCCAGGTTAGAATTGGCAAGGAATTCGGCCGCTCAAGAGATCCCAAAATATATCTCAATCACCAACGGCAATAACTGAAATTCAGTAGATTCCGCTATCCATTTTGTAAACCCCAGTTGTTGATATTTTTACCAAACCTTTACTCTAAGGTCAACAAAAATTATTCCTTTCTCTTCATTTCTTCCTTTTGTGTAATCGTTAAAAATTTTAGTTGGCATTCCTTATAAGTCAATCATCTTTTCCCCAAGCATAAAATTTATGTCCGTGAAAATTTTGGCTCTTCCGGTTTGAGTATGGTAATAATTTGAAAATTTTCTCAGCCTGTCATTCCTGCTCTCGCAGGAATGACAGCATATAAAAGTTTCTTATCTTTAACACACTGAACCAGGAAGAACCAAACTTTATCGCAATAACACAGGGACATAAATTTTATGCTTGGATCTTTTCCTTTTTCTTTGACAACTGCCCTACTCTCTGTTATTCTAAACTAAGGCAGGTGAATTTAATTGGCAATATTAGAACTTGTAAACATAAAAAAGATATTTGGCCCCAAAAGAGTTTTGGACGGCATATCCTGGCAGGCTGACGAAGATGAAAAGGTGGCTCTGGTGGGTCTTAATGGATCCGGAAAAAGTACCTTGCTTAAAATCATCGGTGGCATTATTCCAACTGATTCCGGTACGGTGAGGATTAATCCCGAGC
>WJIO01000051.1 GCA_014730235.1 Candidatus Poribacteria bacterium
CTTCAGTATTCAATGCCCAATGAAACTGAATTCACAATTACAATTTCCGCTACCGATGCTGCTGGTAACACCGCGGAAGTAGATTATGGATTTAGAACAATGGCCAAAGAACAATAAAAATGGTCATACAGGAAATCTGATATTTTCCTGATGAATATTGGGTAATAAAATAATAAGGGCAACATGTTTTATTAACATGTTGCCCTTTGTTTTGATTATTTATCCAGAGCTTTGCCAATTTTCTCTTGAAGGTTAAATGCACATATGGTATAATTTTTCGGAAATTGTGCAAAGATTGTAGAGAGAATATTTTTGATATTTAGGTGCACGGTCTGTTTAAGAATGCCAGACATACCGTCTTTTTTTAGCTTTGCACGAAAAACAAATATGTATAATAGGGAGTGAAATTCTGCATGCTTGAAGTCAGGGTCAAGAAAGATGAATCCATAGATAAAGCTCTTCGAAGATTTAAAAAACAATGTGATAAAGAAGAGTTAATCAAGGAAATGAAAAAGCGGGAACGTTATGAAAAACCCAGTGAAAGGCGTAGGAAGCGCATGATAAAATCCCAAAGAAGATTCAGAACACAGGATATGTAATTCTGGTTACTTTAATCCCCCTCAATTATCCTGGGATATAATCATTACTAACCGTTGTTTCTGACCTGATTTAGCGTTTTGACCGCTTAATGGATATTAGCACAAAACAGCTAAAGATTTTCAAACTTAATCCCTGCTTAATGTGGTAATATTAAGCAGGGATTAAGTTCCAATCAGATAAAAAATAGTCATATCCAATATATGACTTACCCTCAATTCTCATATTTGTTTTTATCAAAGCAGAATCAATAATTCCACATTTTTTAATTTTACCGTTAGAAATTTCCCTTGATCCCATCTGGAAAAAGGTGAAAATGAGGTTGTGAATAGAATATATAAATATGGATAATTATAAACCAAAATTCGGTAAATACGTTATAATACTTGTAATAGCATTTTTGGGATTAGCTGTTTATTACTTTTTTGAAGTCAAGGACTCATCCAAGACCGAATCCCGGGGTGGACCTTATTTTGTTGAAGGATTAAGCAAAGCTCAACTTACTTCAACTACAGCAGAGATAGATAATAACAGACATAATGCAATAGTAATGGCTGTGCAAAAAGCAGGCCCATGCGTGGTTAGCGTTAGTACATTACATGTTGAGACTGTCGAGGTTCCCTGGTTTGATAGCTGGTTTGAAGATTTTTATCCCTTTGGTCGCAAAATAGAAAGAAAAAGTCGAGGACTTGGTTCAGGATTTATTATAGATAAACGGGGATATGTAATTACTAACCAGCATGTCATAGAAAACGCGGATGTTGTGGAAGTAACCCTCACAACCGGTGAAGTCTATAAAGCAAGAGTTCTGGGAGCGGACTACGAAGCTGATCTCTCTGTGCTAAAAATTGACCCTGATTCTGATTTGCCTATTGCAGAACTGGGTGATTCATCAGATCTAATGGTTGGCGAATGGGCGATTGCCATAGGAAGCCCGTTCGGATTTTTGCTTAAAGATACACATCCAACGGTTACTGTAGGTGTTATCAGCGCATTAAACAGACCCCTTGAAGAACGAGGACGGACTTTGAATAACCTGATCCAGACAGACGCGGCTATCAACCCCGGCAACAGCGGAGGCCCATTGGTCAACAGTTATGGCCAGGTTATTGGAATAAATACGGCTATTTTCTCTACCAGCGGTGGATCTCAGGGTATAGGTTTTGCCATGCCCATTAATACTGCAAAAGATATAATCAATGAACTTATCAAATACGGAAGTGTGGTCGAAGTATGGGTAGGCCTTGAATATCAACAACTAACACCCGAGATAGCAGAACATCTGGATTCACCGGTTAATAAAGGGCTTATCATATCAGATGTCGTGAAAGACAGTCCAGCCCATGATGCAGGACTTAAAACAGGTGACATAGTTTTTAAAATTGGGGAAAAGAAAGTAAATACAACCGATGATGCCCAAAATGCAGTTGAAGAGCTAAAGAAAAACGGAGAAGTTGTATTCCATATTGTCAGAAAGGGTAAAACTCAGGAAGTGCCGGTAACAATTGAATTGGTTGAATCATCCGATACTGCAAAAACCTGGTTCGGCATTTCTGTGCAAAATCCTGACCGTGAATTGGCAATGAAATATAATCTTTCATCATATAATAAAGGTGTTATAATTACCGAGGTAGAACAAAGCAGCGCGGCAGATGAGGCAGAACTTAGACCAGGAGACCTTATAAGAGTTATGAGCGTGGTCAGAACAAGTATTTTTCGCGGCTTAAGCAGATCAGAAGATACTGAAATCAAAAACATCAATGACTTTAGAAAATTTGTTTCTGGCATTAGAAAAGGACAGCGCATAAAAATAATATTTGAACGTAAAAGAGAATTGTGGCAAACTTACTTGACTGCCGTTAAAAACGAATAATTCTTACAAATAATGGTTCTTCAGAGTTAAATGTGGAAATCTTCAATTATTACCATACTGAACCCGGAAGAACCTATTTTTTCTTATTTGCACAATGTTTTTTGGTATTTCCATTAATCAAGTCGGAAGAACCAAATTAATAATATATTGAAACATCTGAGAAGGGAGATAGGAAATCATGAAAACTCCTGTCGTAACAATATTTGTAATTTTCATACTGGCAATTGGTATTGGCCTGGCGATTTATGATTACAGCAAACACGGTCCTCGCCAGGGAAATAGCGATATATCCAAATCAGAAGCTGAAACCCTTAAGGAAACTAAATTGTCAGGAGATGAACAGGCTTATAAGGGGTCATACGAAAAAGCCATTGAAAAATATAAACACGCCCTGAAGATATCCCCCAGAGATGCTTATATACATAATGATCTGGGAACAGCCTATTATCATCTTGGATTGGAAAAAGCCGATCCCCCCATGACTGAAGACCAATTTGATTTTGGAATAGAAGTAGATGCAAGACGTGTAGAAGAAACGGAAACGGTTCTTCAGATGTTTGAAAATGCTGAGGAAAAAACTAAATCAGGTATTATAACTATAGTTGTAGACGAACCAGAGATTAAAGATACAGTTGTAAATAAAGCCCTGGCTGAAGATTATTATGCTCATGCGGAAACAGAAACTCAGGAGAATAAAAAGGAATATTGGATAACTGTAATTAAAGGTGAGACAAAGGAAGCTTTTTTAAATGCTGAAAAGGAATATTTAGAAGCCATAGATATTAAATCTGTAAGGGACGCGGAAGGAAGAAAATATTCCAGTTATTCTACAGCCTCCAGAAATCTTGGCGTTCTTTACTTTAGAATGGGCAGAAAAAAAGATGCCGTTGAACAATGGCGCAGGGCCTTCCAGCTTGAACCCACCGATGCTGAATTAAGAAATCTACTTGGCAAATATGAATAATATCTCCATATCATTTCAACCTATGACCGTTAGAGAAATACTCCGACGGTCTTTTCGTATATACAAATCAAACTATATCAGATTTATTGGAACTATACTCCTGATAAAAGGCTCTTACCTGATACTGGGGTATATCATTAAAGAAATTATTGTATTTATTGTCAAAGGCCCCAACCCCGATACATTAGCACCTGAGACGATGATATATGTGGATTACCTGATTGATCTGGGCATAAAGGCTTTTGAGTTATTCTTCATAACACCTTTCCTGGTGGGTATTCTGACTATTTCTATATCCAGTATGCTGTTGAATAAAAAAGCTGGAATTGTTGATGTCTACAGCAGGTTATCGAAAAAAATTCTGCCGTTGATTGGAACAGTTTTTATAACCGGTGTCATGATGGCTGTGGTGTTTTTTATGTCCGCGTCACTGGGTTTATCCATGATATTTGCCGGATCACAACCAGGACTACTGGTAGTTATCGCCGGTATGTTTATGACTGGTGTTTTACTGGTCTGGTATGCCTTTATATCCCAGGCAGTTATATTTGAGGGCGAGGGTGGAATAGGCGCAATGAAGCGCAGTAAATATCTGGTTAAAGGCAGCTTTGCAAGGACTTTTTTACTGGTCATAGTTTCCCTGATTGCTATTACATTTGCAGCCGAATTGGCTTCTCTGGGTGTCTATCAGCTTTTTTCATTATTTGGTAGTTATGGAATTACATTGGCTGGCGGAGCTTCAGAGGGTGTTTCCAACATAATATCTGTGATTGTTGAACCCTTGAGAATTATTATCATTATTATTTTATATTATGATTTTAGGATACGTAAAGAGGGGTATGATCCGGAAATAATGGCCCAGGAATTTAAAGGCATTACTGAAAAGGAATCGGAAGTGTAACTGCTAAAAAACTAATATCACTGTCTAATTAAGAAACAATATCCGCATTTTGTCATTCCTGCTTCAAGCTTTTTGAAAAAGCTTGAGCAAAAAGAAAAACTCAGTAGTAGGGACACAGCATGCCGTATCCCTACAAGCGCATAAATGCTATGCCTTTTAAAAAGTCCGAAAGTATAGAATGACAAATAACCTGCAAAATCAATTTTTTCCTGTACTTATTACCGTTATCCTCACCCTTGAACTGCTGTCATCGGTTGAATCACATCGAAATTCTAAATAATTTTTCCCGTTTTTAACCAAAGGTATTTGACCTTTTGGTAAAACTTCGCTTAAAGTCTCTCCCTGTGTGCCAAAAAGTTTGCAGTTATCCATTCTGTTGAATTCCAGATACTGGCCTGTTTCCATTTTTACAGGGAAAATTATTTCCTCATTTTCTACCTTTATAGATGGATTCACAATCTTATTATTGGTTAGTTTTATTGCCTTTACAGGTTTAATAAGACATGTAACAGATTCACCGTCAGGGATATTATTATACCAGAGACTTATACTTTCCACGCTGCTATAATTCACTGATTCCCGGTATATGGCATAAGGAGAACCATAGGGCCATTTGTATTTGGCATATCTTTCTCCCTCTGGCTCTATAAGCTCAAAGTAACGCCATCCGGTGAAATTAATAGTTATGTAATGATCCTCAATTCCGTGACTGATATGCTGTGGGCTTTTCAACTGAACGTTAAGAATTTCACCCTTACCATCACCATTGACCCATATGCCTATGCCCTGATGGTTGGTTAAATTCAAAGGCTCTGGGAATTTTTTTGCAACCATACACCATGAGGATTTTTGTTCTGCACCTATATTCTTAGCCGAATATGTTAAGATATTCTTATCAACTGAAAATTCTGCTGAGATACCATCAAAGTTTACACTCTCAGTCAATTCTTCTATACTTTCAAATCCCAGTAGTATCGGATTATCCTCTTCGCCATAGTTGTCGGCTGATGTTAAAGCCTCTATACGAAGCTTTAGCGGCTGATCCTGGAATTTATTATCTATACTCCATCTGTTGCTCCAGCCGTCAATACCTTCAACCTTATGTTTTACATACTGAATCGGCAGGAAATACCAGCTTCCGTCCTTCCTCTGTTTCAGCGTGTATTCATCACCGGGAACTTTCAGCTTTTCCTTTATATCATTGGAAAAATAATTTGATCGTCGAAGCATTTCATACTGACGCATAATTTCCGACAGCCTCTCGTATGCCGGTATCTGGGATATATTATCCGGTGTAATTCCCATGATGGACAGGCCTGCCTCTGTGCCAATACACTTACAGCACAGGTATTCAATATCATCGGCAAAAGTAGGTTCACCCTGATGTCCTGTCCATGTCTTAACTGCCCACCATCCCAGATGCGGCGGCAGGAACATGCGCTTGATATCTTCATTGGCGGAACAATGCACATCAATAAAACGCTTGTGGCTTCGGGTGGGATGATCCCATGCGCCCATCCTTGCCCTTACATACCACAAATGATGATGGAACGTACTCATTTCCATTATTGGCGATTTTTTCGCCCTTTTCACAAGCTCAAAGACAAATTTAGAACCGTAATGCCAGCTATTTTCACCACCACCCAGCACATCCTCACCATCCAGAGCATCCAGATACATCATGTCAAAACCACATTCGTTATACATATCAGCATTGGTCTCAGCTACCTTATAGAATAAATCAGAATCGGGATCAGGTGCGAACAGACCGAAACATTCTTTCAGATGGTGTACCCTGGCTCCTGCGTCGTGCTGTGCCGGTTTGGTGCCATAAGCTCCACGATTGCAGTTGGTAAAGGCATAGGGTTTCTCTTTAGATATGCCGCTGTAAGTTATAAGTTCATCTTCAATCTGGATGGTTACGCTGTTTCGCACAAAAAAACCGGTTACTGTGGACATGCTCTCAGTGGATTCTTCCACAGGAACAATAACAGTATCCACCGTTATTGATTCAGACAGGGTAAAAGTAGCGTCTTTAGCCAATCCGGGGTCAGGAACAGGAGTAACCCAGGGACAATCTTTCGCTATAAAGAAGGCATATGTATGAAATCCTGCCAGGATTCCGGCTTCGTGTAATTTATCGATAACAGCCTTAAAGCTGGCTCTACAGTTGGGATAAGTCTCCGGATTAGGACGACAGTCACCAAACCGGAAGGAATTACCTCCATGAAAATCGATCTGATTAACACCCACCTTTTTGGCCAGAGCAATCCAGTCATCCACGTTTTCCTCCGAAAGACCACCGAAGTTAAACATGTAGGAACCGCGATTATTTTCCGAATCCAGTGCCCAGGGACCGCCCACATTGGATTTGGGCAGTTCTGGCGTTTCTGTAACCACCTCCTGCATAACAAAGCGCAGGTATTTCTGCGGACATCCGATGATGGCAACCTTTGCCCCTGCAAAACCAAACCGGGGATAACACATAGCCCTGAGTCTTGTATTGTCCCGGGGAATCTCAACTACGTTGGTCTGTAAATTCAAAGCCAACGCACATCCAGCCAGAGCATCGTCAGATTCGCCGGCAGGTTTAAGCTGTATGTTGGCAAAGACGAATTCATCTACAATCTTATCCGGGTTTTCGCTTTCCACCGATAGAACTTCGATAATTATGTAGTTATCTTTTTCAGTATACCTTAAAACCGCCTTAACATCTGCTTCGCCAAATTCCAGAGATAATTGTTCTTCGGTGGTAACCACCGAAGAACAATTGTAATAACGATCGGCTATTTTTACCTTTGCGCAGCTTGATCCTTCCTTGCAGTAATCTTTGCCATTGAGCTTATCTAAAAAATTAAGATTAACGCCGTTGGAACCTATAACATACTTCACATATTTGTTTTCAATCTCTACATTCATATTTTCTATCTCCCCAGGTGTGGATAATATTGTTAAAAACAGCAGTATAATGTATAACAAGCTCTCTTATCCCCAATTATGATCAGCACATTAACCAGTCTCAGCATTAAATGTTTTTCATATTTAACCTGAAACATCCCCGATTATCCCCTCTGGAAAACGTTCCAGTATTTCCGGATCATGGGAAGGTATAACAATATCAGCAACTTTCCTTATCTTCTTCATAGCTTCAAGACAGGGTTCAGGTTCGGCCCATCCGATAGGAATATTATTCTCCATGTTCTTATACTTATAGACTACATCACCTGTAAATACAACCGTTCCCTGTGTTGTATCCACTGCCACAGCCTGACTGCATACAGAATGGCATCCCAGCCAGAAAGTTCTGATCCCCGGCATAACCTCTTCATCCTCCACGAGTTTTAGACTTTGGGGCCACCTTCTGGCTAAAACCCGCATTACGTTGGGTTTTATGCCCATCAGCGATTCTGTAAAACCCCGTTTATTCACCACAAACTGGGCATTGGGAAACAGATCGAAGTAATCGTAATGGTCGCCGTGCAGATGGGTTATAAATACATGACTTACGTCATTAACTTCAACACCCGCCTGCTTAAGAAGCTCTGGAGTGCGCTCTTCCGGTTTCTGGATCACACCGCCCGGAATATATTTCCCTGTGCCTTTGTTAAATACTTCAACATCCCTGGGACCTGTGTCCACCAGCATAGGCTTTTCGCCGCCTTCTATAACGTAGACATATAGATAAAAGAGGCTGGTATCATCGTTTCCATCGGTGTAGGTTATATAATTTCTGACTCTACATTCACCGTTTTTTAGAATCCTTATTTTATATTTCAACCTATGACTCCTTCAGGAAAACGGTCAAAAATACCGGGATCATGACTTGGTAAGATTATTGCATTGCGTTCTTTCAGCTTTTTCATGGCCCTTTTAACTTCCTCCAGGTCATCATATACACCTACCGGGATTTGTTTTTCTATATTTGCCAGCAGTGAAACAGTATCACCGGTCATAATGGCTTCACCGGCTTCGGTCTGGACACATACAGCCTGACTGCACGGCGTATGACCACCGATCCATATCACTTCCACACCCGGCAGTACCGTTTTATCATCTAAAGCTATGACACGCTCTTTCCAATTCTGTGTCAAACCCCGCAGTGTCTTACCCGGTGCCCAGCTACCCACCCAACCGGGATTTGCAGTGGCGGCTTCAAGCCCGCGTTTTGATACAACGATCTTTGCGTTTTTGTAAATATCAAGCTGATCTATATGATCAAAATGCAGATGGGTAATAAATACATAACCAATATCTTTCGGCTTGTATCCATATTTATCAAGCTGTGCAACTGCTGTCTGTTCTGGTGTCTGAGTTATAGGTTCAGCCAATACATGAGCCGCACCGCTATTCATCTCATCAACATTTTTCAGTCCTGCATCTACCAGCATGGGCCTCTCCCCACCTTCTATCAGCCAAAGAAAAAGCATATATGTATAGCGTTCATCAGGATTACCTCTGTAAAAGGCATAGTTTCCAGCAATAACACATCTGCCGTTAGGTAGTGGGCGAATGTTGTATTTCATTTAATCCTCCATATCTACTCCAGTTCTTCTATCATCCGGGCGATCCGTTCTCGATGGGAAAACATAGGCTCAGGATCAACAGTAAAGTCTGTCATATTTTTAACTATATTTTCCGGTAGATTCAATAATTTTTTGGCTTCAGCTATTAATTCTTCTGGTTTTTCCTTTGCTTTCTTAATCCTTTCAGCCAGAATCCAGAAGTATTCAAAATCTTCAATTCCTTCCCTCAGCATTTCCCACCTGAAGGAACTTACCGGTTCAGCAAAGCACTTTTCATCACTTTCCATAGCTTCTACCGGCGGATAAATAAATCGGCCGTCACCATTACCCCAGTAGCCTATGTAACCAACAGGACGGCCGTAGCCTGTTTGGTAACTCATGGGATCTTCATATGGATTCTGATAGTCCGGATCCGGAAACACCAGACCGCTTGTCCAGTAGTTGGTCTGCCATACCAGTATACCTTTCAGCTTGTATTTCCACGTCTGCCAAAGCCATAGACGCATCTCAGTAGCAAAATGATCTATAAATAGAGTAACATAAGGCTCTTTAGGCCCGGTGCATACATACCACCAGAAACTTTCGCCTTCTTTTCTGCGTTCTTCGGCTTTCTCATGGTTATAAGATGAAGTTACCGGACACCAAATGTCAACGCTTCCGAATAATTCAGATTCCGGTTGCTCTGTTAGTAATCGAGTGATTTTGGGAGCCGCTCGATGTATTAAACTCATACCATCGTTGACGAATTCGTAATCCTTCGGGGATGGTTCATCGAACCAATATACAAATGTGTGTTCCAGCCATCCCTTTTGTTCCAGATGCTTTTCCACCTGACTCAGGTATTCGGTAAAAAGCCTTTCATGCTCAGGGGTTCCCTGCTTATGGCCGTTTATTTCCCCTAACCGTCTGGAATGGAAAGTTCCGCCGCCCATGCCGTATAAAGGCATCCTGAAAGAGGTAAATCCCATTTCATCGAAATATTTTTCAGCAGAGCGATCAAAGGCTTCAAAATCTATCTTCACCTGATCATCTGAAAAATCTACCTTTATAGGATCAAGCTGCATAGCATTATACGGAGAAATGCGATGTTTTGAAAAGCTTTCATAATATTTATCCAGTACCTGCCTTAGTTCTTCTTCAGTTTCCAGATGGTGATATTTTTTAACATTGCCCACAGAAAAGCCCATCGCTGATCTTACGTGGCTTTCCTTTGCCAGTGAGAATCTCCACACATGCAAATGAAGCTGGAACTGCTGAGACCATGAATCGGCTTTAACCGTAAGTTTACCACGATAATCTCCGGCTGTTGCATGCGGCGGTACATATACATTTATCCACAATGGCTGATTTTGGTCTGCTTTTAAAGATAATGAACCTTTATACGGTGGCAGAGGATCGGGCCAGTAACCCACACAACCGACTCTATCGGTAGGAATTTTTACATATACATACCCCACTGTGGAAATCTCTATATTTTCTGTGGGGATAATATGACCTTCCATAGTCCTGAGTTCTCCTATTTCTATAGAAACATCCTGTAAGTCTTTTTCCGACCTAAGCACCAACTGGAAAGGTTCATACTCGTTTCGGGCTGCACTTATATATATTTCATCGGCCTTCTTTTCAGGAACAGGTCTTTCCCTGCTTATTTTATATGTGCTTTCCGCCCACCATATAGAGAGATCATCGCTTTTGCCTAATAAATAACCGTAGTCGGCAGCGTATAGCTGAGGAACCTGGAAATATGTGCGGGTGGAATAGAGCGTTTCACCATACGGCGTATCAATGGATATCGTCAATTCGAATTCACCGGATTTGTGTATTTCATAAGGGATCTCCACAATTTTTGTTTCACCCTCTGCAATATCAGGTTTTGCAGAATTTTCATATTCTTCCGTACCGGATATTTTTAAGGAGGCATTGATCGGTAAACCAAGATCATTCATAACCTTAAGCTTTACCGAATTAGCTTCTCCCGGTTTCAGACTGCCCAGGGAAATTAACTCTACATCCAGTTGGTCACTAGCGGCTATAATGTCAATATATCTGGTATCCCCTACCATATCGGGTATATCAGTTCCTATCAAATCAGCCTTGTAGGAATAATTATGAATTTGCAAAGATGCCGGTTCTCCTTCAGTTCCCTGTCCCACAAGCCTGACATATACTTCCTCTGCCGGAAGCATTTCATCCGGCACGTTAAATGTTTCGTGAGATACCTTATCCATAACGCCTATAGTCTTCCAATCATTGGCATTTATACTAGTCTGTATTTCACATATACCCCTTTGATAATATCCTATTCCTACGGTCACCGATGCCTTTTTCTGCTTATAATTATTAACTTTTTGTCTATATATAACCTCTGAATTTGTTCCCATAAGCCATCGGTAAGAATTAAATCCTGCCGTATGAGAATACAGGTTTCGGGATGAGTTAGAGCCTTCACCTCTAAGGTTTGCCCGGAATTTGTATGTATCGTTTTGTATTACTTCCCCTTCTCCCAGAACCAAAGCTTTATTTTTATTATGCAGAGCAAATACCGGGGTAAGGTTTATATTGTCAAACCAGACCTTTCCGGATTTATGCCACTGTCCAAAGCGCAGGTAAGTTCCTGAAACATTATCGGGAGCTGTAAAAACAAAACTTCTTTTTTCCCATTCTGTACCTATGGAAAAATCTCTGTTTACGGCGTTTGATCCTGTTATGACGGTGCCTTCGCTGGAATCTGGACTGACCTTTGATGCAAAGGAAATCCTGTATATTTTCCCCGGTTCCAGTCCGGGATTTTCAAATTTCCAGTAGTTTGAATTTTCACCGTCTCCGGTTACGCTAATACTTCGCTCTCCTGTATATCCTTCCTTTTCCCATTCACCTGTTCCCTCAGATAATGACCAACCCGCAGGTGCATCTTCCCCTTTTTCAAAGGAATCATTGATGGCTTCGGCAGCACAGAATGAATAAATAATCAATAATGAAATAGACAAAATAATGCCTCCTCTTATGGTCTGCACGACAACACCTCCATTATCATTTTTGTTTTTTGGTAGATCAACGGCTTACAGGCAGGATCATAACAGACTGATAAGCTTTTGACAAGGGAATTTAGCAGGAATTTTTATTCTGCAATAGCTTCCTGTTGGATGGAGTAACCTTCCGGTATCATTTTAGGTTTCAGCATTTGGAAAAGATTCAGAAGTGCGTTGGAGTGTATCTGACATATGCGGGATTCGGTAAGGGAAAGAACTTTACCAATTTCTCTCATGGTCATTTCTTCGTAGTAATAGAGGGTGATAACTATTGATTCTTTTTTATTAAGGGATTTTATCGCTTTAATGAGAATATCTTTTGTTTCCTGAGTGATAACCTGGTCTATGGGATACTTGGGATCAGGATCCTCAATTACCATATCATTAGCATCATCATCCTCATTGGCATTTCGTCTTTGGCTAAGCATTATAATAGTGGAAGGGCCAATTTGAACGAGCATTTTGCGGAACTGTTCCAGATCCATGTTTAGTTCTTCTGCCAGTTCTTCCTCATTAGGTGGGCGGGAATATATTTGTTCAAGATGATTATATGCACGTCTGAGGCTGTGGGCTTTTTCCTGGATAGATCTGGGTGTCCAGTGAAGTTTTCTTATTTCGTCGAGAATTGCCCCCCTGATGCGGTATTTTGCATAAGTCTTAAAACTCGTCTGCATTAGAGGGTTATATTTTTCTACAGCATCCAGCAGCCCTATTATACCAACACTTGCAAGATCATCAGCATTGCAACATGGGGATGCATATAATGAGAAGCGATGCGCTAAAGACTTAATCATTGGAAAACACTTTAAGATTAACTTCTCTTTAGCATCAATATCGCCCTCTTGCTTATACTGCCTCCATAGTTCCGCCAGCATTCCTCAACCCTCTTATGGAAATTATTGTAAATATTAATTTGTAACGTAAAAGCCATATCCAGCATTCATTAAGCATTGGTATGTATCCCTCTTGCTATATAATATCGTATAAAGAAGATAGGAACAAATATACAACAAGCAATTAACATACCAGAAAAAACAATTTACTTGTGATTATCCCCAAGTGCATAATGACTCGATTTGCGACATATACAATTTTTTATGTATATTTTGTTAGTTGGAAATTATGTTTCCTTCCGGGAAAATATTTCCATATTTGTTTATTTGTGTAAATAATTTAAAAGCTCCACAGGATAACAAGCAAAGTTTATAATTATGTTTCTTCCGGGTTAAGTGTGATAAAGATAAGAGACCTTTTTTATGCTGTCATTCCTGCGAAAATCTCATTCCTTTTTGCTCAAGCTTTTTCAAAAAGCTTGAAGCAGGAATAACAAGATGAGAAAATTTTCAATTATAACTACACTGAACCCGGAAGAAACATAATTATTTTAACTCAGGAATTTTTAGCATCAGAAATTTGCTTTATTAATTCCTGAAATTCCTTTAACATATTTTCACTTTCCCGGGCTGCGTCTTCTACGAATGATAGATATTTTCTTAGATCCTCTTTACCTATCATTAGAAATACCAGTTGAGTATTGGCCAGGATTGTAATCAATTTATCGCTTAACTGATTGGTTAATTCATCACCTTTTATTAAGATATTATCCAGTGTATCCGGCTGTATTTGTTCTTCCGTTTGATCCTGTAAAAAGTCCTCAACTTGATTATTCTTTAGTTTTCTTTTTCCAGCATTCCCTATTTCTTTTACAACGTAGGCGGATTTAATTCTGTCTGGACTGTTCAACATGATGGCTCCCATGTTATTTATTATGTGGGTTTCAACTAAAACCAGATGTTTCAGTGCTTAAAGAGACACTAGCAAATGAAAATACTATCAGGCGGTCATTCCTGCTTCAAGCTTTTTTTAAAAAGCTTGAAGCAGGAATGACATAGAAATATATTTTTTGAGCATTTTCATCCGTTTCTTCATGCTGAATTCCTATAAACATCGGTTTTAGAGATTTTTTAGAATTCTCAGTACTTATTATTTATCAGGTAGTTCCATCGTCTGGTGATTGATAACAATCCTCTTCATATACAAAAAGTATATTAAGACCATAACTTATAATCCTGTCCGCAACCTGGTCTATTCCAGGGGTATAAATCCCATGTGAGATCCTTATTTTTAAATCAGAAATCATATCCTCACGGACACATGAAGACTTTTTTATAAGTTTATTCAATCTTTTTAATTCTACAGAATTATATAAAGAGGAAATTTTACCTTCTCCTGTTATACATAATTTAATATATTTCCCAGATTTTGCTGGGTTGAAGTCCATCTACATACCATCTATATCGGCAAAAGGTTATATAGACTTAAATTTTTTTTAATCCCCTTTTCCTGTAGAATCCCCCTCTGAATATTGCTGTAATTTATTTCTTATAGTTCTTGTTGTTATGCCGAGTATATCGGCAGCTTTGGTTCTGTTTCCTCCAACGCTTTCAAGGGTTTTTAGTATAAGATGTTTTTCCATCTCCTGCAGGGAAATTCCCACAGGTATCCAGTTTTCTGAATGAATAGAAGATATTTTGTCGGGAAAAAAATTTCTTACTGATAACTCAGAACCTTGGCAAAGCATCACCGCCCTTTTTATAACATTCTCCAGCTCCCGGACATTACCGGGCCAGTTATAATTTTCCAAAGCGTTCAAGGCTTTTTTTGATACATCAGGTGTCTTTTTTCCTATCTGTGATGAAAATTTATCCAGGAAGTATAACGCCAGTATTTTTATATCACGATGACGATTACGAAGGGGGGGCACAACAATTGGTATAACATCAAGTCGATAATACAGATCACCCCGGAAATTACCTTCTTTTATTTCTTTTTCTATATTTCTGTTTGTTGTTGCTACAACCCTTACATCAACTTTTATAGGTTTAGTTCCGCCTACCCGGTCAATTTCCTCCTCCTGGAGAACGCGCAGCAGTTTTGCCTGGAGTGATGGAGCCATTTCAGCGATCTCGTCCAGCAATAAAGTTCCTTTATTAGCAAGCTCAAATTTACCAATCCTTCTTTCTATAGCACCGGTAAAAGCCCCCTGTTCGTGTCCGAATAATTCACTTTCCAGCAGGTTTTCCGGTAGAGCGGCACAGTTTACAGCGACAAAATCTCCATCCCGATACTTATCGCGGTTGTGTATGGCC
>WJIO01000052.1 GCA_014730235.1 Candidatus Poribacteria bacterium
AAAATATCTCGAAATAGCTCTGCCTCCCAAACGACTCATCCATATCAATCCTGTCCATTCCTTTCGTCACAGCCGGGCGGTCGACATGCACTACAGCGGCCATTCCATCACCGACATCAAGAACCATCTGGGACATGACAGTATTCAGTCCACCGATATTTATCTGCATTTGGATCTCAACCGAAGACGCAATATCCAAAAGCAATTTATCCGGTATATGCAATCGGTCTTGACTGACGATTCAAAGATAGAAGAGTTACTTCATTGGGAAAACCAGGGGGGCTTAATGGTTTGGCTCGATAGTTTATAGCGGGGGAATGCAAACAATGGCCCTTTACGGAGAGCTGCGAATAAGATAAAAATATTATGTTGCCAGTCGAAAAGGCCAGTTCGTCAAAATGCACGATAACCCATTGCTATTCTTGCTTATTTAGGATATCTCAAGCCGAACAATAAAAACAACATCTTTTCAGATGGTTATGGCAACACACAACATAATGCACGATATGTTGCATTTGGTAAGGTCCTATGGTGCCGAATAGTGGTTTGGGTAGGCTTGAGGATCTTCATTTTCAAGGTTGGGAAAGGTAAGATTTATGCCATTAAGCGTCCTGCCGCTTTGGAAAGGGTTAAGCTGTTCTAAGGACACACTTCATTCAACATAAATCGCCACCACGTCGCCCGGCCAAAATCATAAAACACAAAGAAGTTTTAATCCCTTGGGGTTGAATTCCCCACCCTTGGGGCGAGAAGAATGATATCCTACAGATAATTGATACCCCGCTGCTTGCGGCGGGGTAGTTCATTATGTTATTTGGACAATATTGTAAATTATATTTATTTAAACCATGCTTTTTTTATTTTAAATTATTTATGGAGGTCGTAATATGACATTTAAGCTTTCAGGCGGGTATGGACTCTTAATCTCTCTTTTTCTTTTCTTTTCAGTTTTTGTTTTCTTATCGGGATGTTCAGAATCAACCTCATCAGATACTAGTGCTGAACTCAATGTTGTATTGAATAAAACAATTTCATTACAGGAAAATGATGAAGCAGAAGTCTTGATCCCGATTGATATAAGTTACTGTCAGATTGAAATCTTAAACAATTCAGGTAGAGAAGTTGGATACAAGGAAGTGCAAAAAAATAATTCCGAAAAAAGTGAAACCGTTAATTTCTCATTAACTGATACTGGTACTTATTGTGTGCGAGTGTCTGTTTTTGACTCAGATGATGTGATTCTAGGAACATACAATGAAACATTTTTAGTTAATAATGGCGAGAATACAGTGAATATTGATAAAGTGAAAATGGCTGAGGTATATTACAGCCCCAGTTTGAATCTTCCTCAGACAAAGAGTAAAGAAGCTTTAACAAATTTTTTCTCTCATGATCAGCAGGGGATTCATCTTCAGTCATACTGTTTTTGGGGTAAAGTGGTTGAAGAAGGAAAGCCAGTAAATGCATATCTGGCAATAGCCCAGAGGCTCGACGAAGGAAGTCCGGATTACGGAAACTACCTCTTTCCGATGGTTATAGCCGGTACCGGTTATAACAATGAACAGACAGCCCGAATTATATTCGGAGGCTCCTATGGTATTGCCGAACTTACTGAAGCTGTAGTTATTACTCAGCCTTGGCATGTTTACGTGGAATCATTAAATATTCCACCAAAACACTATGAAACAAATAATACTGAAATGATGGTTTTAAGCGGACCTATGGGTGAAAAGGGAACAAAGTATAAAATTCTCTCCAGAGCCGATGATCTTGAAGGCGGAGCATTAGAAACCGAAATAGCCGTTACGGATTTAATGGGTTTCGTAAATCAAGGGTATGGGCCGGCATCTTTCTTTCCCCAGTGGTTATTACCTGAACAAAGGGAGACAATTACCAAAACTTATGGAGGTTCAGTGGAGGATTACCTTATGGTAACTAATGATGCTATGACTGATCAGGGATCCTATTATTACTCAGCACCTATGCTGCAGGTGGATTCTTTCTCAATTAAACGAAACGGAGAGATAATTTCTCAGGGAAGTGACGGTTTGTTATGGATGGATTTAGTTTATCAGTCCTTTGATACTGCTGCAGAAGAAGTTGTTAAGTCAGCTACATGGACCTTTTTCACTATTCAGTTTCCTCAGTATAACAAAGGAATCATGGTAACAAATGTTTATAATGATTCAAATGGAAGTCTTTCGGTAGCGTCGTTGTTTTCGACATCGGCAACAACCTCTGTTAACGGTGCATTGAAACCTGAACATAGATGGAATATTCAGGATACTGAAATTGAGCCGGTTCCCGGTTCTGAATGGACAAGTCCTACTTCAAATGAAACCTACTATATGAAACATAATATTATCCTGTCAGGAGAACGCCAGGCAAATCTTGTTGTGACTCTGGCATGGAATGAACAGGAACTCAGTGTGAATAATACTGTTAAATACGAAGGGCTTGCCAATGTTACCGGAACACTGGGTGGTGAAGAAGTTGAAGGAACAGCATGGGTGGAAATGCAGCCTGCAGGTCATTTGCAATAAGGTGAGGTGAGGAGATAAGAAGTCGCTTTTAGGAAGTCTAAGTATAGCCTGAATCCGTGAGGGGTGAAAGTGAGCCCCATTGACTCCCAGGGTGGGGCCGAATTTTTGACTATTCGGGCCACTGAGGCACCTTCCACTTGCCCTTGATTAAAGTGGATGCTCTGAATTGTATAGGCTGTCTTTTCGGGGGAAACGGCAAAATGGTAGATGTTCAAACCCCATCTGGCCTTAAAGTTAATAGGGGCCTAAAAACAGCCAAATATCGATCTCCGGGCTTAGAGCCCATGCCCCTTCGTGGGCCCAACTAT
>WJIO01000053.1 GCA_014730235.1 Candidatus Poribacteria bacterium
GAATTGACATTATTGGTCGTAGGCAAAGCAACAAGCATAATGAAGCTGTTCAAGCGACAATTGAGTCACCATTAACTGAGAAGAAAATAAAAAAAGATTATGAGGCTTCTCAGAGCTTTTCTCAGGAATGGGGAATAAAATTAGATTGTTTTATAATTGCTTCAACAAATAGAAAAGATGTAAAACTTCAGAAATATGCTTTAAAATTGTCTGATACAGGCCCTTTGTAACTAGAAAATAAATATGTCATAAAATTGGAAATTACTGATGTATTGTTTTCGGAAAATAAGAATGTATTAGTTTCGGAAAATAGTGATGCATGATTCTGACATCTCATGTTGCCCCGCGGGGCAACATGAGATGTCAGAGAAAGTTGTAATTTAACTCGGTAAATCTTAAATATTTAACCGAGATGAATAAACAAGATTTGAACAACTGGATCATGTATCACGAAATTCACAGATTAAACAGATTAGGCTTTAGCAAAGCCCGGATTGCCCGATTTCTGGTAATGGACCCCCGGACAGTTACCCGTTATTTGAAAATGGATGAGCAGGAGTATGAACAATCTCTTTTGCTTTCAACTTCCCGGCAAAAAGTGCTTGACTCATATGAAGCATTTGTATTAGAGAATTTAACTCAATACCCGGACACCTCAGCAGCTCAGGTACATGACTGGCTGAAAGAGCATTTTGATGATTTACCCCAGGTAACACCGCGCACAGTTTACAACTTTGTCATGTTTGTCAGGCAAAAGCATAATATCCCTTATGTAGCCCCAACCAGGGAATTTTTCCCTGTGGAAGATTTACCTTATGGAAAACAGGCACAGGTAGATTTTGGTCAATATAACCTGAGGATGTCAAATGGTAAAAGGAAAAAGATCTACTTTTTTGCCATGGTCCTTGCCCGAAGCCGGATGAAATTCACCCTGTTTACGGATAAACCCTTTACCAGCGAAACAGTTATTACTGCCCATGAAAAAGCACTTGAGTTCTTTGGAGGCATCCCCCTGATGATTGTTTACGATCTGGACCGTACCATGGTAGTGAATGAAAACCTGGGCGAGATCATCCTAACCGCAGCATTTAAACAATATACAAAGACAAGAAATTTTCAGCTCTACTTTTGCCGGAAATCCGATCCGCAAAGCAAAGGCAAAGTAGAAAATGTTATTCAGTACATTAAAAAGAATTTCTTGTATAACAGGGTTTATCACGATATTGAGACGTTAAACGAAGAGGCTCTCTCATGGCTTGACCGGACAGCCAATCATCTGCCTCATAATTATACCAAGAAACCACCCAAAGAAGCGTTTTTAACCGAGAAAGAATATTTGAAGCCTTATATACCATTAACACGTAAAAATGCCCCTAAAATGAAAAAATACACCGTAAGAAAAAATAATGAGATCGCTTATAAAAGCAACTTTTATACTTTACCTCAGGGAACGTACCAGGGACCGGATACAGTGGTCCTGGTTCACAGGGAAGAGGAAAAATTATGCATTTATGATCTGCAAGAGAATTTTATTTGTTCACACCAGATCTCCCATCAGAAAGGCAAAACCATCAGAAACACCCATCACAAAAGGGATACTTCTAAAAGCCTTAAGGAAATGGCAGGGCAGGTAACAGAATATTTTACAGATAAAAAACTGGCAGGTGATTACATTCTCCAAATTAAGCAGAAATGGCCAAGATACCTCCGGGATCATCTCCAGGTTATTTTGAAATCGCTTGGAAAAACGGATATGGATACTGCTAATAAAACGCTGGATTTTTGCCTGAAAAACGAAATTCTCCATGGCCGGGAATTTGAACAAACACTGCAGGTTTTTATGGATGAAAAAGTCCGCGAGCCAATTGCTGAAAACCAAATTAAACTATTAAGTACAACACCCAAAAATATTGATTATGCACCACAAACAAGCAATATTGAAGACTATGAAAAAATAATTAACGCCAAAAATGTTGAAAAATGAGTAAAACAGAAACAATTAAAAGCCAGTGCAAACAATTAAAATTATCGGCTATAGCTGATAATTTGGATGATATGGTTAGGAATGCTCAGGATCATCAAGTAACTTTCCTTGATTTTGTGAATATGCTCATGCAGCAAGAAATCAACCATCGAATGGAAAAAGACAAACAGCGAAGGCAAAAGAATGCCCGCCTTCCTTTAGACTTTAATCTGGATTTATATGATCATTCCTTTTCTAATGGAATCGGCAAACAGCAACTAGCCCAATTAAGAGAACTTGGTTGGCTTGAACAAAATTTTAATGTCATTCTCATGGGACCATCTGGTACCGGTAAAACTTATATTGCCGCCGGTCTTTGTTTTGATGCAGTAGAGCAAGGCTACAGGGCATATTTTAAAAGCATGGAAGACCTTATCGGAATCTTAAGAAAGAAAGATATCACACGTACTGCTGCTGCCGAATATAAACGTATATTGAAATCCCATTTACTAGTCATTGATGACATCATGATGTTCCCGGTTAACCAGGAAGATGCAGTAACTTTCTTCAATCTTATAAATGAACTCCATGATAAGACATCAGTGATAATCACTACTAATAAATCCCCGAAACAGTGGACTGAAGTATTGAAAGATACCGTGTTGACAACTGCTTTGTTGGACAGAATACTATATCGTTGTGAAGTAATTAAACTTGAGGGAAATAGCTATCGGATGGAAAACCGACAAACAATTTTTAAAAAAGATGAAAATTTAGATTAATTTTGTATAAATCATGCATCGTTATTTTCCATTTTTCATACATCACTGTTTTCCAAAAATCATGCATATTTAATTTCTGGTAACAGGTGAGCGTCGGCATTGAAAGAGGAGACATATGGCAAACTGATGCCAATGGCAAAAAATTTTGTATTAACATCTTTCTCTTGTTCCTTTTCAGGTCTTATTTTTATTACCTTTGTTTAAAAGATTGTATCACAAACCTCACTCCATGTATC
>WJIO01000054.1 GCA_014730235.1 Candidatus Poribacteria bacterium
GCCTGTGGTAAAGAAAAAGAATTAAAAGGCGGAAAGACTTGCGAAAAAGGGCATTTTATATGCAAAGATTGTGTCTGGAAAACGGCAGGCTTTCTCAGCGGACCCCGAAAAAAATGTCCTCTATGCAACAAGACTTTGAAGTAAGATTATTGCCTAAAAGGTAAATATATGAAGAGATTACCATATATAGCAATTGTCATCATTCTTTTTGCGATAATTTCCTGTAATAAAAGAAGTGAAGTTTCTTATACAATTCGCAAAGCTGAAGAATCTCTGTCTCTTATCCCAGAGAGTTCTGGCTTTGGTGTGGATATATTACTACTGTTGGATCAATCAGGAAGTATGAATGGATATCCAGGACATCCAGCGACAGACCCCGATGGATTACGGATTGATGCTTCGAAATATCTGCTTAATAACGTAGCTCAGAAATCCAGTAAGGATTTGCGTCATAAGATCGGCATAGTGAATTTTGGCTCTGATGTTCCTGATAACGCAGTAATTCCCCTAACCGAAACCACAGTAGCAAAGAATGATCCTGGCACGAAAATCCTATTATCAAATCTGAAAACCCTTTCTTTGGGGGACACGAGCTTTATTCAGGCTTTGGAAGCTGCATACAGGGAATTCAGCAGTCAGAAAAAGACAGGCCAAAGCCGAAAAAAAGTAATCATTATATTCACTGATGGGGAACCTGATGATCCCAGAAATTTAAGCCTTGATGAGTATTTTCAGGAGATAGATAGCTTCGTTAATTTATCGCTCAAGTCGTTAGGCTGTGATATTTACGTCATAGGAATAGACACAGCAGGTACAAGTTGGGATAGGAGTGCTCCACGATGGGAACGCATCCTGACAGATAAGTATGTATACCAGATTTCAGGCATGGAGCAACTGCGAGAGCGGTTCAATGAAACTGTGCGACAGATTTTCGGCATCCCACTTGTTCCACCAGATATAGTTACATCCAGCGGCATAGAATTCGATGTTCCGCCTTATCTTGACAGGATTGAGTTTCATATCTTCCCTGAGAATGCTGACACTAAACTGTCTATTATCGCTCCGGATAGCAAGGAAGTTGGCAACTCATCACTGCAAACATCTGTTGAAGAATATGAGAATTACAGCATTGTTACAGTTCAGTATCCACCTTATGGCAAATGGAAATACCAGATTAAGGGTGGAACTGGTCCCATAGAGGTATATCGCAATGCTATACCTATAGGAATGAAATTGGTCAGTCCTGCGGATACTCATCCTCTCGGCAAACCTATAGATATGCTGATCAGTTTTCTTAGATCAGATGGTAGGGATGTTATAGAAATGCCGCAATTTCCTTTAGGTTTGACTGGGAAAGTAATTGCACCGGATGGGAAAGAGTCAGATGTTAAGTTTGTGTTGCGGGAAGGTGGATTATGCTATGGTTCACCTCGGATAGAATATACAAATTTGGAGGGCATCCATAGAATAATACTTACCATTAAGGGCGGAGATGCTCATAGATTCTCCCATGAGACATACATTCATGTAAAACCAACACCCTATGCAATACTACATAAACCAGAGGCCGGATCAACAATACATTTCAATGATGAATTGAATATAAAGGCGGGATTGATGGAGAAAGAAAAGCCAGCAAAGGCTGAGGAGCTGTTTTTTGACCATCCGGATGTTCTGATACTGGCTCAATTAGTCCAGATGCCCGATGGCAACAAATCTGAGCCAATCTGGCTGTCGCAAGCGTCGGAATTTGGAACTCCTGGTGTATTTCATGGTACAATACCAGTTTCGTTGGATCAAAAAGGCTCTTATATACTTATGACCCGACTGGCCGGAAAATCCCGTTCAGGGGATATTTATCCCATTGATTACAATCGGGTGGAATTTTATGTATATCCTAGCTTAATCCAGAAGCTTCTTGGAACTTCCAGGTTAGCGCTTTATATTGCAGGTATTATTATTGCTTTGGCTATTGCTATTTGGCTTGTCTGGTTGCTGACTTTACCCAGAATGCGGGGTAGCATCTATATATATATCGGTGATCCAGATTCAGGGATACCCTTAGCCCAAGAACGCCTTGATCGGAAAAAATTCCGCTATATCAGAGTTAAGAAGAAGAGCGGAATAAGCCTCTGGATAAACCGGGACCGTAGATCACCTACGCGGATCAGAATCAAACGGAATTTCTTGTCCAGACCAAGAATTTTAGACCAAAATTCCAGTGTTCGTATAGGAAGGAATCATTCTTTGAGATATATGTAGAGCGAATTCAAGACTGTGAAAGGAGGGCATTATGCCCAGAGGCACTTTAGTTATTGGGGTTGGTGGAGCTGGAAGAGGCGTAGTAAACTATCTAAAAAAATCTCTGGAGCAGGAGTATGGTAGTGTCTCAAATGCGGGAGTAGTGCTATATTGCATTGACGGCCCAACCAATGACCAATATGTTCTACCCGGCGATTATCAACTGGATACTTCAGAGGATTCTATGGAGTTCTATCAACTGAGGCGAAGTCCTGTTGATGCCATCAGAACGATCGCTCAAGGCAACAAATTTGCCTATATAGACGACTGGTTGCTACAGGGAGACGCTAATAGAGTGCCGTTGACAGGTATTGATCCAGCGGCTGGTATGGGTGGAGAAAGAGTGCCTGGTCGGGTGAATATGTTCCTGGAGGTAGGTGATCTGGAGCCGGAATTAAGAAGAATTTTGACACAGGCAAGAACCTATCTTCCGAGAAAGTCAAGTTCCACAGGAGATGACACACCGGGAACCCGGGTAAATATATTTCTGGTAGGATCTCAATCAGGCGGAACCGGCTCTGGTCTGCTATTAGATATTGCCCATCTGATTAACCGCAGCAAAGGTAGAGATAGGCTTATAGGGGTTTTTGTTTTACCTAACAGTTTTAGTTCGGTAATAAGTGAACCGGGAAATGTGGTGAAAAGAGACGCAAAGGCCTTCTGCGGGATCAGGGAACTTCATCGCTTTATGGAACCTTTGCCCACCAGAATTAGATATTCGTCCAATGTAGATGTAGATACCTCGCAGTTATTTGAGCTTTGCTTTTTGGTAGATGGTCAAGGGCAGCACCTGGACTTAAGCGACAGCTTTCCGCTGTATGGTATTGTGCCTTCTATAGCGGACTTGATAATGGCTACTATAAAAGATTCCCAGCACATTGAGCCGAATGTAATTAATTGGATACAAAGCCTTATAGCCCCGGCCACAACGTCAGAAAAATTCAGTACCTATGGAATTAATACACTTATTTATCCTGATAAGGATCTGATTGATACTTTTGCTCTGCGTTTTGCCCAGGAAGTATATAACCGCTTGCTCTCACCGCCAGCGGAAGCAGAGGAAGAAGGTCAGGATCTGGCTTTGAATATTCTCTCCAGCTTTAAGTTCGGAGAAATGACCGTTGATCTGCAAAGAGATAGAGGTATTCCCACCAGACCCGACAGTTTCGGGATATTCCGGACAAAGATAGCTGTGGGACGGGCTGATGCCCCATTTCCAGAGGATCCTGCCTTGAACCTTGAGGATGTTGTGAGAATAACAGCTATATTTCGTCCGGTGACCAACGCGGCTGTGATGCAGGATTGTCAGAATGAATCTGGGAGATACATAGGCGACTCAGCAGATACGGCACCACAAACTGTTTGGGGATGGATTAACTACCAATCGGATGAAATAGCGAAGTTCTTTGTTGATAGATTAACCCGTTGCGTCACTTCTATATTCTATGAAATGCATGAAAACAAATATACCCCTCGCCCATTGGAAGGAAAACCCTACACTATAATAGTGGCAAGGGATATGCTGCAGTTCCTCATGGACAATTTGACCAATCTGGGGCAGACTCTGAATGATGAATACCAGAGATATTATGAGCAGATAGAAGGCGGCATACAGACGGATATTATAGCCATACAACGGGGTAAGGTTGATCGGGCTGGGGAAAATCTGATGCCAGGTAATGCCAGAGACAAGACAGCTCAAAGGGAATATATACTTGAGTATCAGAAATTGCTGAACTTGCAGGTTTGGGGTGCTCTCATGAAAGGCGCAATAGCTTTGGCTGGAAGGCTTGAGGAACTGACAAAGGCCGTTTGGCAGATGGTAGGAGATCCTGCCCAGGGGTGGATAACCTTCTTCTCTGATGATTGTCAGAAACGGGTTAACAGACTCATAACTGGTATTATATCTGTTCGATCCAAATTTGCAGACATAAAGGTCAGAAGATATTTTCCTTCTCCAAATGATAGGGCAGAACAAGGTATGTTTCATGATTTCGTAGTAGAAACAGGTCTGATTAATGCCCTTCTTCGAGATATGCACTGGACATTTGAATCCAGCAGAAGGGGGCAGACGGGACTTAATCCAAAACAGGATATAGAATCCTTCAAGCTTATTATGCATATGCCCCACGTTCCTGGCTTTGATCGCCAGAAGCAAATACGGGAATATACAGAAGCAGTAACAGGACAGTTCAGAAGGATGGTCTGTTCGGTACACTCCCCGGAGGAAATGGTTCAGTTTGGAAAAAATCAACTTGGGGATAGTCTATCTAATCTGTCTATCTGGGATGCCATATATTATGATTACCGATATGAATGGTCTCCTGGTATCCAAAGAGCAGGAAGAGATCCAAATACACAAGATTATGTGGATGCTCTGATGAATGATATAACTGGAGGTTCCTCTCCGCTCCTTTCCCAGCAGGCTATTGGTACTGCCGGTGGTGTTGCTACAGGAATTGCCCTATATTCATGCTGTCTTTCCGCTTTTAGGGATATTCCGGATGCAAAGCCAGATTCCGTGGATGAACTGGCTACCGTTTTCCATAGGAGACTGAGGGAGCAAAATATAGCTGCCGACGATCTTTCTATTACAAAGCAAATATACAGGATCAATTATCAGCATCGCATACCTTTGCACAACTGGAGGTATTATCCTGAAGGAATGGCCAACTACTTTGCTTATCTTGAGGACAAACGATCTACCCCCATACATCTCTTCCCTGCAGAGCGTAACGCGGCACGATTGGAGCAGTATCTAATCTATAACCATTTAGTTGCCAATCCTGTGACTAATGTGAATGTGCGCGAATTAGGCGTCTTGCCTGTGTATTGTATGGATATATCCGTAGTGCAATACTTAGAGGATATGGAATCCTTCAGAAGCTTCGATTTTACTTATGCCTTTGAGCTGATTTCACAAGAGGAAGCTGAGGAAATTGAAGATTATGATAGATATTATGTTGAGATTGATGGAACGACAGGAACTCAGAGAATCTACTTGGGGCTTTTATGGAATATAGGAGCGGTTCTGAACAGATTCTTCTTACCTAACCCCCAAGGACAATCAGTCAGAGAGAAAATCAAGGAGCAGAGACGTAATTTTATCAACGATAGAAGAGCAGATTCTGATTGGCCGAATCAGTTAATCAGGGAACTTCGGGAGAAAGCGGATAATATATCCTTCACACCTGTGGCACCGGGGCAGCAGGATTCCATACATAGAGATGATCTAAAGCTTGCCATGCAGGCAGTACTCTATGAGTTGGCTGATACTTTAGCGGCAAAGCAGCAATAACTTTCATTGCTCTGAAAGTAGCGGAAGGCGGTAATATGTTTGGTTGGCCTACCCAGACTAACAATAGGGAGGATAGACAGAACAGTATATGGGGAGATTTCTTAACCATATCAGTTCTATATAAATTTTCTCTACAGCATCTGCACTTATCAAGATATAGTCCTTTGGTGATAATTGTCTTTGTTATTTTTCTAGGGTTTAAGAAGCCGTATTATACCTAAGGTAATGAAAAGCAGTCTTTCCCTCGCCGCTTTGGTGGTCTTTTCAATAGATATATATTACTCTTTGGGATTTGTTATATTTACTTCGTTTTTTATGATTTTGGTGATGTTATTTCTTTTCTATTTATTTATACGACGAATTCTGGGATTTTTTTGCTGAATAGTGGACACATAATCCAAAGGTCGAGGGTACGAATCCTTTCCTCGTAACTATATGTAAATCTAATCACCGTAAGCTTCTGCGTCGTTTTTTCACCAAGTCAGAATTCCTGCTATCTATTTGCCCAATATGGTCTATATTTCATCATTTTCTAATACTCTATCCCTACTCTATAAGGAAGGTATACTGAAAAAAAGAGAATGAAAAGCAGTATATTTATTATTACGCAAACAAAGAATCCACATTATTTATTGATTTATCCAGAATGTACTGGAAACTATTACTAAAGCATTCAGGCTTAATAAGTTTTCTTGAAGAAGAACTCCTGAATCCTGTTGTAATACTCTTTGGCTCTTTATCCAAGGTAGAGGCAAAACAGAACTCAGACATTGATCTTGCCGTATTCTCAATCTCATAGAAAGAAATACCTTTAGAAAAATACGGTTTATGCTATTTCAGAAACGTGATAAAGTAAGCCCGGAACTTCTAAACAACATACTCAATAGATATATCATAGCAGGAAGCTGGTAAAAATGGACTGGAGAGAGTGCATAAGACAAAGAATAGTGAAAAGTGTTAGAAAAGATCAGAACCTTATCACCTCTACAAGGGAAATAGTTGAAATAAAAATAGAGTCAGCAGGAATACTTCCTGATATTTATTACATAGCCAAAATCAGCCTGCTTTACGATGCACTAAGGGAGTATCTCGAATCAATCTCTTTAGAAAAAGGCTATAAGGTATACAATCACGAATGCTATAAAGCTTTTCTTAAAGAAATTCTCAATATGCCAAATGGAGCTGATATGTTTGATAAGTTGAGGAGAGCAAGGAACAGCATAAACTATTATGGCAGGAAGGTAAGCGAAGAAGAAGCAGAACAGGTTATTTCAGACTTAAATTCTCTTTTAAAAAGGATCAAGGAAATATTTGATTTATAATTAAGTGATTCTAAAGCTGTGGCGCTATTGTGGCGCGAACAGTGCCAAATAATACCAAAATGACGGGAAAAATTCTGAAGTATCCCAGGTGTAATCCCAAGAAAATCCAACCTAAATCAATCAATTCCAAACTAACCCAAAAAGTAGCACATTGTTCTCATAACCCAATGTGCTAGTATTGATCAGAAAAACATATCACGTCAGCCGCGAACGCCTTGATAATGGGCTTTTGCAGGATTTCCTCTATGCAAAAGTATAGATGAGGAGATTGGAATCAGAATTCTGTGTTTACTCAATATTGCATGAGGGATAATCTGCCCCTTTGATGGAAAAAGACATGGACAAGTCTTGTTTTTGCATCTACGTTTTACTGCGCTGGATCGGGAATGATTTAGGAATATCTGAATAACACAAAGCATGACTTGGATGCGAAGCTTCATACGAAAGAAGACTTCTTGATATTGCAGCTATCCAGAATGGTGAGGACCAATTGACAGCTTTTCGCGCGCTCCAGGCAGTCCATCAGTGGCATCGTATGTCCGCCAAAGGCCTTTTTTGATTGTTTTGATTTCGGTAGATTCAGAATTTGGGTTGTCGGTGGATGTTTCCTGGGTGTTTTTGTTCATAGCCATCTCCATAATATTACTGGGATGTAGTTACCAGTCTCAGCGATATCTGCTGCTGATTATATCAGGCTATGAGTCAATTATCAAGGATGATTTTTCAGATGATGAAGGGATGTCCGTAATAGTTGGTGAAGATAATCCGCTTTATATTTATCTGGATTGATTGTATAGTCAGGTAGAAATATCTGTATTGGTAATGTATTTCATGTTACCTAGGTGTCCTAATAATGTCCTATAGAATCCTTAACTATTCTTAAAAGGTATGAAAAATAAGGAAATATTCTAAAAACCAAAAGGACGGGAAACCTAGATATTTCTTAACTTCTCAGCAAAATAATTAACTATTCTGAACTATCCAAAAAAGTAGCATATTAGACTCCGGAGCTAAAGGCCGTCGGTTCGAATCCGACCAGGCATACCAACTATAAACCCTGTGAAGATGTAGCTTCATGGGGTTTTTTTTATTTATCAGTATGTCACAAAATTACCTGTCGAGTATCCTAATTTGGGCGTATCCTCCTTACTGATTCTTATTGTAAAGGGATATGCCTTTTTTGTCACCAAATATAAATCCAGATTCTCGTGTATTGTATATGCCGGTATTTTATCCGGACATGAATTTTATGTTTGGTAAAAAACTCTTGAAATTACTCAATGCCTTTGTTAATATTATCTATCATCTCTGTCATATCTGTCTCCTTATGGGAACTGGAGTTCGGAAGAATTGATCCGGGAGAATCCAGAAATCTGAAGCTTTCCTTCAATACAGATAAGATGATGCGAACCCAGGATATTCCGGTTACGGTAAATTTTGATGAGTATAACGGTTATACTCCTTCGGATATAAACGCAAAACTCCATACAACCGAAATGCCCCGGCCAAAATTTGATTACGCCTACCGGTTAATTGATAGTGGAACGCCTGACTCCGTAGGTAACGGGGATGGTATCATACAGGAGGATGAATCTGTTGACATGTTCTAACTATCCGCAACAGTGGGATGGCAAAGGCTGAAAACGTTACCGCAAATTTGAATCTTACTGATGAAAGCGCAGAAATATTCAGCAATCCCGGTATTCAGATCAGGAAAATTGGCAACTACATGGTCGGAAATCAAGAATAAACAGTTTTAATTCTTTTATACTTGGGGAAAATAAATATGATAACAGGTTTAGCTCATGTATGTTTTACAGTCTCAGACCTTGAAAAGTCTATAGATTATTATCAGAACAAGCTGGGATTTTCCCATGCTTTTAGCTTTATTAATGAAGAAGGAAAGAAGTTTGGTGTATATCTCCATATAGGAGGACGCAACTTTATCGAGTTATTCCAGGGCAATCTTGATGATTCGGCCAAAGGCCAGTCATACCGACATATATGCCTAGAAGTGGATGATATTGATATAACAGTGAAAGAATTAAAATCCAGAGGAGTTGAGGTGTCAGATCCCAAGATGGGATCAGATCATAGCTGGCAGGCCTGGTTGACAGATCCCGACAGTAACCGCATTGAACTTCATCAGTATACATCCAAAAGCAAACAAAATGTTGCTTTGAAGTAAATTGCCTCTTCCGGGTTTAGTGTGGTAATAATTTGGAAATTCCCTCAGTCTCTTATTCCTTTTTGCTCAAGCTTTTTGAAAAAGCCTGAAACAGGAATGACAGCCTGATAGCATTTTCATTTGCTAGTGTCTCTTTAAGCACCGCAATGTCTGGTTTCAGTTAATTTTGAGAAATATCAGCTTATGCAATTTTCCGGGTGTTAATAAAGCTATACTGAGCTAGCTACCATCTGACCGGTGGGCATCATGTTATCAGGCGGTGGGCTGCCGTGGGTTATGCGATATTGTTTTCTTTTGCACCGGCTTTCCATTGAGCCATTCTGATGAATATGACTGACTAGTGCTCAACCAAAACGACAGCAATACCCAATATAAGGGTAAAGGAACTGTTAATGGAAAAGTAAAGATTGGTCTGAAATACTTCAATTGGATTAAAAGGAATGGGAGTGTATAATGGAGATACCATTTTGGGCAAAGGAACAATTAAGACTCCGCCAAACTTTCAATGACTGGATCACAAAGGAAATTGATAAATACCAGGAACAGGGTTTTCAAAAATTGTTTGGCTCAAAGGGTGGGCATGCTATGGACGAAGCTGGTGGTTACACTCGAAGTTTTGTAGGTGCTTATTGCCTTTCTGGAGATGAAAGAATACCCGTTTTTATGAAGCAATTCCGGGATGACTGGAAAACGGCTTTGGATAAAAGTGGACATTTCTATCATGGCTATGACTCTAACGAAAGTGGAGATTATATCACCCATACGGCTGAAGCGTTTTCTCAATTTCTGTTAAACGTTCTCTATTTAGATATTTCCGATGAAAAGACCATTCAAATGGTAGATGATGGAGCGGAGCATCTGGGAAACTGGTGTCCTGATATTCAGGATTGGTATGATTGGGATCGGCATATATTCCTCAGTTATTTTCTGGGCACAAAATCACCTTACCACAAACCACCTTATGATTTCCAGACACCAAGACATTTCCGCGTCCTTCAAATTGCACTAGCTGCCTATGAAGCAAATGGTAATGAACGTTACATGGATTTATGCAAAGATTACTGTGATTTCTGGGCGAAATGGATACTGGACGCACCCAGTGACGAGGATACTCCTACTCATTTTTATATGATTTCTAAAGAGCAATTCAAACAATTTACTCAGCTAGAGCCATACAAGGATGATTGGAGATTTAAAAACTACTACGCCAATTATCCAGATAATCATGCTTCAGGACAGGACTGTGTTCCTTCTCACAAAATAAAGGATTTAAATCCACCATATCATGTTCTTAATGATGTGGTTATGACTTGGCTGGAAATTCTAAAATATGCACCACAGGAAACATATAAAGAGGCACTAAGAAGACTTATGTCTGGATGGATAAAACTTGGAACAGACCTACCTAGCCAGATCGCTGGGTTTGAACCCCATTGTGGTGTGCATCTACCAAAATACCGGGATTTTACTGGTGATACCTCCCTTGATAGGGAATATCTCAGTCAATGGTCCGATGGTTCGGCCAGCTATTTACTCACAGGAAATGAGGATTGTCTGATAGGTGTTGCTTCAGCCGCAGATGCTATATTAAAACAGGCTATACAGCGTAATGTTCCCGATAGTAAAATGGGAACAGACCATGCATGTTCACATTACTCTAACGCTGGTACCACATCAGCCTATGTTGCCCCGGCTTTATTCATGCCGGTTTTTGGTGGATTGAATGTCCATTATGGCCGTGCCCCGTGGGTCAATGTTCTTTATTATACTGGCGGAAAAATAGGTTTACCTGAGGATATGGCTGTTCTATATATACCATCTGTAGACGGACATAGCGGAGTTAAATTCTTTAATGCAGGAACAAAGCAGAGCAAAATAAATGTCCAACTTATTAATCCCGCAAAAGGGGAAAATTTAAAATTGCTTCAACCACCAAAGCCTGAGAATTTGATAGATATTGTTGTGGAACCTGGAAGTCTGGGTCAGATAATTTTCTGATATTTCTCAAAATCAGCTAAAGCCAAACATTGCAATACTTAAAGATATACTGATAAATGAAAGATATAGATATAAGAGAATCAGAAGCGATGCAGATACCCCGGTCACACGAGGGTATGATTGACCAATTCCTATCCTCGCTGGATATAAAGAATTCATCTAAGGAGACATACAGAAGAAGTTTAAGGTAAATATCAGAATATAGTGGCTGACTAAAGGGCGCGAAGAGTTCCAGAAGCTTCCGTAAGGATACACTGACACCTTCGCAGCTAAAGGCTATGCTAGATGCCTTTAAGATAAGATATTTGGCTCTTCCGGGTTCAGTGTGGTAAAGGTAAGAATCTTCTGTATGCTGTCATTCCTGCGAAAGCAGAAATCCAGTCTTTATGCAGATCTACTGGATTCCTGCTTTCGCAGGATGACAAGCTGAGGGATAACCACACTGAACTCGGAAGAGTCAGATATTTAAGGGATCAGATGACTGTGGAACTTGTCTGGATTCCAGTGTTTCAATCTACCGTATTACCAACCTCTGCTTAGAAATACGCTTTCATTGTCTACCTTTGCATATATTGGTCTTAATGAATCGGATATTTTCAACTGCACCAGCGCAGATTATTCACTAACCGATGGTTTGCATATAGAAGCCGGATTTGACCTGTTTATAGGCAATGAGGGAACTTTTGGTCAGTATGAGGATTTGTCCTCATTTACCGTTAATTTTTCCCTCCCAGTAGACCTTTCTTTTCTCCAATGCCTGAGACAGCTTTTCCTTACGTTCTACTTTGTGTTTATTCTTGTGGCCTTCTTCCTACTATTGGTGGAGATACTTGATAAGTATACGGCCGTTTTTGCATCAATAATATTTGCTGTTATACCAGGAATCCTTTATAGAACTACAGCGGGGTTTGCAGATCGTAAGGTTGCTGCACAAAAACCAAATTTACAATTCCGCTTTTCTTCGCATGGTATCAGCCATACTGCTGTGTCCTTTTTCTTCCAGCTTATCAGCCAGGTTATTCATCTTTTCAGCAGCATTGATCCCTGCTTTTTCATATACAGGAATAGCCTTATCCAGCCAGACCTCTATTCTTTCCTGTAGATAAAGATTCACATACTGATTACCCAGTCTTGAAAGCTTATCTTTATCATCTGCGGCTTCATAAGCTTTTTGTGCATCCAGTACCCAATCTTCCTCATGGGACAAGCGGCTTGTATCAATCTGATTTTTTAGGGCCTGGTCACCGGCTTGTATTAATGCCTCTCGATCACCGGCATTCTTATAAGCCTTGACTATATAGTCAAAGAGTCTGCTTCTGGATTTCATATCCAGTTCGCTGGCTTCAAGATATAAATTCATTGCTTTATTTCCGGTTTCTATGAGTTTATCTTTTGCTTCTGCTTTACTGTATAAATTAACTTCAATATCAACCTGGCTGGATTTATCGCCCATTTCTATAAGCTTTTCTTTCTTTTGGGCTTCTGTTATTTCTGCTTTTTCACACACCTCATCATAAATATCCAGAATTTCAGAATTACCAATGCGACTGTAAGCTAGCAGGGCCAGGTCGGCAGTTTGTTTCAAACCCTCCTTATCATTTGAAGATTCAAATGCTTCTATCGCACTTTTCAGAGAACCCATTGTTGATGTAATTGCTCTTTCTTTTCCTTTATCCTCTATAAGTCCTTTGGCCTGTCCGGCTCCTTCAAGTTCTTTAAGTATTTCGAATTTTTTAGTTACAAACCACTGGGAATTTAAACCCGACTCAACATTTTTCAGAAGTTTTTCACCGCTCCCATTTTGAGCAGATGAGCTCTTTTCTTCTTTTTCTTGTTCCACCTGTTCCTTTTGATCTTCCAAATCTTTTTTCTTCTTCTTCTTTTTCCTCCGAAACCAAAGCATCTCAACCTCTCCTTTTGTATTTATTTTGGTTGTGCCCAACAATGAATAAGAAACAATTGTTCTGAGCCATGACAGGATAGAGAAATATTGTCTCCGGGTTTCAAAAAAATCACGTCATTTTTTTCCAAAGAATAATCTCCGTCATCCGAATGAACCTCTGCTTTACCAGTAGCAAGAACATATATCTCCTCCGATTTAGCCGCTTGCCGGTCAAAGCTCATACCTGAATTCATTTCTATATAATTAAGTGCCAGTTGTTTTGCACCCCGATCCTTTGAAACTACAGAACGCCAGTTTCCCGGTTTCCCAAATATAGGCCCACCTTTTGATATACTGCTTATCTGCACAGAACTTATATGGCCTGACTGAGGTTTGGGTCTCTGGTTTGGAGTGACATTTCGCTCACCCCGATAAAGGGCCATATCAGGCGGAGCCTGAAAGCTTATAAGGCGTGCTTGTTTATCTGTGGTATTCACTGTGCCATGTACTTCACCAGCAGGAACAAAAACTGCATCACCTGCATTAACCGGTGTATATATTTCTCCCTGTCTTACTGAAACGCCGCCATCCAGTATGACAAAAACATCTTCAGTATTGCCATGGGTATGCTGGGGAAATTCATGACCTGCATCATGTTTACTGTGGTTTAAAGTTATCTGTTCTGCACCCATATCCGGATGAACCACACGCCAGTTTTGGCCTTTACCCATTTGAAAGAATATGCCCTTTTCAAGATTAAGTATCTCCACAAATATCTCCTTTTTATGATTCTTTAACTTGAATATTAATTAATTAAGGAAATTTTGAGAAAAGTACCTCTAAACTCTCACTTTTATAAGGGAGTTTGTGGGATTTTGATCAATAAATCTTTTCTCAAAATTTTCTTAAGTAAGCGCCATTCTCTTTAAACTTATCTCTGGCTTTTCCGGGTTCAGTGTGGTAAAGATAAAAAACTTCTTTATGCTGTCATTCCTGCTTCAAGCTTTTTAAAAAAGCTTGAAGCAGGAATGACAAGCTGAGAGAATTTTCAACTATAACCACACTAAATCCGGAAGAACCTTATCTCTTTATTTTTCCTATACAACACATATAAACGGCAAATTCATCTTTACCATCAACCCCAACAATTTCATTGACTTCGTCATCAAAAAATGCACCTACTGTGCAGCATCCAAGTCCCAGTGTCTCAGAAGCCAGGTAGGCGTTTTGTCCAATATGTCCGGCGTCCATGTATATATATCTATAGGCGCGCTCTTTATATTTCCATTTTGAACGCTGTATAACTGCCGTCCAGATTAAATCTATGGCCGAAAAATTTAACATATCCTGCTGTAGTCCGGCCTGGGCTATTTTGTGACCAAAAGCACCTTTTTTCAATAATGAAAGACTATGATCGGGAACAGAATAATGATATACACCTTTTTCCAGATCGTCAACTCTATTTATCAGAACATATGTTTCAATAGGAAACAAAGCTCCGGCTGATGGGGAGGTGCGTAATATAAACTGACCGCGTCGGGATGTAGCTCCTTGTGTAGCCCATAGTATTTGCGAAAGTTCCTGCATGGATATGGATTCATCTTTGAAATCCCGTCTTGAGCGGCGGCGGGCCATAATATCCCATATAAAGTTACCGGCTGAGCGCATGGGCGGCGGCAAGGGGATAGTTTCGGCATCGGGATATGTCTTAATTGGATCAGGCATATCTTCAAAATTTAATCCACCGCCGCTCATATTGTTACGACAGTATTTGGTTTCCTCCTGGTATCTGTTGCCTATATTTTCTTTTTTATTCATTACACTAATTCACCTCAGTTTATTTAGCAACATGATCCGGTCAAGGCATCAAAAACTGCCCTGTAATATCTCAAAATCCTTTCAGGTTCAGGACTTCCGGGAATTTCACCCAGACAAAAGCCTTCATAACCTGATTCTTTCAGCAGACAGAGAAGCTCTCCCCAGGGATAACCAGCCACCAGATCTCTCATATGAACCAGGCCAATTCTGCCAGCCAGCAGATCAAAGTACTGTTTTATTGAACCATCTTCCACCTCACCTTGATTGGAATTCCAGCAGGCCACCACGTTTTCATGATCGGCAATGTCAAGGATTTTGCGGATGTTTGGAACATAACTGGTTCCCCGGCCATGAACTTCCAATCTTATCTGAACACCATAGTCAGCGGCAAATTCACCGCATTCCCTGAGAGACTTACCTATTTGCTCAAGGGTCTTTTCTTTCGGTATACCGGCTTCTTCCTGAAATCCGTTGGGTCTTACTTTAATTCCCGGTGCGCCAACATCTTTGGCCAGGATAGTATATTCCTTTGTGCCTTCAATATTTTTTCTAACCGCATCCTGATCGGCGGAATGATAATCAAAAGCACTTCCAAGACCAGCCAATTCGATCTTTGAATCCTGGAATTTCTTTTTAACATCAGCGCGTTCTTCCTTGTTAAGTTCTACTTCCACACCATGGGCATGCGTTGTGCGGAGTTCCACCCCTTCCATTCCGGTATTCTCACACATTTCAATTATTGTATCCAGATCCCAGTCTTTGGCAATATTATACGTTACAATACCTAATTTCATACTATTCTCCTTTTACCTTTTGTTTCCTGATATTTTATATAATTCGAGAGAGGACATATATGCAATACAACATTATACAACAAAAGTCAATATTTTTTTTCTGAGATATACCTGTCTCAATTTAGTAGTTTAATTAGTATGGTTCTTCCGGGTTCAGTGTGGTTATAGTTGAAAATTCTCTCAGCTTGTCATTCCTGCGGAAGCGGGAATCCAGTCTTTATGCAGATCTACTGGATTCCCGCTTCCGCAGGAATGACAGCATAAAGAAGTTTCTTATCTTTGCCACACCAAACCCGGAAGAACCAAAAATTTCTACCTGCTAAATTAAGACAGGTACTTCTGAGATTCAGATTCCTCATATTAAAAAGAGTTGTGAATGGACTTATAAGTATGGTATACTTCAATTAAACATTCCTTTGGCAAGGGAGCTTAAAAAATAAATGGAGGGTAAAATGAATACTAAAATTCTGGTAGCTTATGCTACCAAATACGGATCAACAAAAGAAATTGCTGAAAAAATCGCTGAAGTGTTTTCTCAGGCAGACCCGGATGTGGATTTGTTGCCTGTAGATCAGGTCAAGGAGCTGGATTCATACGACGCTGTTGTATTGGGTAGCGGTCTTTATATTGGTCGCTGGCGTAAGGATGCAGCCAAATTCCTTAAGTCAAATCAGGAAATATTATCAAAGAAATTAGTCTGGTTATTTTCCAGTGGCCCCACAGGAGAGGGTGATCCTGTAGAATTGATGAAAGGATGGAGCTTTCCAAAATCATTACAATCTGTAGCTGATAACATAAATCCAAAAGATATAGCCGTCTTTCATGGAAATTTGGACAGAGATAAATTAAGCACTATTGGAAAATTTATGATTAAAAGTGTCAAAGCACCTTTAGGTGATTTTAGAGACTGGGATAATATCAATTCCTGGGCTAAGGGTATTCTTCAGGTATTGCAGGATCAAAAATAGTGAGGTTGCAAATTATAAACATATTCAGTAAGTCATTAGCTTTGTTGCTTGTTATTTTATTCACAGTCTTAATTTTATATAAAGCCTCCGCCGGTAAAGGTAAAGAATTGGAATCGGAATTAATGATAAAAAACACAGAAAATTCAACGCCAAGAACCTGGGGTAATACATTTTTACCCAAATCAAAACCACCATCGCGAAGTTTAATATTGGTAGATACCAGAGGTTTATCTCCACAAGTCCGAATAGCTCTTGCATGTTTACAGGGTTTAACCAGCAGAGAAAAGCCACAAATATGGCTGCATATGTCAAACCGGGATCCCCAATGGCTTGATTGGCACAGGGAAAAGGGATATATTGATGGTTATAATAAGGTTGATGACTTGCCCTCACTTTTTCATAAATTTAAAAATGCTTATAGAGGGGCAATTATCCCTGATCCAGAATTATATCGAGGTGAATTACTGGCTGCCAATATAGCTTCATGTGAAAACCTTATAATAGCCACACCTGAACTTGTCCAGGAACTCAACATACCAGTTATTATGGACTTAAGAGAAAGATTTAATACATACGCCGATGGTATGGAATGGGTGTGGGATAACTACAGAGACCAGCTTAATCATCATCTATGCAACTTCATGCACCCGGATCGCTTGAGTAACGGCGCATTTGCCTATGATATCCAGTGGAAATCCATTTTGTTCTGGATTGTGGGAAAGGTAGATTCAGCAGAAGCTGGAAGCAATATGGAACGTGAGACTGAACTGGTAGCCCGGATAATGGGTGAAATGGCCCCTAATGTGCCGGTGTTGGGCTTTCCCTATGCAGGAGAAGGTGTCGGACCCGGAGAAGTTAATGGTGTCACCTTGGCAAGTAAATATGCCAAACCTTTAGTATGCACCGACTCCCTGGCCAATGCGTGTGTAATGAGCGGAATACAGATAGATAGGCTAGAGCAGAAAAAATTAACCCCCCCGCCGCTGGAAAAAGACAAAATTTATATAGCTTTGAATATGTCCGATGGTGACAATCAGAATATATGGCTGGCTTTCTACAAGCCCTATTTTCAAAACGAAAACTATGGCAAATTCCCCCTGGCCTTTGGTATGGGCCCGCCCATTATGGATCTTATGCCCGGAGTTGCCCAATGGTATTATGAAAACGCTGCTTATAATACTGAATTTTTCGCTGATGTTTCCGGCATTGGTTATATTCAACCTAAAAATTACGCCTTAAATTACAGGGAACGTGATGAAGTATTTAACGGTTTTCTTAATTGGACTGATATTTATATGGAAAAAATGGACATGTCAACGCTGCGTACTGTAGGGGGGGAGGACGAAATATTAAGCCGCTATGCGGAGAAACTTCCGCATCTCCATTCCATTTTTGCTGACATGGGTCGTTATTCTGGTCGCGAGGGGATTGATAACCTTACATACATGCTGGGAAATATGCCGATTTTCAGGTCTGTAACAAGCTGGAGATACGGCAAAGATGGTTTCATCAGGGAGTTACACGAGCAAATCGGCCAAAAACGACCTGCATTTGTCAATGGCTTCGTTCACTGCTGGACATTTAACAGCATGGAGATCATCACCAGGGAAATATATGACAAACGCAGTGATGATATGGTATTTGTTACACCACGCCAGTTAGCAGAACTCTATAAACAGGCCAGGGAATTAGGCTTGGTAAAATAAAAGTAAAGATTAGTTTCTGTCATTCCAGCGAAAGCGGGAATGACAGCATATAGAAGTTTCTTACCTTTAACACACTTAACCCGGAAAAACCAACTTTATTTGTTACTCCTTTCTTCGCAATAACACAGGGATGTAAAATTTATGCTTGGCCCATATTTCTTTTATTTACTGGCATACAATTAATCTATACTCTGTTATAATTCTCTGCACTGGCAGATCCCATTCTGCAGGGAAAGCCGAATCTACAATCTGCAATTCATAGGCCAGACTAACGGTAGCTGTCTGTGGGCATTTGCCGAGAAATCGGTCATAGTATCCCCCGCTGTATCCGATGCGGTAACCCTTTTTATCAAAGGCCAACCCCGGAACGATTATTAAGTCAATCTCCGATGGTGGGTAAGGTCTTTTAAATTGAGGTTTGGGTTCTAATATGCCGTAATGGTTTAATTCAAGCTCTATATCCATGTCCAGGATCTTACAGGGTAAAAGCTGCCTGCCTTTACAACAGAGCGGAACTATGGTATCTATACCTTTTTCAATTGATCGCCTCATACATTCCTGTGTTCTGACTTCGCTGCCAAAGGCTATATAAAACATCACCGAACGGAAGGAATGTTTATGTATAAACTGCCAGAGCTTATACTGTATAATTCGGCTTTTCTCCTCTATATCCTCTGGACTCATGTTGTCCCGTATCTGGCGGATTTTATTTCTGGTTATTTTTTTCTGATGGATCTGGTCTTCCAGTGGATGCATTTCCTTTTAATTTCTCCATTCTTTTTTTGAGGCGCTTTTCGTAACCCTGATCGCTGGGTTCGTAATATTTGGCGTTGTGGAGCATATATTTCTGTTTGATGTAATGTTTTTTGTAATCATGGGGATACTTGTATCCTTTACCCCGACCAAGTTTACCCGCGCTGGAATAGCTGGAATCCCTGAGATGTTCGGGAACAGCCGTTGATATACCAGATTTTACGGCTTCCATTGCCTTGTTGATGCTGACTACTGCTGAATTGCTCTTAGGTGCGCAGGCTATGTATGTTACGGCCTGGGCTAAAATTATCTGGGCTTCTGGCATGCCTACAAATTCCACCGCATTTAAGGCGGCATCAGCTACCAATAGGGCATGGGGATCCGCATTACCTACATCCTCAGAAGCACAGATTATAATCCTCCGGGCGATAAATCGGGGATCTTCACCTGCATAAAGCATCTTGGCCAGCCAGAATAAAGCTGCATCCGGGTCAGAACCCCGCATGCTTTTAATAAAAGCGGATATGGTATCGTAATGGGAATCGTCAGAGGAATCATAAAGTACAGCCCGTTTTTGTATAGATTCCTCTGCCACCGAAAGGTCAATTCTGGTAATACCTTCTGTATCCACAGGGGTTGTCAATATAGCCAGTTCCAAGCCGTTAAGCACCCTCCGGGTATCGCCGCCGGATGCGCTGATTATATGACTTAAAGCTTCATCAGTTATTTCCACATTCAGCTTGCCAAAACCCCTATCCGGGTCTTTTAAAGCCTTTAGTGCGACTTGCTTTAATTCCTCATCCCTTAGAGGTTTGAATTGAAATATCTGGGATCTGGAAAGGATGGTGGGATTTATATAGAAGTAGGGATTTTGTGTGGTTGCTCCGATAAGGGTAATAGTTCCAGCTTCAACATCCGGCAAAAGTGCGTCCTGTTGGGCCTTGTTGAAGCGGTGTATTTCGTCTATAAAAAGTATGGTACGTTTTGATTGAAAGCTTCTGCGGTCTTTGGCTTCCTTAATAATTTCTCTTAATTCTGCAACGCTGCTGGTAACCGCGTTGCATTGCTGGAAGGATGATTTGGTTCGATTGGCGATAACCTGGGCCAGGGATGTTTTACCGGTTCCGGGTGGGCCGTAAAAGATCAGGGATGTTATTCGATCTGCTTCAATAGCTCTTCTCAAAAGCTTTCCTGCACCCACAATATGCTTTTGACCGACAAATTCGTCCAGACTTCGGGGACGCATTCTATAGGCTAATGGTGCATCGGCAAAGGCTTTGTCCTGAGAAGCATTTTCAAACAGATCCATAATTCATGGTATATATTAGAGCAACTAGAAAATCATTAAAGTTTATAACGATTATGACTTGGGGTTCATGGCTTCATCAAGTTCTTGCATGAGCTTTTCGGTTAGTTTTTTAGATTCTTCACGTTCCTTATACATTTCATCGGCGATATTTAAAGCGGCAAGAATAGCTACCCGGGTAGCCGACAGAGAACCGGCCTTATCTGCAATATCCCGCATAACAGAATCTACATGTGCAGCCAGTTTTTTGATATATTCCTCATCCGAACCGCCTTTAACGTTATAATCCCTACCGAATATCGTTACCCTTATTGATTTAGATTGACCATTCATACCTACCATCCCCACCTCGTTATTGGTTATATTAACGGCGTTTAAGCGCGTCTTCCAGTGCTTTGCGCATGGTTTTTACCGGTGGATATTTACTCGTCCACAATTCAAAAGATATAGCACCTTGATGAACCAGCATCCCCATTCCGCCGACAGTTTTCAGACCACGTTTTGCCGCCGCCTTAAGGAGATTTGTCTCAGGAGGAGTGTAGACAATGTCACATACAACCAGATCATCATGAAACCATTCTTCATCTATTACCAGCGGGATCGATGGATCCATACCTGCTGTTATGGTGCTTACCAGAAGATCGCTTTTAGCCATATATTCCGGAAGGTTCGGATCTTTTATTGATATACCCTTCATAGAAACTCCGGTTCCTGAACTCATATCTTTTGCAAGCTGAACGGCTTTTTCTGTAGTTCGGTTGGCTATGATAATCTCATCAACAGCTTGTAGGGCCAAACCCACAACAACAGCCCTGGCGGCTCCTCCGGCTCCCAGAACAACTACATTTTTACCTTTTAATTCCTCTATACCTTCTTCCTGTAAAGATGCCACAAATCCCCTGGCATCTGTGTTATGACCTGAAACCTGGCCATCATCAAAAACCAGAGTATTAACCGCGCCTATTAATTCCGCTTCACGAGATATTGAGTCCATCAACGGAAGCATATTCTTTTTGTGTGGTAAAGTAACGTTTATTCCCCTTACCTTTGTAGCTTTAAAACCTTCAACGGCTTCGGCAAGATTTTCAGGAAGGACATGAAAAGGCACATAAATATAGTCCAGACCCATCTCACGAAAAGCTGCGTTTTGCATCTGCGGTGAACGGGAATGTTCCACCGGATCACCTATAACACCCACTATTTTTGTATGTCCTGTAATATCCATCCATCAATCCTTACTTTACTATGAAGTTTCAGAATCATTTTGTTTATCAGGCATTTCGGCTTCATCCACAAGCATTATTGGTATCCCATCCCGAATGGGATAACGTCGTCCACATTTCTGGCAAATCAGCTTTTGATTTTCCTCATCATAAATTATATCACCTTTATCAACAGGACATGCAAGTATTTCTAAAAGTTCTTTGTCAATCATTTATTACCTCCCGCAGCATTTTTTATATTTCTTACCGCTTCCGCAGGGACAGGGATCGTTCCTGCCGACTTTCTCCACGTTCTGAACCGTCATATTTCTTGTGCTCGGTTGTTTTCTGGAAATAGCAAGCCTTTGCCTGGGAACCTCATCCGCTTTTGGCCTGGAACTTTGCTGTTCCAGTTCAGATTCTTCCACTATTTGTATCTTGAACATATACTCAACGACTTCTTCTTTAATCCTCTCTATCATCATGTTAAACATGTCATGGGCTTCTCGCTTGAATTCCACCAACGGGTCTTTTTGCCCATAGGCCCTGAGTCCTATACCCATTTCCATGTAATCCATGTTATAGAGATGATCTACCCAGTGTTCGTCTATGCGGTTCAGCATTATAAATCGCTCTAATTCTCGCATAGTTTTCGAACTCATCTGTTTTTCCCGTTCTTCGTATATGTTTGTGAGAGTTTCCAGAAGTTTATCATGGATTTCGTCAGGAGACATTTTCTCCGGTTTTGGACTCCATTTAGTCATATCAACCAGGAATGTCTGCTTTACCCAATCGGTGAGGGCATCAAAATCTTTTTCATCGTTATCAACCAGATACATATCTATATAATCGCTGACCATATTGGTAAGCATATCCAGTATTTCAGACTTTAAATCGCCACCTTCCAGGACATTATTTCTCTGTTCATATATAACCGTTCGCTGGGTGTTCCTTACGTCGTCATATTTCAGGAGATGTTTACGATATTCAAAATTATGGCCTTCAACCCGTTTCTGGGCATTTTCGATGGCCTTTGTTATCCAGTTATGTTCAATAGGAACGCCCTCTTTCATTCCGAGCCAGTCCATAGCGTTGGATAGTTTTTCTGTGCCGAATTTCTGCATTAACTCGTCTTCAAGGGAAAGGAAAAAGCGTGAAGAACCAACATCACCCTGACGACCGGAACGACCTCGAAGCTGGTTGTCAATACGTCGGGATTCATGTCTTTCCGTTCCTATGATATGAAGACCACCCTGTTCCAGAACTCTTTTATCAAGGATTTCTACCTGGACTTCCAGTGCATCCCCCAATCTTCTTATGGGATAGGTTTGTTCTCTGGAAATTACCTTCCACCTGTCACCGGGGCTTTCTACTGATATTTCGGCATCATCAGCAAGGGGTATTCTCTCACCATCGAATTTTTGTTTTAGTTCTCTTGGTATATGTCCTGAATCCAATTCATTTATAGCATCTGACCCCAGAGAAACGCTCCGCTTTTCTCCAAGAAATATATCAACACCACGACCAGCCATATTCGTGGCAATGGTAACAGCTTCATATTCACCAGCCCGGGAGATTATTTCAGCTTCTTTCTCGTGATATTTGGCATTAAGTACATGATGAGTGATACCGTTTTTCTTTAATAAGCTGCTGAGCCTTTCGGATGTATCTATTGACCTGGTACCCACCAGTACCGGGCGACCGATTTCATTCATATCATTTATTTCTTCTATAATTGCGTTGAATTTTTCCCGTTCTGTTTTATAAATTACATCCGCGTGGTCTTCTCTGATTACCGGTTTATTTGTAGGTATAACTATTACGTCAAGATTATAGACTTCTGCAAATTCAGCAGCTTCTGTTTCGGCCGTACCGGTCATTCCTGCAAGTTTATTGTATAGACGAAAGTAATTCTGATAAGTTATCCGGGCTGTTGACATACTTTCTTCTTCAA
>WJIO01000055.1 GCA_014730235.1 Candidatus Poribacteria bacterium
CAGCTTGTCATTCCTGCTTCAAGCTTTTTCAAAAAGCTTGATGCAGGAATGACAAATGGAGGATATTTTTTTCTTAATTGGACAATGTCTTTTACACTTCCACACTTAAACTGGATGAACCAAAACTTCTGATACAGACTAAAAACTTTATTTGCTACTCCGTTCTTCGCAATAACACAGGGATGTAAAATTTATGCTTGGAGTAATCGTTAAATAGTTGAATAACTTAATCACCTATGTTAATCTAAGGAAAGAATCCGGGTTCAGTGTGGTAATAATTGAAAATTCTCTCAGCTTGTCATTCCTGCTTTTGCAGGAATGACAGCATAAAAGGTTTCTTATCTTTACCACACTAAACTCGGAAGAACCACTTTTATAAACAGAAGCTTTATGGAGAATTCATCATGAATAAAAAACCAAATATACTTTTTTTCTTTCCCGATCAGTTACGTCCTGATTGGCTTGGTATAAATTCTGAAATCCCTGTAAGAACACCAAATATTGATAAAATTGCTCAACAAGGTATCACATTTAATCGTGCTAAATGTGCAGCACCCTTATGCGCACCATCCCGGGCATCTCTGGCCACAGGTTTAAGGGTGCATCGCTGCGGAGTTCCCGATAATGGATACGATCTGCCGCTGGATTCATTGACTTATTATCAATTAATGCGAAATTCAGGTTATCGAGTTGGGGCCACAGGCAAAACCGACTTACATAAAAAAACTAAATGGTATGGGTTGGATGGCTGGACTGAGAACTGCGGTATACTGGGTTTTACCGAAACGGTGGATCAGGCCGGGAAATGGGATGCTGTTAATTCCGGTGTAGAATCACCTCAGGACCCCTATATGGCTTATCTTCATCGTGTTGGATATGCTAAGGTGCATGTTGATGATTATCAGGAGCGTCGTAGAATCATCAGGGAAACCGGCAAAAAGGCTTCCCATGCTTCACCATTACCCACAGAGCATTATACCGATGAATACTGTGGTCGTATGGCTTTGAATATGCTGAAAAATTTTCCATCTGATTCTCCCTGGCATTTAACCGTAAATTTCCCCAGTCCTCATGATCCAATGGACGCGCCTGCATCATGGCTGGAGCGATGGAACGGTGTTGATTTTCCCCTTCCCCATAATTACAATGGTCCAATGACACCAGAAGATCATCAGGCTGTCCGGCGTAATTATGCAGCTATGATAGAATGTTTGGATTACTGGTGTGGTCAGTTAATAACAGAACTCCAACGAAGGGATGAATTGGATAATACGTTTATCGTATTCAGTGCAGATCACGGCGAGATGCTGGGTGATTTTAGCCGCTGGGCAAAGAGTACCATGCGATGGCCCTCAGTTGATGTTCCCATGATTATATCCGGTCCTGGTGTTGAAAACAAAGGAAGAAAAACCGATGCTATGATTGAAGTAACAGATCTGGCTGCAACATTCCTGGAAATGGCAGGTCTATCAATCCCCGAAGGATGGGATTCTCGCTCTCTTATGCCTATAATGAAAGATGAAGAAAAAAAGCATCGAGAATTTCAAATCTCTATCCTTAACCAGAAAAAAATGATAGCCGACAATCAGTATAAGCTCATCATAGGTGAAAGCGACTCACCCATGTTGTTCGACACCTTGGCTGATCCCTGGGAAGATAATGATATAGCTGACGATAAACCAGAAGAGGTAAAGCGTCTGAAGGATCAATTTATGGAGGAGACCAATATTTAACACAAATTAACGCATCCTTTTCTCATACTTAAATATATTCTGTTAATATAGCCAATGGTACTTGCGTTCGATTTTTATACCAAAAACCTTTTCATTAATGAGGATAAAAACAAATGGTTAGATGTAACTCCAACCAGTGTACCTTTGGCCATCAGCGGCAATCCCGGCCCAGGGGGTGTTATTACCAGCTTTTTCTATAAAGGTCTGGTGGATGAATTCCGTCTTTCTAATGTAGCCAGAACAGAAGAAGAGATTAAAGCCGCTATGGATCCTGCCAGCCCTGTTGAGCCAATGAATAAATTGGCTTATAAATGGTCAGATATTAAAGCCAGATAAGATATATGTTCTTTAGGGTTTAGTATATTAATGATAAAAACTTCAATATACTAAACCCAATTTTATAATCAAGAGTTCTATTTCCATCCATCTTAATTTCATGAAAGATGATCCCGCTATTATTTATAAATCTCCAAAAGTTGAATAATTTCAACAAATACTCTTGATAAATGTCCCCGTTATAGTGTATATTAGGTATATACGCCAAAGAAACCGTAAATTAACACCTTATGGAGTAATACTATAAATGAAATTGGGATATTTTATATGTTTTATAATAATCTTTGTATCTGCATTAAATTCCTATGCTGCAAATGCCGGTTATTTATGGGTTAATTCAGAACCAAAAGGGGCATTTATATATCTTGATGGTGAATATCAAAATATGATGACCCCGGCAACCAAACTTATTGAAGCCGAAGCTGGCAGGCATAAACTTGAGCTTTCCAAGCAGGGATATAAGCTTTACGAGAAATGGCAGGATTTTGAGGAAGCCAAGGTGCTGGAAGTGGAAATACTTATGGCTGATTCGGATTCTGAGGAAGAATCAAAAACCATCAGCATCCGTTATGTTGAAGTATACCTGACGGTGCGTTCTGACCCTCCTGGTTCTGATGTATACCTGGATGGCGAATTCATCGGTAAGACCCCAGTGGCTGACTATACGATTTTACCCGGGCAAGAAGATAACAAAAAACTGCTAATAGAGAAAAAAGGTTACCATTCCTATGAAGGTATAATCTATGCCTCAGATTTAAAAACCAGAATAAAAATAAATGTAACACAGGAACTAAGACCTGTGGTAGCTATACCAAAATTACCTTCATCTGATGAAAAAGAAAATCAAGAGGGTGGATTTGTTATTAATGATCAGGTGTTAATATTTACAGCGATACTTATAGCTATAATAATTATTATTATAGTCAGAATGGTAATTCTGAGAAAACAAGATGAACAGGAAAAATAATAGGAGATTTGGTATGTCTGATAAAATAGATTCCATGTTGGATGGTTTGGGTATTGATAAGGATGAATTGTTGTCTTTATCCGGAATTGATTTAGATAAATATAAACTTACCTCACCATTTCCTGCTTCGGGCAGATATAAAAGACATATTGAATTCCTGGAATACATCACATCTCTTGAAGCTTTGTATAAATTCCGGGTTCAGGTGATTGTAGAGTATTTTATCGCTTTAGCTGATACCATGTCCAAATACCAGGGCAAATTCAGTCATCAGAAGATTATCCCGTTTCCCCTTACTGATAGCATGAAATCAAAACTAAGGAATATATCACCCGAACTTAGTTACAAACAAATAGCCCAGATCGAAGCTATTGAGAAGAAATCAGACCACGACACAGCAGCTATAACTGATTGGGTAAAATTTGTTGTAGATCATCAGGATATAATGGGATTTTCGAAAGCGCCAGAAGAAGACCGGCAGGGATATGAAAATTCCCTGGATGGTTTTCACTTTGGACGTACATCCGAAGATGTAAATTCACCGGTCTTTGCTTTAATAAATCGCAGGCTGTTCTTTGAATATGTTATTCCTGAAATTATTTCCTTTCAAGAGATGATTATGGAATATGCTCAAGAGTTTAACACAGCAACTGCCGGACTAACTCATGGACAACCTGCTGAACCTACAACTATCAGCAAGCAGTTGATGAATACGGTAGCGGCAGTGGATCATGTTCTTCGTCAGGTATTTCTACCTTATGATGAAAATGGTAATCAAAACACAATTGCTTTTCCTGTAAAAACCTTTGGTGCTGTAGGTAACAACAGCGATTTAAAATCCGCTTATCCTGATATAAACTGGATTGAGAACGACCAGCGATTTGTAAAAGCCCTGGGAAAGGGCTTTTATCTAGATTATATGTCAACCCAGGCCAGTCTTTACGGTCAGTATAAGCTGATTTACGATGCCGTCTGCACCATATCCCGACATATAATTAAATTCATCCGGGATTTCTGGGGATGGACAAGCTTTCAGTGGTTCAAAAAACGCAGGAAAAAAGGTGTTAAAGGCTCTTCTGTTATGCCCAACAAGTATAACCCCTGGCGTATGGAGGGGGCGGGTAAAATACTTGAAAAATTCATCGTGCAGTTGGAATACACCTCAAAAGCCCTGATAGATTATCCTTATGAAGGGGATATGGGACGATCTATTGTTATGCGTGATATCGGAGATGATTTTGCCAAGTTTTTTATAGCCATCGGTAGGATCAAGGAAGAGCTAAGGTTATACGAGGTTAATAAAGAGAAAATAGAAAAATTCCTGCATGAAAATCCTGGTCTTGTAGGTGGCGCCGCTCAGACCATACTCAAAAGAAGCCAGATTCCTGGTGACGCTTATAGACATATTCAGGAAATTATGATTAATCCAGACGGCAGCTATGTTACCAGCAGTAAATTTGCGGAAAAATTAAGGGAGAAAATTAAATCCGGTGACATCCCTGATGAGGTCGGGAATGAAATCCTGGAAAAAGCCAATGTTCAGAACAACACCGGATATGCAGATGAATTGGCAGATACGGCTATGGAAACGGCTATGGAAA
>WJIO01000056.1 GCA_014730235.1 Candidatus Poribacteria bacterium
ATAATATTATGTGGGATAATTATCCCCAGGAAATATATTTCAGGGCTACAGATGCTCCATGTACCGTTAATGTATCTTATTCTGATGTTGAGGGTGGAGAAATCGCGGTTGTTACCAACAGCAATGGAACTCTAAACTGGAGTTCAAGCAATATATATGCAGATCCCCTGTTTGCCAGTTATAGCCTTTCAGCAAACAGTCCTTGTATAGGTGCGGGTTTTGATAGTATCAACGTACCTGATACAGATATTCTGGGAAATCCCCGACCTGGTCCAGGTGGATCAAGCCCGGATATAGGGGCTTATGAAAATTCTCTGGGATCACCTACCAGACCTAATACTTTTTATGTTTCCATAACCGGAGATGACGAAACAGGGGATGTGGGAGAAGAAAATCCCTTTGCATCTATACAAAGAGCTATAGAAGCCTCATGGAATGGTGATACTATTATTGTCAAAGATGGAACATATACAGGTTCAGGAAATCGTAATATGGATTTTCTGGGCAAAGCCATTACTGTTAAATCCGAGAATGGAGCGGAAAACTGCACAATAAACTGCCAACAATCCGGTCGTGCTTTCCGTTTCCATCGAGGTGAAGGTAGTAGTTCCATATTGCAGGGATTTACTATTATAAATGGTTCAGTTTTTGGAACCTGGCCTGAGGGTTGCGGCGGTGCTATCGAGTGTATAAATGGTTCATCTCCAATGATATTAAATAATATTATCACTAATAATAAGGCCCAAAACGCCGGTGGTGGTATAAGGTGCGATAACTCATCACCAATTATTGCCAGTAATATTATACAATATAATGATGCAATTGCTGGTGGTGGAATTCGTTGTAACAGTCAGAGCGATTCCCAGATATCCAATAATGAAATCATCGGAAACACAGCGACTAATTACGGCGCTGGAATTTCTATAGCCCATTCATCAGATCCTGATATTGCAAATAATATTATTACCGATAATACAGCCGGATATGGTGCTGGTGGAATAAGAATAGTAGAGCTTTCTAGTGCCTTGATAAGGAACAATCTTATTACAAATAATTCTGCCGAGGATGGAGCAGCTATATATTTATCTTATCGCGCAAGTGCTGAATTAATAAATAATACAGTTGTTGATAATAATGGTATTAATGGTGGAGGTATATTCCTTTATGGAGATTGTATCGCAACAATAGTCAATACAATATTCTGGAACAATGGACCCAATGAAATTAACCTCAATGACAGTCCACCATTTACTTTTTCATCTTTCTTCAGCGGTTCATTTGGATTGGACTATATTCTGGATGAGCCCTGTGAAATAAATATATCCTATTCTGATGTCGAGGGAGGATTGGAAAACATTGTTGTTGAAGATGATGGTACGGTTAACTGGGATGCCAGTAATATTAGTGCAGATCCTCTTCTGGATAATTACCGACTTTCTGATTTCAGCTTATGTATTGGTGCTGGCTTAGAGGTTACTAATATGCCAGGTACTGATCTGGATGGAAATCCGAGACCTAATCCTGAAGATTCTAATCCTGATATTGGTGCATATGAAAGCGCATTGGGAGAATCATATAACCTTATATTGATTACCCCTAACGGAGGTGAAATCTGGGCTGGTGGCTCTTCTCAGGAAATATCCTGGGATGCTTCCGGAGCGGCTGTTGATCACATTAGAATCCTTTATTCTGCCAATGGTGGAGCTACATACCCAGAAACTTTAACCCCTGATACAGAAAATGACGGTTCGTATGTATGGAATCCGGTTCATACTCTGAATTCCGATACCATTCGGATTAAAATCATAGGTGAAGACGCTGGAAATAATGAACTCATGTATACAACAAGTGCTGATAATTTCACTATTGACAGCACCAATCCGGAAACTACTGTAGTATTAGATGGAACAGAAGGTGAAAACGGTTGGTATACAAGTGATGTAAACGTTACGCTTAATTCCAGTGATAATTTATCAGGGGTAAGTCAAACAACATACAAAATTAACGATGGTTCGTGGCAGACATACATAGAGCCTTTTACTGTCACTGGATCAACGGTTTATTACAAATCAGAAGATAACGCGGGTAACATAGAAGATGAAAAATCTGTTGAGGTGAATATAGATAAAACACCACCATCAACCCCTTCGGTGACTGATGATGGTATATACACCGGCCCGACTAAAGGTTTACATGCTACATGGAACTCAGGTGATGCTGAATCAGGAATTAGTGAATATGAATACTCTATAGAATCCCAGGCAGGAACAGTGATTGTTGACTGGACCTCTGCTGGAGTTGCTACAGAAGTAACGCGCGCTGATTTAAGTCTGACCAGAGGGGAAACTTATTATTTCAAGGTTAACTCAAAAAATGGAGCAGGATTAAAATCTTTGGCATCAGGTTCTTCTGATGGAATTATTTATGATGATTCAAAACCAATAGTAGAAATTACCCTAAATGGTACAAAAGGTGAAAACAACTGGTATATAAGTAACGTCAATGTAACGATGATAGCCAGTGATACAGGTTCTAATGTTAAATCACTTCAGTATAAGATAAACGAGGGTGAATGGCAGGAATACGAAGGAACATTCAGTGCTTCAGCTTCTCCTGTATATTACGAAGCAGTTGATAATGCGGGTAACAGCACTGGAGTTAAGCCAGTATCTTATTTCGATGGTGAAACTGAAATCGAGCTAAAGATAGACAAAACCCCGCCACCCGCTCCTGTAGTAACCGACGATGGAGATTTTGCCGGACTAACAAACCAGTTGCACGCTACATGGGTATGCGAGGATAACGAATCACCAATAGTTGATTATGAATATGCAGTAGGAACAAGCCAGAACAGCTACGATATATATCCGTGGACATCAATGGGCAGTAGCGACACAGAGGTAACAGTTACAGGCCTGAGTCTGGAAAACGGCAGTACATATTACATTAGTGTAAAAGCATTGAATGAAGCTGGTTTTACATCAAGTCCTGGTTCATCTGATGGTATAACCTTGGACAGCACGCCGCCAACTAAACCCCTTATATTTGATGATGGTAATTATACCAATACTCTTGAAGAACTAAATGCTACATGGACAGCAGCCCAGGATAATGATTCAGGTATTGTGGATTATCAGTATTCTGTAGGCACTACTACAGGTGGAACAGATATTCTGGACTGGACATCCCTGGGTGTGGTCACTTCGGTTAATATTACTGAATTATCCCTTACAGAAGGTATAACATATTATATAAACTTAAAGGCTTTTAATGGTGCTGGGTTAAACTCAGAGGTTGCTACAACTGACGGTATTACACCTGATATAACTCCGCCTTTGACAGAGATCAATCTGGATGGTATACAGGGAGAATCAGGGTGGTGGGGTTCGGATGTAACGGTAACTTTTAATCCCACAGACAACCTGTCAGGAGTAGAGGAAACAAGATATAAAATAGACGAGGGTGAATGGCAGGTATACGAAGAAGGTTTGGTTTTAACAGGTTCAACCCTTTATTACCTTTCAGAGGATGTGGTTGGAAATATAGAAGAAGAGAAATCCATAGATATAAACATTGATAAGACACAACCTTCAACCCCTGTAGTAACTGATGATGGTGATTTTACCATGATAACAACCCATCTTCACGCGGAATGGACAGAATCTCAGGATAATGAATCGGGAATTGTGAAATACCAATATGCTATAGGAACATCGCCGGGAGGAAATGAGGTTACAAACTGGACTTCCACAGGACTTAATACTACAGTATCCAAAGGTGGTCTTAACCTGTTGCAGAATACTACTTATTACATAAGCGTAAAGGCAGAAAACGGTGCTGGATTGCTTTCAGATGCGGGTGTATCTGACGGTATTAAAGTAGATACTACACCTCCACCAAAACCCATTGTTGATGATTTTGGTGATTACACAAATTCATCGGACCAGATAGATGCTGACTGGTCTGATTCAGAAGATCCTGAATCAGGTATCACAGACAATGAGTATTCTCTGGGAATTACCCAGGGAGGAATAGAGATTATACCCTGGACATCTTCTGGTGATAATTCCAGCATAAGTATTACGGAACTGGAATTGGCAGAGGGAACTACCTATTATGTAAATACTAGAACCACAAACGGTGTCGGTCTGGTATCTCCGGTTGGTTTTTCTGATGGAATAACACCGGATTTCACACCACCGGAAACAGAAATCGAGCTTTCTGGTATAATGGGAGAAAACAACTGGTGGTCTACGGATGTAGAAATAACCCTTACAGCAACTGACAACCTTTCAGGGATAAAACAAATATATTATAAGGTAAACGATGGAGAATGGCTGATATATCCTGCTGAAGGTGTTACATTAACCGGTTCTACTTTTTATTATAAAGCCGAAGATAATGCGGGTAATATAGAAACGGAAAAATCCATAGAAATAGATATTGATAAAACTCCGCCCTCAATACCTGTGATAACCGATGAAGGGAATTTCACAAAATCCCTGGATACTCTTAACTTCTCCTGGACTGAATCCAATGATACAGAATCCGGAGTAGTGAATTATATGTATTCCACCGGAACACAACAGGATGGCTCAGATATGATTGATTGGACTTCTCTGGGTTTGGCTACAGAACTAAATTTAACGGATCTGACCCTGAGTAATGGTGTTACTTATTATTTAGGTATAAAGGTAGAAAACGGTGCTGGCATGTTGTCTGATATTGCCCTTTCTGATGGCATAACTGTTGATGTTGATCCTCCTGTTACAACAGCACAACTGGATGGTATTGAAGGGGAAAATGGCTGGTATGTGTCCAACATAAATGTCTCATTGTTGGCTGAGGATGATTTATCAGGGGTTGATAATACCGAATTTAAGATAAATGATGGTGAATGGGGTTTATATAACACCCCGATAAATTTGGTAGAATCATCTACTATATATTTCCGCTCAACAGATAATATGGGTAATCTGGAAACTGAAAAGACTCTCGACATACTGATAGATAAAACAAATCCATCAGCACCAACAGTTATGGATGACGGAAGCAGTACCAATTCCAATAACGAATTACATGCATGGTGGACAGGATCGGAAGATCCTGAGTCGGGCATCCTTGAATATCAATACTCTATAGGTACAGCACCCGGAGCTAATGATACACTGGACTGGACTTCTGGTGACACAACCCCCAGCGGCATTTCAATTATAGATCTGGTTTCCATAGATGGGGAGGTTACAGTTACTGATCTCACACTTTTTAATGGACAGATTTACTTCTTTAATGTAAAAGCAAAGAACAATGCCGGTTTGTGGTCTGATGTAGGAACGTCAGATGGTATAGTTGTTAACTCTTTTATAGATCAGAGGATAATACAGCTAACAGAGGGATGGAATCTAATATCCCTTTGTCTGCAACCTCAAAATAACAATATAGAATCAGTTCTAAAGCCTATTGAAGGCTTATACAGATCAGTCTATACTTATGACCCTCTTTCTGAGGAGTGGCTGCAATATTCCCCTGACATGCTTTACTGGGATATAGCCACTATTGACGTTGGTCAGGCATACTGGATTGATATGGCCGAAGATGCTATCCTGACTATTACCGGTGACCCGATAGAAAATACCAGTATCCAGATGTATGCTGGCTGGAATACCGTTGGATATAACTCCATAAATCCCCAGACAATGCAGACGGGATTGGCTTCTATTGGGCCAAAGGTTCTCGCTGTGTATACTTATGATAATATAACAGGATCTTTTTTAATGTATAGTCCATTAGTTCCATATCTCTCGAATCTTGAATATCTTGTTCCAGGAAAGGGTTATCTCATATATCTGGATTCAGATGGGGAGTGGGTTCTTCCTTAAACAATAACTTACTAGGAAAAGAATAGATGAGTCTCGGTATTATTAAAAAAGACAAAACTGCCTTTATTATGATTGATATACAGGAGCGTTTTCTTCCTGTAATACATGAAATTTATGATGTAATAGAAAATTCCAACAGGCTTGTCAAGGGTACGTCAATATTGGATATACCCTTGCTGGTAACTGAGCAGTATCCAAAAGGGCTTGGGCCTACGGTGAATAATATTGAATTGGATGATAATCAAAAGATAATTGAAAAGATCAGTTTTGGATGTTTTGGATGCATTGATTTTGTTGATGAAATCAACAAAATCAATGTTGATTCACTGGTGATCTTCGGCATAGAATCCCATGTATGTGTCCTTAAGACTTCTTTGGAAGCCCTGGATAGGGGTTATGAAGTTCATGTAATCGCAGATGCCACATCATCCAGAACACTGGATAATAAGCATATTGCCCTGGAACGTCTAAGACAATCCGGAGCATTTATTGCTTCTACAGAAATGATATTATTTCTGCTAATGGAAAAATCCGGTTCTGATGAATTTAAGGCTATTAGTAAACTTGTTAAATAATCTGATGGAGGATAAAATAATGGAAAAAGTTATTATGGAGACAGATCTAGAAAATATAAAATCCTTCAGCAAAGGTAAAGTAAGGGATATATATGATCTAGATGATAAAATATTAATTATTGCAACTGACAGGCTTTCTGCTTTCGATGTGGTTTTGCCTACAGGAATACCACATAAAGGAAAAATCCTGAATGCTTTATCAGAATATTGGTTCAATTTTACCAAAGATATAATCGACAA
>WJIO01000057.1 GCA_014730235.1 Candidatus Poribacteria bacterium
CCCTTGCTGCATAAATATGCCCTTTTTCAGTTAAAATAAGAACAGAGGCAGAACCCTTAACCTGTTCAAACAGGTTCTTAATTCCCTCAACATAGTCTTCACCCTGGGCTATTATCTTGGCAGCTACTTCAACTGAGCTTATCTTACCGTCGCTCATTTCAGTGAAAACATGACCATTAGCCTGAAGATTCACTGCCAGTTCCTTGGCATTGGTTATTAAACCCAGAAGCACCAGGGCGAAAGTACCCATTTTAGATCCAACTACAAGAGGTTGAGATTCTCGTATGCCGGTTATGACGCCTATTCCCTGGTTGCCTTTTAGTTCTAATAGGGTGTGGCCAAATTTTCCCCTGAATTGTTCAGATCCAAGCCTGTGAATTTCGTGTTTAAATGTATCCCCTAAAACTGCCAGACCTGCTCTTTCCGAACCCATATGGGAATGATAATCTGTCCCATGAAATAGCTCTTCAATGCAATCCTGTTGACTTACTAAACCAAAAATACCCGACATTATTCATCCTTTCATGAATTTTACATTCAGGCAATTTTAAAACTTCTGGCATCCTTAAATGAGGGTTCTAAAATAATATCTGATAAACCAATATTATGATCGTATACCTTCTCCATTTCTTCAATAGAATCAAAGAATCCTACCACATAAGCTGTGGAAAAAGTTTCACCCTCATTAACTTCTTCGCGACCATTTTCCTGGATGAAACATACATATCCTCTCTGATGACACCATGCTTCAGAAACACCAGCCGGATTTAAAGTCATTCCTGCCAACCATGTTCCTGAAAGGGTCTGGTATGCACGAATAAAGCGTTCTGGCATGGGATCAGTGCCGCGAAGATAGCGATAACGGGCATCTGGAGGAAAATCCTCTAAAAAATCCGTATTCGGTATAGTTCCATAATAGCTCAGGTAAATTTGTGAGAAAGAATCGCCTTTATTATGTTTGAGATGACCGGGCATATCAACTCTCAGGGAAAGATTTTTCACTGTGTTGACAGAGGTGACTCGATCTGCACAGAAGAAATACCGTGTATTTTCCGGAAAAACTAATATCTGTTCCCACAAAGATCCAGGTTTTCTTCCGTAGGTGGCTACTTTCCATTTATACCAAAGTTTTACAGCTATAAAATTTTCAGCTTTAACTATTTCATAAGGTAGCTTCTTTGCCCCGGTACATATCTGTGGAAGTTCCACGTATCGTTTTGGTATATCTCCGTGATAAAGATCGCCGTAATCGTATGTATTGGTTTCACCCGGTTCATCTTTTCCCGGTTCCAGCAGAAAATCAACTATACATAGGCCGAAACCCAGATCTCTAGCGTTGGTTTTTTTGTCCATTAATGTTCCGGCAGAAATCCCTGAAACATAACCTTCCGTCTGTATTTTCGCATGGAGTGCATTAGTTTCAATACTTATTTCAGAGTCGTTGATTTTGTAGTTAAGCATTATTTTTACCTTTTTTATTCACTGAATATATCGTCCACAGAGGCCTGAAAACCAGACAGCACTTCAGAATGTATTATTTCACCTAAACCCCATTTACCTATCATTTTGTATTTTTTATTATCAATTATATAAATTTCAATTGTTCTATCCAGGGGATCAACGATCCAGTATTCTGAAACACCTGCTTTTTCATATTCGGCAAATTTTTCTATCCTGTCGGTTTCTTCTGAACCTTTTGATATTATTTCAACTGCCAGATCAGGTACCCCCCAGTATCTTTCTATAATCCTGTCTTTGTGTTCATTGCTCATGAAGATTATATCTGGTTGCCTGATTTTATCTTTCTGTAATCTGACATCTAATGGAGAATATCTTACTTCGCCAAGTTTTTGTGTTTGATTAAAGCTTCTAATTAAAAAATACAGATTACCTGAAATCTCTTGATGTTTAGATGTTGGTGATGGCGCTATGATAAGCTTCCCTTCAGACAATTCGACTTTCCTGTTAGTCTCTGGCAGGTTAAAATAATCTTTCTCTGTCCATTTTCCCTGACGTGGGAATAGTTCCAGGATTTCCAAGACCAATCCTTCTTCTTTTAACTCTTTCAGAGTTTGAGCCACAGTTTATCACCTCTTTTATTAATTTAATCAGTTTTATTGGATATTCTGTAAATATTATATCATACTGAAGCGTTTTAACACAAAGATATTTATATGTATCCAGTTGATCCATCAGGACGAACAGGACATGTCCTCTGCCAGTGTATATATGAGTCTTTACTTATAGCCTCCTCATTTACTTCCACGCCAAATCCGGGACGATCCCTTAATTCAAGAAAACCATCAATTGGCACATAGGGATCTTCCAGCCAGTGATTATCTCCTGGTAGCAGGTATTCGAGAATCTTGAAATTGGGTGTTGCCGCCGCAAAATGCAAGTTTACCGCAGTTGCCAGGGGGCCCATCGGGTTATGTGGGGCTACAGTCACATAATGGGCTTCTGCGATGGCCGCGATCTTTCTCATTTCCAATAAACCTCCGCATGTGCAGATATCCGGCTGGATTATATCTGCACCCTGAGCTGTAAGGAGTTCCAAAAAATCAAAGCGTGTATAAAGACATTCACCAGTGGCCAGAGGAACTTGTAATTGACTTCTCAATCGGGACCATGCGGGAATATGCTCCGGTCTCAGGGGTTCCTCGTAAAAATACGGGTCATAAGGTGCTAAGGCGTTTGCCAACTGCAATGCCTGTATAGGTTCGAAAATCTTTGCATGAGCGTCAAATGCAAAAAGCCACTCCTGGGGGGTGTTATCTCTCAATTCTTCAAAATATCGGGCTGCGGCATCGCAAACCATTCCCCATCTGTGGGAATCAGGTGATAACTTATATGGACTAGTTTTAAAAGCTGTAAATCCCCATTCTTCATTAAGCTTTCGAGCATTTTCCGCTGCTTCTTTACCGTCCCGTCCACCTACTCCCCGGTAAACCTGTATACGATCCCTTACATTTCCTCCAAGGAGCATATAAACAGGCAGACCGGCGGCTTTGCCGCTAATATCCCATAGTGCATGATCCAAAGCGGACATAGCTGCCAGGCCAATAGAACCGGGGGGGAAGCGAAGCTGTTGGAAAATTTTTAGCATTATATACTCGATCCGTCTAGGATCTTCACCTTTGATCATTTCAAATATATAATCAATTGTAGGTTTAATTGCAAGATCCGGACCGTGATTATAGGCTTCCCCCCAGCCGTATAAGTCTTCGTCAGTTTCAACTTTTATCAACGCCCTGGGACGATTTCCATCTCTGGTTATATAGGTTTTCATAGCTGTTATTTTCATTTGCAGATTCCCCCTCACGAAGTTTTTAAAGATCAACCTATTTTATTAGATGAATTGAGTTTAGCATACCATTAGCATGTAGACAAGAGGTATTCATATTTACTGGTATTTATTTGTTTTTACGGCAGAATAATGTAAAAAAATTAATATTTACTCGAACATTTGTATTGTGTTTCTCGTCTAAATGGTCGAACAAGAGAGGTAAAAGATGATAAACACAGGGATCATTCTTAATAGTTCAGGGAATCTAGAAATGGAAGATGCGGAACTTATCCGGCTTTGTCAAGAAGGGGATATGTCTGCTTTTGAATCCATATTTCGTAAACATCAGAACAGGGTCTATAACGTGACCTATAGAATGATGGGAAATCAGGATGATGCAATGGATATGACTCAGGATATATTTGTAAAAGCATATCAGAAAATAGGCAAATTTAATTTCAAATCGTCCTTTTCCACCTGGATTTATCGTATAGCTGTTAATCATTGCATTGATGAACTAAGGAAGAGAAAAAGAAACGGACAATCGGTTCCTCTGGAAGAAGCGATAACAAAGGCAGATGAAACAACACCAGAGAAACAAGCTGTATTAAATGACAGGCAGCAAAATGTTTGGAAAGCGATTAATTCACTTAAAGATAAAGACAGATCAATTATAATACTTAGAGATATAGAGGGCTTGTCTTATAAAGAGATTTCAAAAGTGATGAAATGCTCCATGGGTCGCGTAAAATCCAGAATTCATGAAGCAAGACAGAAACTGAAGAAAATATTGGAAGAGCAAACTGAGTTGTGGAACGAAATCTAAGGAGGTGTTTATTGATGCGATGTGATGAATTTAGTAAGAATCTTTCTGCTTTTCTGGATAACGAGCTACCCCTGGAAGAGCATAAAAAAATGGAACTCCATATAGCATCTTGTGAAACATGTCATAAAGAAGCAGAAGAATTGAAAGTTATGGTTAATATCGTTGCAAATACACCTCGACTTGAAGCACCTACACAACTGTGGGAAATGACACATAAAAAGATAATCGAGGAAGCTGAAATACCTAAACATTTTAGGTTACCCAACTGGAGTTTTGTTCCTGTAGCAGCGGCGGTTTTTGCACTTATGCTGTTTTTTGCCAGTAATTATATTTTCTTTCACCAGGATGAAAGTGGAGAAATACCCGTTGCGTATTATATTCAGGAACACGTTGCCACTCAAAGCGAATACTCGTTATCAATAGAGCCTGTTTCCGAGTTGACGACAATGACTCAAACTGAAGAAGATTATACACAATTGAATGATAATATATCAGAGCTGGAACTGCTCATGGAGGTCCATTATGGGATTGACGCGACGAATGGTTCTTAAGACCTGGTGCTATCTGTGCCTTTTTGGTCTAATACTTACAGCGTCATCAAATATCAGGGCTGAGGATATGCCTGATCCGCAGGAATTATTTCAGAAAGTCATTAACTCTTATCAAAGTGTGGATTACATTGGTAAGATGACTATGATGTTTCTGGGCCCGGGTGGAAGAAGCTCCGTAAGCGAAGCAATAGTATACAGAGAAACACCCGATAAATGGCGAATAGAATTTATATGGCCCGATGAAATAAAAGGAAGAGGTATGGCCTCAGTAGGTGAAAAAAGATGGCCTATCAAGAGAGAGCGAGGGACAAGAGATAGGCGTTTTATGTGGCACCCCCCAGGCAGAATGCTGGAAGAAATGCCGTTAAAAAGCATAAAATTGATTCTCAGGAATTATTATATACATATTCTTCAAGGCGGAAGCATTGCCGGACGGGATACATATATGATAGAGCTGGAACCAAAAGAAGGTGGAAGACCGTCACGCAAGATATGGGTGGATAAGGAGAAAGGCGTAATGCTCAAGATTGAGCATTATGACACCCAAAAACGTCCGGTAGGTTTTTACACCTTCAGCGAAATTCAATATAATCCGAAGATAGATGAATCCCTGTTTCGCGAACCTGAAGATCATGATGACAGACCACTAGACCGGGGCCCCAGAAGAAGTGAACGAAGCGAATTGTGGGATCATGGTAAAGGAAAATTGGATATTGAAAGGATCACAAAGGAGGTAGAATTAGACTTAATAATCAAGGCTGAAATACCAGCAGGATTTGTACTACAAAGCATAGAATCCATGAAATTTGGAAGACATAAAAACGTACATCTTAAATATACCGATGGTATGGTTGTTGTCTCGGTATTCCAGTCTCGTAAAAGACCACCTCGTCCAAGGGATCAGGATAATCCATCTCCTCCAAGGGATGATGAGATGAAAGATATAAAAATAGACGGAGTGAGTGGTCAGGAAAAACAAGCAGGCCCCGTATACATATTACGGTGGAATTATAAAAAACTAGATTTTACATTAATTGGCGAATTAAATAAAGACAGCATGATTCGCATTGCAAAAACACTGATCAAAGAAGCTGGTTAGCGAATACAGATATATAGAAAGGAACACAAAAATGAAAAAACTAGCCGGAATACTAGCAGGTACAATGTTAATAGCCATGTTTGTAGGGTTTGTATATACCCAGGAACCCGAAGGGGAAATAATGGAAGAAGAGACCGTATTCAGATGCCCGGGAATGGGCATGGGAAGAGGCGCAGGTATGCCCGGTATGATGGGTCGCGGTCGAGGAATGACCAGACATGGTCAGCGTGGTCGAATGGGCCCAGGTCCTCGACGGGGATTGGCCGGATTTATGATGATGGGACAAATGGGTATAATGGAACATCTTGCTGATGAAATAGACCTGTCAGAAGATCAAAAAGATGAAATTCATGGGATTATGATTGAACACAGAAAAGAAATGATTCGAAAGAAAGCTGACAGGGAACTGGCGAAAGTGGAACTCCAGGAAATACTCAGTAAAGATAATCCTGATATGACTTCTATAGAAGATCAAATTCGAGAGCAGGCCATGATCGAAGCTGATATGAAATACTCTCGAATTAAAGTCATGGTTGATATTAAGAACGTATTGTCAGAAGAACAGCACGAAAAGCTCAAAGAGCTTATGAAAAACAGACCAAGAGGCCCACGAGGTAATGATAACCCACCGACAGGTAGGGGGAGACGTGGTCGCGGTGGTAGATGGGCAAATCCTCCAAAGCCAGATGATAGATAGTGCTCATCAACAAAAGGCAGGTTTAATTAAACCTGCCTTTTGGTTAATTTATTCCATAACAAAAGGTTCTGCCATTTTAGTTCCTGTAATACCTTTTTCATTTAGTTTTGATTTGATACCACTTACATATGAAAACCAGGATTTACCGCTTGTATAAACCCTTTTTCTTGCATCAAGCATCTGTTTTTTCAAGATTTCAATTTTTTCATCATTACCATCAATTATCGCATCATAAAGCTTTGCACAGATTTCAGGTACAACATTTCCTATAGATGGAACACAGCCATGAGCACCGGCTTGAATACATTCAACCATATAAAC
>WJIO01000058.1 GCA_014730235.1 Candidatus Poribacteria bacterium
CTGCATGTGAGCGTATCCCGGGCATCGGAAACGGACTTCACCTTGTCTATGAAGGACATGGACAGGCTGAAGAAATCCCTGAAAGAGCATGGTCTGGACTGGGGAATAGGACATGGGATATATGATGCAGGACACGACGCTGAAGGCAATTATGAATATCTCATGGAACATGGCGTCAAGCCTGTCATAGCCCTTAATCCCAGGTCTGGTAATCATCCATCGCCTACGGGCAACGCAAAGAGGGTGGATGAGAAGGGAGTTCCCATATGCCCTGGTGGCAAGCCTATGCGCAGACATGGCTACAGCAACGCAAAGCACCGCATATATTACAACTGTCCGGCCAAACGTCCCAACGGCAGTGGGGAATGGATATATCACCAGGAGAGATGCCCACTGGGTGTGCTATGCGATCCGGACACAAAGATGGGGCCTGTGGTCTACGTCAAGACTAATGACGATCCCCGGCTGTATCCGCCTGTCTCAAGGACAAGTCCCGAGTATAAGAAGCTCATGAATCTGCGCAGCGGATGCGAAAGATCAAACGCCCAGAAGAAGGAAGTCTATGGGTTAGGCAGGAGGCCATGTCGGAGTGATACTCACTTCCTGGTGCGCCTGTATCTTGTCTCTATCATTGAGCATGCAAAGGCATGGCTGGCTGAGGACATGAAGAAACAGGAAGCCGGGAATACCCAGGCTTTCCTGGAAGCTATGGCAGCTTAGAAGCTTCCTGACTGCCTGCAACCGAACAGCAATCCGCGCCTCATAGGACCAATCTGCCTATTCATATCTCTCTTTTATTCCCAATCTGTCATAAACCAAAAAAAGGCGCGTCATTAACGCGCCTTTTTCTCGTCTTTATGTCTTTGTGTCAGGATTTTACCCCTTGACCATGCCTTAAGTCAATCCAATTCGCTATTCAGCTTATTTAACTGAATAAGCTCAGTCGGGTCTACTATTCTAACCGGATCAGGACATATCAATATATTGTAATGCTCTTGAGTTTCAATCCCCTTGAAGTCGGGTCTACTTTTCAAACGTACCCTTTTTTAAAGCCTTGATATATAAGGCTTTAGACAGCCATTTTTCCAAAGCTATGCTTTGTGAATGGTTAATTAACATTTGTTAATGGGTTTTGAGCCAATTTTAACCTAAAAAACGTGCCTTAAACCCTTATATGACGCTGAAAGACAGAAATCCGGGAAAACCTATGTCGCATTCTGCAACAAGGAGTTTTGGTTAATCAAACCATATCTTCTGAAATTCGGTAACAAATATCTTTCATATAATAAATAAATTTAAAGGCTATTTTTGACTTTAAATTTATTTATAGACTATTCTAAATTAAAAATCATTCAAAGTCAAGTGTTTTTTTAAACTATATGAATATCACCATGCATAGCCATGTTAATGAGTTCCTGGTATCTTTTCTCACCTATTGTTTCTTTTATTATAACCTCAACCTTGTCCCTGAATTTCGGCCAGCAATCTTCTGTAACCGGATTTGTACCATGAGCAAGTATAGACCTGTTTCTGATTTCCATAAGGCTGTCGGCATTTTTAGAATGTCTTCTCATACTTTTATAAATACTGGCTATCTTATCACCTATAATTTCCAGAAGCGTCATCTGGTCATCCAGGCCCAACCTTTCAAAGGGTAGTTTTCTGTGCTTTCTCCTTCTGAAGCTGTTCCCTAATTTTTTCACATCAATACCAATATTTGAACTTAAGTTTTCATAATCTGGTCTTGCTGTGTCCTTTAATCCCATCTGCAAAAGTTTTATAGTGGAACACATTTCAAGGCATCTATAAAGTCTTGCCACAGCATCATCATATTTCTTCTGCTCTTCGGAACCGCGCCTAAGAGCGCTTGCGTAAATATCTATAAGTCTGAATTCATTTGAAATATTTCTTTTATCTATCCATGTCTCATCAAGGCTTTTTAGAAAGGTAATATTAGCGTCAATATTATCAGGAAGAAGATTCTGGAATCCCAGCCGACAAAAATCAACTATTAATTTACCTAGTTTTTCACTAAGTGTTGGGTTTGGTCTCTTAACTTCCGGTACACTGCTGTGAAGAAAACCATCCCAGTCACAATAGACTTCTATAAGATCCCGAAGCAAAGTGATTTTTGTATGAGCCGTAGGGTGACGAACTCTTTGCCCCAGTTGCTGACAGGTCTTAAAGGCGGCTTCATATAGATGAGAGTTAAATTGCTCTTCCACCAGACTTAATTCAGCATCACCGAAATAATCAAAGGGATTTTCAATAAATCTCAGTCTTTCAGTAAAAGGATACACAACTCCCTCTTTTTCTATACTGTGTAGATATATCATAGGGTGACGCAGATAGAATGCGACCAAAGCCAGGGAAGCCACCATAACTTTTCTGCCTCCAGTGGGATCAATCACTGTATTTTCAGAAGCCCTGGGTAAAGCCTCATCCTTAATGACGCGATAATTCTCACTGGCATCATATTCTGTTATAAATAATGGTGTTATTTTTATATCCCTTTTTTTGATAGCAGGATCATTTTCAACTTCCAGGGCAACTGGTCGAGATCCATCGGTATGAAGCAATATAACTCTTTGTGGCTGCATGCAGGTAATACTTAATATTATAGGTTCTTTTTGAAATCCAACAGTCATTATCATCGTATCACAATTTACTGAATCAGCAATTTTTTTGTTTTCTGGTATCTCCGGCACATATTTTTTCTCTAAAGAGAAGGCCTTTTTGGAAATATCACGAGCCAATGCCCTGGCGATACTCCTGTCTTCAATGCTTTCAGGTTTCATACTGGCAATAGCTTCATCAAAGTTCTGGATGATATTCTTTATTTCTTTTAAATCATCGCCTTTGGCTATTTTACTGATTTCATTTATAGTTTCTTCCAGTTTATCTTCCATTTTATTATCACTCCCAAGCTTTTTGTTAAAGATTCCAATCTCTCAATATACCAAATGAAATATACCAGTTTCTGTGTCGTTGATCAAGAAAAAAAACACTTTTATGACGAAATATGTCTTGACTTTAAATTAAATGTTTGATATAAGTTATTTGTTGGATGGTTATAAAAGCTTAATCATAATCATTAAGGCTAAGGGCATGTAAAACATTAAGGAAGAATAAGTTGTTGGCTGATTTAGAAATAGCCAAGTTTGCTTTTCACCTTCAGGCAGAAGAAAGCGGCTATTTACCTTCATATAAAGGAAGCACCTTGCGCGGTGGATTTGGATACATTTTCAGAAGCGTAGTGTGTTCGAATAATAAAAGTGATTGCAAAGAATGCAAAAGCAGAAAAGACTGTGCCTATTCATATATATTTGAAACCTCTCCTACAGATATTGATGAAAAATTCTCCGGCTATTCCGACATTCCAAGACCATTTGTAATAGAATCAGATGAAAATCGAAATCGCTATTTTGAAGTCGGCAATAGACTTCAGTTTGATCTAATCCTTATAGGTAAAGCCATAGATTACCTGCCTTATTTCATATTTTCCTTTGATGAACTAGGTAGTAAGGGTCTGGGTAGAGATAGAACCAGTTTCATTCTGCAGGAAGTTTGCGGCTTCGACTTTGAAAAAAAGCAATGGGAACCTATATATTATCCTGAGGAAAAATTTTTAAAGGCCGAACTACCAACAGTAAAGGCTGGTCAGCTTGCATTTGAATCTCAGAACAAACTTAAATTACAATTTATTACACCCACACGAATAAAATATAGAGGCAAATATATATGTGATCTGGAATTTCATGTAATGATGAGAAATCTATTGCGGAGAATATCTCTGATGATGATATTTCACGGTGGAATTGAACCGGATTTTGATTTCAATGATTTGATAACTAAGGCCAAAGAAATAGATGTTAGTCAATGGGATCTCGGCTGGCAGGACTGGAATCGCTACTCAACTCGTCAGAAGACACGAATGAAACTTGGTGGCTTTACTGGTGATGTAGAATATATGGGTGATATTAGTAATTTTATAACTTTTATTGCTCTCGGAGAACTTATTCATATTGGTAAGAATGCTACTTTTGGTTTGGGAAAATATAAGGTTATGTAGAGAAGGAATAGGAAAATGGAAAATGTTTTAGAAATGCAGGAACAGCTAATCTTTAATAGAGAAATAAATATGCAACTGGACAAAATTGTGAATCGGGCGAATAAAACAGTTTCGCGTCTAAAACCTGGTAAGAACAGTAATAGTCTGGAAGAGAGCCAAATCCGGAATGTTTTGAATGTGGCAAATGATAGTCCAATCATTGAAGTTGTGACAAATTTTATTCGATATCAGATTGGTCGCAGCAAAACAGGTAAACAATGGCAGTATAACAATTTTGGTGAGCAAGTAATTACTGATATTGAGAGTGATATAGTATTTAAATGCGCTGGTTCAGTGGCGGATGAGACCATAAAAAAGCTTAAGAATAAAGTGCCAAACTTAGAACGGGATTTATTATTTTACCAAGCACATATTAAGCTTATGAAGCTATACCTGGGATATATAAACTGGGCTTTTAAATATAGTAATGAGAATAATGATCAGAAATGCTGGAATAGATTAGTTGGAAAGGAAAGTAAAGATGTTTCATAAATTCAAAAACAGATTAAAAATGAAGGGCAATTTGATAGCGGAAACTGCTTTACGCATAGGTGGCACCAGGTCTATTGAACCTGTGGGAACAGATTTACCAGTTGTGAAGGATTCTTATGGCAGACCATATATACCCGGTTCCAGCTTCAGGGGAGTTCTGCGAAGCAGAATTGAACAATTCATCAGGGGGATTCTATCCAGCAAAAGTGGAGCATGTATAGCAATCAACCAAAACGAATGTTGCATTGATGTTAAACGCATAAATGAGATTAAAAAAGAATTTGAGGATGATGAAAAAGAACTAACAAAGCAAATAATCAAAGAAACTTGTATGGTATGCCAGCTTTTTGGATCTCCATGGCTTGCTTCCCGAATAAA
>WJIO01000059.1 GCA_014730235.1 Candidatus Poribacteria bacterium
GGTTTGATTATGGCCAAAGTTCTTTCCATAGTTTTTTAGCTCCTCCCATTACTAAATTAATGCAAAATTAAGGCAGAAAGCGCACTTAAATCTTTTTCTATCAAAAGATATAAAAGCAAAAGTGAAAAATATTCGGTGGAATTTTATGTATACTAAATATTGAGGTGAGATATAATGGAATAGTGTTTTATAAATTGATTTCAGAACAGAAAAATATATGATAAAAAACAAATTTTTATCTATTTCCAACACCTTCCTAATTTATTTTTTTACAACAAAAACACCAGCGTTAATTTAGCATAGGAATGCTAAATTGTCAACTTCTTTTTTTTCTTTATATATATCTCCATCGTAAATATCAATGGCTACAAAAGCCGGGAAATTTTGCACTGTCATTCGCCTTATAGCTTCAGGTCCCAGATCAGGATAAGCTATTACTTTTACTTCTTTTACTGTTTTAGCCAAAAGCGCGCCTAAGCCACCTACAGCAGCAAAATATATGGACTTATATTTTTTAATTGCCTCTTTAACTTCAACCGACCGGGTACCTTTTCCGATCATCCCTTTTAATCCATGTTGAATGAGTTTTGGTGCATATGGATCCATCCTGTAGCTTGTGGTGGGACCGCATGATCCGATAACTTGACCGGGTTTTGCAGGAGCTGGCCCTGCATAATATATAACCTGTCCTTTAATATCAAACGGCAGTTGCTGATTATTGTCCAGCAGTTCTACCATACGCTTATGGGCGGCATCTCTGGCTGTATAAATGATACCGTTTATTAATACCCTTTGGCCAACTCTCAGGTCTTCTATCACATTATCAGTCAAGGGTGTATTTAATATCACAGGTTCTGGCATATCTTATTCCTCCAGTTCCTGGGCAGTCCATAAACCCAATGCTGGATTACTTATGTAATAGAAGTCATCGTTCATTCCATCTTTGAGTTTTTCAGGATTATATTTTTCCATTAGCTGATTTACATCTGCCCATTGATATCCGACGTTTTCTGTTTCTTCTTTGCTGAGATGTCCTGGCGCATAAGTTACTTTGAATCGTCCTTCTGTAGATCCATGAATTAAATGGGCTGCTGCTACCAGATTATTTCGTAAATCCTCGTTATCATTAACTTCCTGTAGTATCTCCTCAGTTCCATGATACCCATATTTTCTTATTAACCTGTCAACTTCCGGGTCTTCCCCATACTCCCTGAGTCCAGGTGCAATAACTATAAGTTCGCCGTCATCGGCAATGGCCATTCGACTCCTGTATATGGATTTATTTCCCAGCCAGTGGCTTTGATATTCCTTTGGATCGAGATAGGCTATTACTTTTTTCAATGGATATTTCACTCTTGTGATGTTTAATCTCTGGCTGAGTTTTGCTGCTTGCTCAAAGGGTTTACGTTCATCACCTATATATAACCCCCTGGTTACAAGTTCGCCTGATTCATCTCTATCCCTTACAGTCATGACATACAATATATCTATATCTTTCAGGTATTTTTCCTCAGCATAATCGAACACCTTACGAAGGGGTGTATCAATGCGTCCCATGATGTCTTCCATGCCGTAAACACCTGCCAGGTAATGTCCTCTATTAATTGTATTTTGTCCGCCTATTCCCACCAGTATGTTCTTGGTATAATTGGCAAAACCAGTGTTTTCATGGGGAACAACCTGCCCAACAGAGATAATCAGGTCATAGTCATTCTCCAGCAGGATTTTATTAACCTGTATAGGAATGTCCATACTCAGTCTATCATCAGACACATCTGAAACAAAATCCCTTTCCACTAACCCGATTTCCACGACATCGTTGCGCCAATCATGAATTTTGAATAATTCCCAGGGAATATCACCATACATTAATTCTTTTTGTTCTTTCGACAGGGGTTCGTGAGTTCCAATGGCCGTCATAATATGAAAAACGTCGTTTTTTCCCAGCATCTGATAAAGAAGTTGGGTTATCTCACCGGCACCAGAATGTAAACGGGTAATATCCGGTGGTATAATTAACACTTTTGAACACTTGCCACCCTTTATGTAAAATGCCGATTCCAGCAGTTTTTGTGTTTCAGCAATGTCAATTTTAATATCAGGTGAACCTTTACCTATCCACATATTTAGACCTTTCGTTTTTTATGATAATTGTTTATTTAATGTTTTCCTTACCGAGCCAGTTCCTTTTATCATTTCTCTGAAATAATATTCTATTTTATCACCTAAACCCACTGTATATAAGTCTACACCAAAAAGCTCTGAATCAGCAAGTATAGGTTTTAGTTTATCACCGGCACTTTCGGGAACGCCCAGTTTTATACCGGAGACAAAGCCAGTCAATTTTTCAAGGAGATGGTCCGGACTCCAGCGATTTAAAGGCGGGGGTGCGGCTGGATTGTAATTCATAAGATTTCCATCGTCATCAATACCCATCAAATATCTGCACCATCCAGCTATTGCCAGTGGTATGCAGATGAGTTTTTTTGCATTCTCCCCATGAGCAATAATTGTGTCACCATATCTTACGCCTACTTTCTGGGATGTATCGGTAATAATTCTGGCCGGGGTATCTGGTATGTTAGGATTCGGCAGACGTTCCTCCAGCACTTCCCTGAGAAATTCCTCTGGTTCTATTCCACCAGGATGCACAACTACTGGCAGGGATTCATCATAACTTTGACGATATACAAGTTTTTTCAATAACGGGTCTGCGATAGTATTATAAATATGTTCTTGGTTAAAAAGACAACCAAATATACACAGTGTGGTCTGGATGGGATTCAGACATGCACCGACTTTCATCTTCTCATATCTGGCCACATCTTCGGGACTATGGCAAAAGACAACCCCGGCTTTTTCCAGGGGAGGCCTGCCGTTGGGAAAGTCGTCCTGTATAACTAAATAAGATATATGTTCTGTATTCACAAATGGAGCAATAACTGTTCCTTTAGCTGTAGTTATTATATCCATCCCCTCTATATCTTTGTCTTCCAGCATTTCTTTTACATTTTCCGCAGGTCTTGGGGTTATTCGATCTATCATCGTCCAGGGAAAAGAGACTTCACTATTTAAGTAATACATGAATCCTGGATCCATAACCCCGTCATCTACCCATCTTCGACAAAAAGTCATAACGGCATTGGAAAATTTTAATCCATTTTCTGAAACGTTATCCATGCTTACAAATGCAATGGGATATCGACCATTTTTATAACGATGGTAGGCAAAAGCGGCGGCTTTGGCCATTATATGTTCTGGGCATTCATAACCATTTTTTAGATCCCATTTTGCCTGATCATTTTGAATATCATATCCCTTTTCAGTACAGGTGATACTTACCATTTGAAGTTCCGGACATGCGAAATAATTTAGCGCGCGTTCCCATTCGCTATGGTTTGATCCAGCATCGGCGAATACTGAATCAGCTATGTTTGAGACTACCATCAAATCCTTTCTTCTGTCGGGATACATAACAACCTGAAGACTCAGGTTATCGTGAGGTTTATATATTTGTTCTATTACTTCCTGATCGTAAGTTTCAACAGCTATCATGCCATAATCAACCGCGCCTATTTCCAGAAGCTGCTGCTGTATTGGTGCAACCATAGCCCGGAACAGGTTACTTGGGGCCAGATGTATCCAGCGAGGTGATGCTTTTGTCCTTTTTTTCATGGATGCAATATTAAAACCGGGGATTTTAATTCCTATTTTTTGCCAGTATGAATCTGTAAGTCCTTTTTCCGTTAGAACAGCCATATATGTACCTTTCAAAATAGCTTTTGTTTTTATATGAAATAGTCATTATACAATATTACCTCTTTTTATTTTGCATGTAAATAAGCATTTGAAGAAACATTAATCCAAAATGGTGCTGACTCAAGGAAATTACGAGAAAAGGTTTGTTGATTAAAATCCTACAAAATCCCTTATTAAGGAGGAAAAGGCTTCATCTATTAAGTGAAGGATTGAATAGATTTTCTTGAAATTGCTTAAATCATTATTGAAAATTGCTTAGAAGTCTATTAAAATAAAATGTTTGGTTCTTCCGGCTTTAGTGTGGCTATAATTGAAAATTCTCTCAGCCTGTCATTCCTGCCTCAAGCTTTTTCAAAAAGCTTGAGGCAGGAATGACAGAATAAAGAAGTTTCTTATCTTTATCACACTGAATCAGGAAGAGTCAAATGTTTTTAAGAATAAATATTAATCCTAAAATACACCTGAATAAACGATGAAAAGGTATTTTTTAATAATTTTCGGTATACTATCCCTGGGTTTGGGTATCCTGGGTATATTTCTTCCCCTGCTGCCAACTACACCCTTTTTATTGCTCTCTGCCTACTGTTTTTATAGAAGTTCCCGACGTCTTTATTTATGGTTAATGAATCACAGGATATTTGGCAAAATTATAAAAAATTACAGTGAAAAACGGGCTGTTGACTTGAAAACAAAACTAATTGCACTTATTACACTCTGGGTTACAATATTCATATCTATATATATTTTCTTGGATACTATATATATACCGATCTTACTTTTCATTATCGCCAGTATGGTTTCCTTGCATATTCTGAGTTTAAATACCATTCGAGAGTAAAATATAGATTCTTCCGGGTTCAGTGTAGTAATAATTTGAAAATTCTCTCAGCTTGTCGTTCCTGCGAAAGCATAAAGAAATTTCTTATCTTTACCAAAATGAATCCGGAAGAACCTAAATTTATAAGAAGATGTTGAAATGATTTATAATTTCTGCTAATCTTATCCAATGTTTTTGATTTTATAATCTATATCTCAAGTTAAGCATGAAAGGATTTTAAAGTAATGTCCAAAGACAAGAAAATAAGGATAGCTTTTATCGGATGTGGTGGAAATGCAAGAGGTCATGGTCGTCGAGTATCGGACCAACCAGATGCAGAGATCGTGGGACTTAATGATGTTAATAAGGACGCCATTAAGCGATTTCGTGAGGATGCAAAACTGGATGCCAGCGTTCCTGGTTTCTCTAATTACAAGGAGATGCTGAAGGAAGTAAAACCTGATGCAGTTGTAATTAGCACACCTCATACACTACATTTTGACCAGATTATGGATTCACTGGATGCCGGTTGTCATGTCCACACTGAAAAACCTATGGTCTGCACAGTGGAACATGCCCTGAAAGTGGCAGAAAAAGTAAAAGAGACAGGAAAGCACCTGATGATAAGTTATCAGCGGCATTTCCAACCGGCTTATATGTATTGTCGTGAAGTTGTGCAAAGCGGCAAATATGGTAAAGTGAATTTTGTAACAGCCCATCAATGCCAGAACTGGTATAAAAGCCAGCAGGGAAAATGGCGTCAGGTTATGTCCTTGAGCGGAGGCGGACAGCTTAATGATTCCGGGAGTCATCTTCTGGATATTCTTCTCTGGATACTGGAAGCGACACCTAAAGAAGTATATGCAATGATGGAATATTACGACGCAGAGGTTGATATTCTCAGCGCTCTTACCATTAAATTTGACAATGAAGCACTTTGCAATATAAGCGTTGTGGGGCATGCTGTAGGTGGTATGCACGAAGATTTTACTATATGGATGGAAGAAGGTACTCTATTCGTCAGGGATGGAAAAATCTATATCGAAACAAAAGACGAAAGAATGCGCCCTGTTACCGCTGATGAACTTCCAGAAGGTGGTGAAAAAGACAGGGCATTTCTTGATCTTATCCAGGGTAAGGGAGAAAACAAGGTTGACATAAGTAACGGTATAAGGGTAATTCAACTTTCAGAAGCGGCGTGGAAGTCAGCCGATACTGGTAAACCTGTAAAGGTTGAAAGTTAAAATTCAATATAAAAATACTGCGTTTTATTTAGTGATATGATAATAAAGAATTATCATATCACTATAAATATAGAAAGATAAAGAAAATGGATATACTTAAGATCGGTTTTATTGGATGTGGTAATCATGCCAGTGGAAATCTCTACCCCCATATAAGCAAAATACCAGAGATAGAGCTTTTGGGGTGCTGTGATCTGGTGGAAGAAAAAGCAAAGAATAATGCAGAAAAATTTGGCGCGAAGGCATGGTATACGGATTATGAAAAAATGCTGGATAATGAGGACATAAGTGCTGTTTTTGTAGTTGGTCAACCTCACATGCACACAGAATTAGGTATAGCATGTCTTGAAAAAGGTTTTCATGTATATACAGAAAAGCCTACTGCAACAAATTTGGCTGATGCAAAAAAAATGGCAGATGTAGCAGAAAAAACCGGTAAGCAAACCCAAGTTGGTCACATGCTTCGTCATGGCCCGGCAACAAAGCTGGCAAAGGAAATTATGGCATCAGATGAATTTGGTAATCCCATATTTCTGGAAAGCAAATATTTTGTTCCTGGCCCCAGATCTGCAAAACCTGATTGGGATGCCCCAACCCTTGATTGGGCTTATATGCTGGTTCAGGCTGTGCATCCTGTGGACTGGGCAAGACATATAATGGGTGATGTTATAAGCCTGTCATGCAAAAAAGGTCTGGGAAAAAATGGTGCTGTTTCGTATGTGGTTGCAGTGGATTTCGCCAGCGGCGCTGCGGGATTGATTAACATGACATCATCTGCTCCTTTTGTTGTAGCTGAACTGGAAGCTGTAGGTGATGCTGAGACATTTCTGCATATTGATAATATGATAAGAATCAGTTACCAAAGGGAACGGAGAAAAGCCCCCAAAGTAACTGATTATGGTCGTCGGGAAGCCGGGTATTACCATGAAGTGCAGGATTTTGCCCGATGTATCCTGAATAATGAACCAACTTATCCTACTTTCCTGGATGAATACAAAGCCCTCTTAATCTGTCAGGCTATAGTAGATAGTATTGAAAGTGCTCAGGTTGTTTCAGTTCCCCAAGCATAAAAGATTTGGCTTTTCCGGGTTCAGTTTGGTAAAGATAAGGAACTTCTTTATTATAATCGTTAAAAAATGAAAATGTGTTTAGAAAATACCTTTATAATCATAGTAAATTACAAAAGTTGTCATTCCTGCAAAAGCAGTAATGACAAATAAGTTATATCCATTTTTTAACGATTACTTATTCTGTCATTACTGAACCCGGAAGAATAAAATTTGGAATATAAAAGATAAAATTTGCATTTCTGGAATATATATCTTCTTTCCGACGTTTATTAATAGTAATGATTACTTTTACTATTCAGGATGATTATTTTGACAGAAAAGGCAAAAACCAGAACAACTCGTCAGCAAAGGGCTATATTAGAAGAGCTTAGAAATTCTGATAGTCACCCTACTGCTGATGAGATATATGATAAGGTTAGACAGCAAATACCTCGTATTAGTTTGGGTACTGTATATAGAAATCTGGATTCTATGTCTGAATCCGGGATTATACAAAAACTTGAATTAGGAGGTGGACAGAAGCGTTTTGATGGTAGAAACGATAAACATTATCATTTCCGCTGCTGTTCATGTGGTCGGGTATTTGATCTACAAATAGACCAGAAAAATATTACAGATATGATCAAAAACATTTGTGATAAATGCGAACATATGGTGGAAGATCATTATTTACTGTTTACGGGAATTTGTTCTGATTGCAAGAAAAACGAGTAATAAGAAAGGAGATTTATATTGGATTTCAAAGGGTCAAAAACTGAAAAGAACTTGCTAACAGCTTTTGCGGGTGAATCCCAGGCCAGGAATCGCTATACATACTTTGCTTCAAAAGCAAAAAAAGATGGTTATGTTCAGATTTCTAAAATTTTTGAAGAAACAGCTAACCAGGAAAAAGAACATGCCGAAAGAATCTTTAAGCAGCTTAAAGGTGGAGAAGTTGAAATACAAGCAGCTTTTCCTGCCGGTGTTATAGGTAATACTGTGGATAATCTTAAGGCTGGGGCTGCTGGTGAGAATTACGAATGGTCGGAGATGTATCCCGGATTTGCTGAAACAGCAAGGGAAGAGGGATTTAAGACTGTAGCCAAGGTATTTGATTCTATCGCAGTTGCTGAAAAACAGCACGAAAAGCGATACCTTGAGCTGGCGGCTAATATTGAAGCTGATAAAGTTTTCAAGCGGGATGAAAAGGTTGTTTGGAGATGTATTAACTGTGGTTACCTACATGAAGATACTGAAGCACCGAAAGTTTGTCCAGCTTGTGCCCATCTTCAAGAATATTTTGAAATATTAGGGGAGAATTGGTAGTTTAAATAGAAGATAACATAGCAAATCCGGATTTGCTATGAAGTCCAATAACAATAAAACAATTCCACTAGCTGTAAAAAAGGAGATATGAATGGCCGAGAAAATGGAAATTTACGTCTGCGAAATATGCGGAAATATAGTTGAGGTTCTTCATGGTGGTGTTGGAGAACTAGTATGCTGTGATGAACCAATGGAACTAATGGAAGAGAATACTGTAGATGCTGCCAAAGAAAAGCATGTTCCAGTAGTCGAAAAGGCAGATCATGGTATAAGTGTTAAAGTTGGAAGTGTGGCTCATCCAATGCTGGATGAACATTACATTGAATGGATCGAAATTATTGCTGATGGAAAATCTTATAAGTCTTTCCTTGAACCTGGTGAAAAACCGGAAGCTACCTTCTGCATAGACGCAGACGAAGTTACGGCCCGGGCATACTGCAACCTTCACGGTCTGTGGAAAAGCTAAATTATAATTCAACTGCCCTATGTTAAACATAGGGCAGTTGAATTCACCTAATAGGAGGGGATTACTTTGTTACGCAATCGAAAACTTCAAATTGCTTTATCTCTAGTTATTCTATCAATCTTTGCTGTATTTGCCTTTCGTGTATTTTCCCATTGTGAAATTCCATGTGGTATATATGATGACGAAATGCGCATAGAAATGATGGCAGAACATATTACCACTATCGAAAAATCAATGAACCAAATTATGGAACTGTCATCTATGGAGGAAGAAAATTACAACCAGATTGTAAGATGGGTTACCAATAAAGACAACCACGCTGATAAATTAAGTTATATTATAACCCAGTATTTCATGACCCAGAGGATTGAACCCAAGGAAATAAGTCATGATGAAGAATATATGGGATATGTAGAAAAGATTACTACACTTCATAAAATGATGTATCATTCTATGAAATCAAAGCAAACTACAGACTTAGAACATGTGAAGAGTCTGCGAAAGCTTCTGGAAGATTTTGAAGTGGCCTATTTTGGTCATGAACTTGGTGAAACGCACCAACATTAAATAATCAAAACCACCCTGAATAACCATTAAACCGACGTTCCCCCCGGTCGGTTTAATGGTTTTATAAAGCCTTTTCAATTTCCTCTGTAAGGTTAAATCCTTTTTCAAGTTTTACACCATTCACAATAACTTTACCGGATTCAATATAAAAATCTTTATCAGCAGCGGCTTTAAGAGTTGCCACGATTAAAGGAAATTCTCGCATTAATCCTCGCCTGCGAATCTCTTTAAATAACGGTTCGCTTTCACCTTCAGATTCCCGTATTTCCTCTAAGGATTTGCTTTTGCGTTTTTCATCCCATTGATTCCATAAAGGTTGAATCTTCAGGTCTGAAATACTGAACTGGCAGTAAGTTACAGGTGGACCTGCATCAAGCTCAGGTGTGATAAGGTGCATCATAACCCCCGTTATATTTGCATGTTCCTCCATTAATTCCCAGATTACTTCCTGCCATGTTCCTTTGGGGCCTCCCGGTAAAGCTGGATGAAGATTTATCATATTATATTTAAGACACATTTCAGGGCTGGCAATTAACATGTATCCAGCAAGAACAATTATATCAGGATCATAGTCAGACAGAAGTGATATAACCTTCATATCGTATTCTTTTCGCCATTGTAAAAGGGATGGGGAATCATGATCCAGTTTTTTCGATTCCTTAAGAGCATACTTTCTTAACTCAGGTTTAAAATTCCTGTGGGAAAGACACAATACATCCAATCCAAGAGACCTGGCAAAATTTATGAATTTGTCGCTTTCCTTTTTTTCACCAATGTTTCTTGTGACAAAGACAAAGGGAATTTGACCTTTTATAGTATCTTTTTTTATTTCATCAAATACAACACGAAGGAGTTCTATTGCTGCGTCATCTCTACCAGAAGAAAACCATCCTATTTTAAACATAAATTATTTCCCAGATTTTGTAAAATTATCAATTCTTTTTTTCCAGTTCTCCACTTCCCAGCCCATTTCATCCTCACCTAAAAGTCCAAGATATCTGGCCTGAGCATGAGCTATGCTGCACAAATACTCAACAGGAGAATCCAGAGAAACGTTTTCTACCCATGAATTACCCGGACACTGTTCACATAGTCCTTTAAGAAAGCATTTTGCGCATCTGTCAAGGTATTCCTGGTTAGCTGCTTTCATCTTGCGGATTTTCGGGAAAAATTCCGACATGGCCTCTTTAAGAGAACCTTTTCTCAGATCATAAACCGTATCGGGATGTCTTAACATCATGCACATTTGTAGTTTGCCATAAGCGTCCAGAGTAGCGCTGTTTACGCCTGCCCCGCAGGAAAACAGTTTGTCTCCACAAGGGCGCATAAACCTTGCGCAGAAGCTCTTTTTGCTCTGGATATATTCTTCCTCATTTTCTGTGAGTAAAGTCATTCCTTCATCAACAGTAGGTCTAAGTCCTTTTATTAGACGATCTTTCTTCTCTAAATCATGCCTGTAACGAAGGTCAAAAAATATAGAATATGTTGGTATTGTATCCATCCAGGGAATAGTAGATGCCCATTTTTCAAATTCCTTTTTTTCGTTTTTATTTGGCGGCAGAAGGACAGATTTAACAATAAAAGGAATATTATTATCCAGGAGTAAATTTACCCCTGACCAGAAAGCATCAAAAGAACCGGGAATACGACTTACAGCTTCATAAGATTTTTTACTCATACCATATACAGTAATCTCGATCTTATTAAGGGGTGGTATTCGTTTAAATAAATCTATAATATTTTCGTCAATTAACGTTGCGTTGGTAAAAAACGTGACCTTAATCCCCAGTTTCCGTGTATAGATGTAAATATCTTCAAAATCCTCCCTCAGTAAGGGTTCGCCTCCGGTATAGCGAACCTGCAAACAACCCAGGGATGCGGCTTCATCCAGAATATCTTTTATTTCCTGAGTTGTTAGCTCTTTTTCCTTTGCGTTTATATCATCAGCCGGCAGGTTAATACAGCAGTGGATACAATTATTATTGCAGCGTTCGGTAATTTCAAAATCAAGTTTGCTTAACCGGGTGCCACTGCTTTTCCATATCTGATATTTGCTTGAGATAACTTCACTTGAGTAACTGTCTTTACTCATAACCTATATCCCCTGTTGTGTTTTATAGCTCTTTTAACACCTGTAGAATATCGCCGCTTTTATCAAAACGAACAATATAAATAGGAACTTCATTTATAATATCTTCGACCAAGTTTAATACTTTTTCCCACCATTGGGCTGTTGCTACAGGTTTTGCAACCCTGGGAAGTAATCGGCTTAATATCTCCCTCTTATTATCAAGGGGAACCAGAGTATTTTCTCTGGCCTGTTCAAGGAACATTATAGCTTTTAGCGGTGCGGAATCCGGATAAACATCGGGTATCTCACCATGATTCCATGTTCCGTGAATTTTAAATCCGTCGGGCCACTTCCTTATAATCATTCTGTCATCGCATAGCACTTTACCCTCTTTGCTTAGTAATCTGGCCATGGTAGATTTTCCGGCATTTGATTGTCCCAGGAATATAAAACCATTTCCATTATCCAGCTTTACGCCGCTGGAATGAACTATACATCCCTGCCGGTCAGCCAGTAACAAAGATATAAGAATCTGATCGTTAGTATAGAGGGTTATATTATTTAATCCACCAGTTTTGAATTTATTGCCATCAGGACTGAATATTCTACCCCTTCGGTAATCTTCACTGAATACAGCCAGTTGGTAAGTTCTATCATCACCAGGAACGCCGGATATACATTCATAAATCCAGGATTTACCTTTTTTGTATACGACCCAGGGTAGAAGTCTGTAAACTTCTTTCCCCAGGTTTTTATCCTTATATGGTGGGATAGAAAACTGATGATACATAGTTATATTATCATCCAGAGGACCATCAATTCTGAAATTTTTAAACTTAGGTGAGTAAGTATATTCATCAAAAGGTATTTCACTGTCAATTTGTAAACTCATACCACCGATTTGGTAATAACGACGATGGAGTTTTTTCCATTCCTCCCGGTATTTCAAGCTTTCTTTGGTAACTTCACATAAGTATTCTACTTTAGATGAATAATTACCATGCTCAAGATATGAATAAACAGAGCACCATTTACACTGGGTTTTATGTTCACAGCTTCCACAATTTTCCAGATATTCCTGTCCAGCTCTGGCTTTATCGGATATGGAGGGTATAAATTCATCCCATCCTTCCTGAACGCTTCCTTCTCTAATATCATAACGCAATTCAGGGTCTTTTATGAAGCTGCAAAAACTCATCTGACCGTAGGGATCAATATGAAAATCACGTCTGGCCGAAACGCATTTTGCAAAAACCCGGTCATCGCCTTCATGATATCCGCATCCGGAGATACCTTCCTCCTTCATCCATTCTTCATAATTGACATCGGGTTTACTTAATTCTATTACAGTTTTTGGATCAAGACGTTCATTTTTTATATCCTCATTTCTTTCAGGATGAACGCCTGTTGATAAATAAAGCCATGGTGCACCAATCCGCCATTTATTGCTTAAAGATTTGGCAAGCTCCACCATTTCATCAAATTGATGATAATTGCTTTTTAACGGAATAACCTGAACGGTGAAATCTGCACCGGCTTCTTTCATGTAGGCAAATCCCTGCATGGTAGATTCAAAAGAACCGTGGTTCCTTGTAATCTTGTCGCATATTTCGGGAGTAGCGCCGTAAAGGGCGATCATCCTGGTTCCCTTGATATTCTTTAGCAATTCAGCGTATTTGGGAGAAATTAAAGTGCCGTTGGTATTCAGGCCGACACTTATGGACTTGCTTGCCATGTATTCCATAATATCAGCAAAGTCAGGTCTTAGCATGGGTTCCCCCCCGGAAATGCTCCATGTGCGAGCCCCGAGACCTCTGCAATCATCAACCAGATTCTTTATTTCTTCCAACGTGAGTTCTTCTCGTCTTTTGGGATCTCCCGGTGGTATTCTTAACCAGCAGTGACGGCAGTTATTATTACAACGGTATGTTATATCAATATCCACTCTCGTGGGAATACGCGGCATATCCTCCTGCTTTACAACCTTTAAGTAGTCTATCATGACGGTAAACTCCAGTTATTATTTATAAGCTTTTTAAAGTCTTTTTAATATGATCAACAATCTGACCGCTTTTATCAAAATGCAGAACAAAGCACGGAACTTCACTGGATATGTTTTCCAGCAGATCAAGGGTGTTGTTCCACCAGTTGGCCGTTACAAAAGGTCTTACCAGACAACCAAGAAGCCTTTTAATTATTTCTTTTTTATCCTTAACCTCTACTATATAATTATCTTTGGCCTGTTCCAGGAAAAAGATGGCTTTTAATGGGACATAACCGGGATATACGTCAGGAAATTCGCTGTAATTCCATGTGCCGTAAATCCTGTATTCATGTGGATAGCGTCTGAGGATTATCATTTCGTCACAAATAACCCTGGATTGATCCTCCACCATTTTGGTAATGGTAGATTTGCCAACTCCAGACCTTCCAATAAAAAGGATTCCCTTACCATCCATACTTACTCCACTGGAGTGCATGTAGCATCCGTTCCTGTGGGCCAACAACTGGGCGATCAATATCTGGTCGTTGGTATACAAACCGAATGAAGTCATTCCACCTTTTTGGAATCTTTGGTCGCTTCTGTTGTATATACGGGCGGATTTATGATCATGACTAAAGACTGACATCTGGTATATCTGCTTCTGGTTTCCCACATTTGACGCGCATAGATACATCCAAGAATCATCTTTCCTGTATATCTTCCAGGGGAGATTGTTATATACTTCTTTTCCCATATCTGATTCATCAATATCCGGCAGGGAAAAGTGATGTCTTATAACTACGTTATCATCTCCGGGCCCATTAACTGCAAAAGCTTTAAACCTGGGAATAAAGGTTTCATCACTAATGGGTATTTCTGACTCAACCTGAATTGTTATATCACCTATTTTATAATAAAGACGATAAATATCTTTCTCGGTCTTTTCGACCATCCATGTCTCCTTTTTGAGAGGAAATCAATACCATATACCAGTGATACTATAGCTGCATTTGCTGCATTTGCCTTTCATATCAAGATTATATCTCGTTACCTCTGAATTGCTACGGTCTATAAGCATGGTACCGCAGTTGGGGCAATAGGTGGATGAATATTTATGTCCAGGTATATTTCCAAGATACACAAAGTTAAGACCGTTGGAGAGGGCAATATCCCTTGCTTTTTCCAGGGTTTCCAGGGGGGTGGCTAAAATATCCATCAGCTGGTAGTTAGGGAAGAATCGGGAGAAATGGAGTGGAATATCTGCACCTAAGTTTTCTCTTATCCATGCAGTCATTCTGGATAATTCTTCTGGTGAATCGTTTTTCCCGGGAACCACCAGGTTTGTTATTTCCAATTGGAGGGGTTTTTCTCTTTCCGCGCTTAAGCGATTTATTAATTTTAGAGATTCCAGAACCTGAGACATCTCGATCCCGCATATCTCCTCATAATAGTCTTCGGAGAAACCTTTCAGATCAACGTTTACAGCATCCATATTTTCCATCAAGGCCTTTAACGGTTCAGGATAAATATATCCGGCTGTGTGGCATATAGTCTTAATGCCAGCTTTTCTGGCAAGTTTTGCTATTTCAAGGGTATATTCGTAGCATATAACCGGCTCATTGTAAGTAAAGGCTATAATACGACAGTCTTTCTCCCTGGACAGATTTATTGCATCTTCAGGAGTAAGATTTTGAGTTTCTGTCTCTTCAGGTCTGACCTGAGAGATATGCCATGTTTCGCAGAACTTACATTCAAGATTACATCCGGCTGTGCCAATACCAAGAAACTGCTGACCTGGAAGTATATGATAAAAATTCTCCCGCTCTATGGGTTCAACGTATACTGTGCATGGATTTGAATATACCAGGGAGTAGTATTTTCCATCCCGGTTTTCCTTTGCCCCGCAGTATCCCCGCTCCCAGTTATTTACAATACATCCCCGGGGTTCCAGCATACATTCTATCATTACCCCCCCATCAAGGGTTTGATAGAACATGGCTTCCTTTAAACCTTCGGTGGATGGAATCGCATGTTCAGCCTTTGTAACAGAAGAAAATATTCCTGGAACTATGGCAATTGCCGTACCTTTTTTAACTGCATCTTTTATGAATTCTCTTCTTGTGAATTTTTTTGTCATTTTTTATCTATTGTAATCGTTAAAAAATGGATATAATTTAGTTGTCATTCCTGCGAAAGCAGGAATCCAGTCTCCCAAGATAGTGTTTTTTCTGGATTCCTGCTTTCGCAGGAATGACAAATTTTGTAATTTACCATAATTATAAAGGTATTCTCTAAACACATTTTTCATTTTTTAACGATTACCTATTGAAATCTTCCATGTAATAATCATTTTTTTGCTTTAATCCCTTTATCGCCATTGCAACTGCATAGGATCTACCCTGTTTCACTTTTTTATAATTTCCAAATACTGATCTGAAATTTTTTTTAATGAAATCCCTTAAACCGGAAATTGTTACAACATAAAACCTGCCGGAATCTTTCAGGTATTCCTTAGCATCTGATAATATAATACTAAGCATTTCCCGACCTACATTGGCTGGTATATTGGAGGCTATAACATCAAACTTAACATCTTCGGGTATGTGACTGAAAGCATTGCTTAAAATTGCTTTGCAGTTATCAAGGCTGTTGATCTGGGCGTTTTTTTGAGCATATTCCACCGCGACGAAATTTGTATCCACCATGTAAACCTGACCTGTTGTAGCCAGTTTTGCCATTGTAAGACCTATAGGGCCATATCCGCACCCTAAATCCAGGCATATATCATCTTCCTTTACTTCCATATACTCTATAAGAAGCCTTGAGCCAGCATCCACGTCCCGGGGTGAAAATATACCCCAGGTGGAATGGAAGGTAAATTCCATACCTCTGAGATATTTCTGGAATATTATATCATCTTTTAGTTCGCTTGTGTCCAATGTTTTACCTCTACTTTACACTATATTGTCAATCTCAATTACATGTATTCTTTCAGGATCATTGACTCCCAGGGAGTGTTCTGGATCTGCCGCTATGGGAATATATTTCACATCCCGACCCAATTCTGCTAATGTTGGAAGGCCTTCGGCAGTTCGCTTTTCTTCCAGAAGCATCAAGCCTATCTGGTCTACAGCCACCGGATCAGTTCCGATTATAAGACCATTGTAGTTCCACATATATCTTTCCCTGCAATTAGTAGGACCGCCTTCATATAATATAGTTATGGCATCGGAAATTATCAGCTTGTTTTTGTCTTTGATATGAGGAGAAAGATAAAGATCAGCCACATACGGACTGCAATTATTTCCATGAAATTTATTGGGATTTTCTATGGCACCAAAGTAATTTTTTAAGCTCAGACTTAATCCGGCTATGTTATGGTCTTTTAAGACAGGAACATTTACAGTGGCGGTACACTGACGGGAAATAATGTTGCTGAGTCTTGATCCCACAGAACCACTTATTGTAAGGTCTTTGCTGTAGCCAATACCCGGTTTTGTTCCATAACACCTGACACCTGGATTATCTTTATTCAGCATATAACCGGCCAGGCGAAGCTCTCTGTCCTCTCGATCCCATATTA
>WJIO01000060.1 GCA_014730235.1 Candidatus Poribacteria bacterium
AGTTTAGCAAGGGCAGTTCGGGACTTCTTTTCCTGATCGTCCAGAGTTTCGAACTTCTCCCTTACCACTTCTCGAAGTTTTCCTAATTCAGGCCCGCTAACCGCGTCTCTAGTAGAAATTAATACCTTTGAATCCTGCTTGACCAAAATACCTTCATCAATGGCCAGAAATTCTTCCTTTCCATTATCATACTCAATAGAGAGGATACCGGGCACCAGGGCGGCTAAAAAATCAATATGTCGCGGCAGTATACCAAAGGAACCATTTGCCGCTTCGGCGATAATTTTATCAACTTCCCTATCCATCATTATTCGTGTTGGCAGCAGGATTTTCAGATTCATGATTTCTTCGCTTCGTCAACACCACCGATCATGTATAAAGCCCTTTCAGGATAATCAGAAAACTCGTCGTTTAGAATACGTTCACATCCATCCAGAGCTTCATCCAGACTTACAGTTTTACCCTTATTTCCGGTAAACTGCTCTGTGGTAAAGAAGGGTTGGGTTAAAAACCGCTCCAGTCTTCGGGCCCTTTTTACAGTTTGCTGATCCTCCCTTGAAAGCTCTTCGAGGCCAAGCATGGCTATAATGTCTTTAAGTTCTTCATATTCTGACAGAGTTTGCTGGGTTTCTCGGGCTATACGGTAATGTCTTTCACCTACTACACTTGGCGTCAGTATCTTTGAACGGGATTCAAGGGGATCAATGGCAGGATAAAAACCCTGGCTGGCTTTTTTTCGGGAAAGCACAACCGAAGCCGATAAATGCCCAAAAGTATGCACAGCCGCCGGGTCGGTAAAATCATCGGCAGGGACATAGACTGCCTGAATGGATGTAATCGCTCCTGTGCGAGTGCTGCATATCCGTTCCTGAAGCTCAGAAAGCTCAGTAGCTAGGGTAGGTTGATAACCCACCCGGGAAGGAATATCACCCAGCAGGCCGGAAACTTCTGCACCGGCCTGGACAAAACGGAATATATTATCAATCAGCAGCAATACGTCTGTATTTGCATCATCTCTAAAATATTCAGCAATAGTAAGGGCTGTATGACCTACGCGAAATCTTGCCCCTGGCTGTTCGTTCATCTGACCAAAAATGAGAACCGATTGATCCAGTACATTAACATCCTTAGTTTCCCGATATAGCTCCTCCCCTTCCCGGGATCTTTCTCCTATGCCGCAAAAGATGCTAATGCCCTCATGCTGGCTTGCCATATTGTGGATCATCTCCATGATCAGAACCGTTTTTCCGACTCCTGCGCCTCCAAACAGGCCGGCTTTCCCTCCTCTTTCCAGTGTTGCCAATACATCTATAGCTTTTATTCCCGTTTCGAATACTTCAGATGAGGCTGTTCTCTCCGATAGATTCGCTGGACGCTGGTGTATAGAGCGTTTTTGTTTTGTTTCCACAGGGCCTTTCCCATCAATTGTCTCCCCAAATACATTAAACATCCTTCCTAAAGTTTCTTGTCCTATAGGAGTCATAATGGGCCTGCCTGTGTCTTTAACTGAAGTTCCCCTGGATAGACCATGTGTCGGGGTTAAAGCTATGCAACGAACTGTTTCATTGTCAAGATGGGTAATAACCTCTACTATTATTTCGTCTTCATCGCCAATTATTAGCTGATTATTGATACTGGGAAGCTGATTGGAGAAATTTATATCCACAACGCTTCCCCGAACGGCCGCCACTGTTCCCCGGTCTGGCTTTTGATTTCTGACCTTATTCATGCTCTATTCTCCTGGGATTTCATACAAGTGTTAAGTATTAATTATTAAATTATCATCGATCTTTAACCAGGGATCCTTTGTCTTTTCCAGCCATTCATTAAGGTCCTCGTTTAGTTCCCTCATTATTTCTGGATTTTTTTTGGCGATATTATGATTTTGGTAGGGGTCTCTTTCATTATCATGCAGAATATATTTTTCCTTTTCACCTTTATGCCTTTCGATAACAAAAGTATAACGAACAGCCCTCACACCCCTTCTGCCACCTTCGGGCCAGTCTGAGGGTATAGTAAAATAAAGAACCGAACCTGGTTTTTTAACGGTATCCCCAAAGAAAATTTCTGAGTAATCAATACCTTCAGTTTCTTCTGGTATAAAATCCCCTAATTCCATAAGGTTTAACAAAGTGGGCATAATATCCGGTATACTCAACAAAGCATTTTCTTCTCCCGGATCAATCACTTCCGGCCAACTTATAATAAAAGGTATCAGAATAGATTCCTCATACCAAACGCCGCTTTGCATCAAACCATGACTTCCCATCATTTCACCATGATCCGATGTGAAAACCACTATTGTATTATACTGAAGTTTCTCTTCCTCCACAGCCTTCAGTATTCGTCCAAAATTCTCATCCATACCGGTAACAGAGGCAAAATAGTTTCTCACATATTTTTCTGCTTTCGATTCTGCGTCTTTCAGTTTAACATTCGGTCTGTCAAGAAGGTCTTCAATGGATTTATCTTTATAAGCATCCAGATACTTGGAGGGAATTTGCTTTGGGGATTTTTGAAAGGGATTAAAATTTACAAAGAGAGAAAAAGGTTTATTCTCATCCCTGTATTTTCCCTTTTCATTGCGTATGTAATTAACTGCGAGATTAGCATCACGGGTTACCGGCCATTCATCCACACTTATTGATTCTTGTTCTTCAGGTTTAATATCCGGTTGATACTTACCGATATATTTTTGATTATATCCAGCATTATTTAAAATATCCGGGAAACAATTGTTATTTTCCCTGAGGCAGATATTATATTCTGCTGTATCTGAATCATCCTGGGCAATTACTCCATTTGAGTGGGGATACATACCTGTAAAAAGCATTGCCATATAGGGGTTAGATGCAGGATAGTTGCTGACAGCGTTTTTGAACACAACACTTTCTTCAGCAAATTGATC
>WJIO01000061.1 GCA_014730235.1 Candidatus Poribacteria bacterium
GCATTAAATTCGATAAAGACACCTTCTTTTACCACGAATGGCGTGATAGTTCCAGCCCATATAAAGCGGGGCCAAGCCTGTGGATTAAAGACGGCAGCCTGATGATCCAGGGTAAGGTTCTGATGAAACTACCCCAGGATAGCTGGATACATTTTCATATAGAAGCCGGATTAGGCGAAAAGGCCGACGGAACATGGGAAATGAAAGTCAAAACCGAAAATCAGGATGCCAGTTTTGACAACCTGAAGACCGGAAGCCCGGACTGGAAAAAGCTTGAGTGGCTGGGTTTTGTCAGTAATAGCGACACCAAAAGCGTGTTTTATCTGGATGATATTAAGCTTAATCAGCGTTAAAGTAAATTTATAATAGAAAATTAGCTCCAGAGGGGTGACATAATAATAGGAATATACCAGCTTATGTAGGTTGGGTTTCCCAGACTCAACCCAACCTACACAACTATAGAATTTTCATTAAAGAGTTGAGGTTTTAGATTGCTTCGTCGCTCCGCTCCTCGCAATGACAGACATACAATATATATCATTGCGAGGAGCGGAGCGACGAAGCAATCTCTGTTAAAACCATAAATATTTAGTAAAATATCTATAGTGACATAATAGAACAAAGATCTGGAAAAGCTTACCATCTTCCCTACCAGACATTTTTACACCTCAGAAGCAAACAATTTCCCATTACATTTTAGATTTAAGACCAAAAATTATTGACTATAACGACTATAGGATCACTAAAGGCATTCTGTGTTTATTTTGACAAAACAATAAACCAAAAAATGTTCCATTACAGGTTTACGGGGGTGTATTATGTCACTAAAGAGATGGTTTTTAACAGATAAAAGCGGTTTTTCCATTATGGAAGGGGTAGTAAGTATAGCAGTTTTTACTATAGCAGCCCTGGGAACATATACTTCCCTGATATTGACCCAGAGATATGTGCTACATTCCAGGCAAATGGCCCAGGCCGTAAATTATACTCGTTCAAAGCTGGAAGAAATTTCAGATATTGAAATAACTGAAATCGCTGATACATATCCACCAAATGAAAATAATTATTTATACGATGGATATGAACCATATCTACCTTCTGCGAGGTGGAAGGTACAATACTTTAACGAATATGGCAACCCATCAACAATGGCCAATCCATTGACCATAAGGATTACTCTATACTGGAAAAAGACGGACAATTCGGATCATTCTATCCAGTTGGCCACAAAGGTAACACCGGGGGCAATATAGGGGGATTGTTAATATGTTTGGGCTAAAAGCAAATAAACATATATTTTTTGGGGAAGAAGGTCTTACTCTTGTAGAAATTTTAATATCCCTGGTTATTATGTCCATAAGCATTCTGGGTACATACGGTATTTTAATAGCTGTCCAGGAGCAGCAATCGGACAAGATTGATACCATAAGAATGTATGACGAAGCCAGAATAGCGCTGGATCGGATGTACAGGGAAATATCTGAAACATCAAACAGGACAGTATCGGCAGGAACAGGGTGCAAAGGTGTAAGTTTTGCCTCTGCCCGGAATTCCAATGGCGTTTTCCAATGGGAGACTTACGGTTCATTAAATTTCAGCCGTCCTGTCTGGAAAAAAGCAGTAATTTATTATGTATATAAAAAATCACCACAAGAACCGAATAAATTGTGTTTATACAGAAAAACAGTAAACAAAACCAACTGGTCAGGTCAGAACAGGCATTATAACACCTGTGGTGCGGTAGGATATAACGGTGAAATTGTCGCTGAAGATGTCTATGATCTTACCTTTTACCCTACAGATGTTACAGCACAGAATCATTACATTCAGGTAAATCTGGAAATGAAAATAACCCCTGATGAAGACGAAGATGAAGAAGCCATTCAACCAGGAATAAAACTCAGCACAGTTATTCCCATGATGAATCGAGAAAGGTAAAGAGGTGAAGGTTATGACAAAACAACATCCAAAGGGATTTGGTATATTCATTTTACATGAAGAAGGCTTCGCGTTAGTTGTTACGGTGGTTATAGCATTTATACTGGTTTTATTTGGTGGATCGCTCATGACCATTGCCATGCAGGAAATAAAACAGGTAAGCCAAGAGAAAAAGTCAAAAGACGCTTTTTACCTTGCTCGAGCTGGTATAGCTGATTCAATAGACACCCTTAGAAATGAATATTACTATATATCCGAGGAAAAATACACCCGTTATTATGTGTCCTTTGAAAGTGGAAGTTACAGCTACTCTATTGAACCTCTGGGAAAAGTCCATTTTATCGGCAGCAAGTATATGACCGGAACATTCCATGTTGAGGCTGTTGGCTATAAGGATGGCAAAAACCGGGGGCTTGGTTCTAAGATAGAGCGGGATACGTTTCTCAGGTACTCCAGATTTGTCAGCCAGGGAAGCCTTAGTTATGCAGCAAATGCAGAAATATTTGCCGATGTTTACGTTGGTAATGATCTCAACCTAAACGGTTATCCTGTAACTTTTCATGGTGATCTGGAAATCGGCGGCAGGATTAACAACCAGCACAGAGGTATTTATGACGGTGATATAAGGGGAATAGGCCCTGGAATTGATTTACACGATTCTGTGAATATCAGTTATTACAGAGATCTGGCCAGGGGGAATATACCCAACGAAGGAACCGGCGTATATCTTTCCAATACAATTTCATTAGATTTAAGCCTCTTTGATTTCTCAAATAATCCACCGACATATAACGGATATCAACTTCCTTCAGACTTCAATGGTGTAATATTCTGTGAGAGTGATATATACGTGGAAGGCACATTGGAAGGCGCAAAGATAGGCGACGAAACCAAAGGCTCTCTTACTTTTATCTCTAACGATGACATTATTGCCACCGATCATGTCCGCACAGGTAATGGCAACGAGGATTCCCGCAGTACAGGTTCAGTAACTTTTAACCAGAGAAGCGGAAGAAGACAGACAGAATATGTAAACCTTAACGGCATTATTGATGACGATACTACTGCTTTAAAGCTCAGGATAAATGGCAGTAGATGGAGCAAAATGAGGATGTATATAAAGGAAGATGGGGATGTCATTGCCCAGACAGACCTGGTGCGAGAGTCTGGATCACCAAATGAGCAGACAGCGATAGTTAATAACGTCATATTAGACCCTGATAACCACAACTACCAGGCGGAAATTCAATTTTACTCATCAGACAGAGGTAATAATTACGCCAATGTAGAGGCATATGACGGAGAGCCTGTAAACGTGGGTTTTGTGGCTAAGGATATGTTTTATATTGATGATAACACCCCAAGAGAATTGGTGATAGATGCGGCAATACTGACAAGAAACCGAACATGGAACGCTCTGGGTAATTATTATAGTCATCCTGATGGTTTTGACTCCGGCAACTGGGAGTTAACCATAAACGGTCCAATTATAACATATAACGGTGGTTCGGCGGGGCCATGGTCCAGTTATGGCAAAAGAAATTACAATTATGATATGGATATGATCGAATACCCGCCACCAGCTTTTCCCGTACCTTCAGATGGATGGAAAATTGCATATTGGTATTACATGAAAGAGGATGAAATTACATTATGAAAACCAAATCAAACAGCAGAACAATGTATATATTCCTTGGGGTTTTTGTAGCAGCAGTTCTGGGTTTGTTTGTTCTTATGCACCTCACAACACGATCTCTGGAAGAGCAAATGTCATACCAGGAGTACGAGTCAACAGAGGAAAAACAAACAGCTAAAGCTGATCAGGTCCAGGATGTTTCAGCAAATCAAAAGAACGTGGTTAAAAACGAGATCACCAGACCGGAAAAAGAACAAAAACTAAACCAAGAAGAAGAAACAGAGAAAACAAAGAAACCAGAAACCTACCCAAGAATAGAAAGCTCCAAAAATACCACAGATGACTGGATGTTTGAAGGTGGTGAAGAAATAGAGGCTAAAATAGATTCACATAGCAAAAATGAATTGACAAAACCTAGTGAGTAAGTAATTACCAATAAACATTTTGGTTCTTTGGGGTTTGGTGTGGCAATAATTGAAAACCCTATCAGCTTGGTCATTCCTGCGAAGGCAGGAATCCAGAAAACACACTATTAATAACAGGATTCCTGCTTTCTCAGGAATGACAAGTAAAGTGGTTTTTTTATGTAAAATTTGTAATTTTTCTTCATTACCACACTAATCCCGGAAGAACCAAAAAGAAAAGCTCAGCAGGAGCTTCACCCTCCCGAAAACAAGGTAAGTCTTCAGCAATTTATATTCCCGCACTTAAGTCGAAAGAACCAAATTTTTTAAATGAAGACTGATTAGCTAAACGGGGAATATACTCCTGTAAATCTTATGTTTACATTGTTAAAACAGGAGGTATTCCAAAGATGAAAAAAATTGCCATTTTAATTTTAGCATCATTTTTACCTTTTGCCTCCTTCTGTGGATGCAAGTCTGAAAAAATTGTGGCTCAGGATATACAGGAGTATAGAGGTGATATAGATATGGAACACGCAACTTTTGCGGCAGGATGTTTTTGGGGTGTTGAATATACATTTAGCAAAGTTGAAGGTGTAGCTTCTACAAAAGTTGGCTATACCGGCGGTCATACGGAAAACCCCACGTATAAAGAAGTTTGCAGAAAAAATACAGGACATGCGGAAGCCGTTTTCGTGGAGTATGATCCTGATGTGGTGTCATACGAAGAGCTTCTGGATGTTTTCTGGAAGGTTCATGATCCTACAACCCTCAACCGTCAGGGACCGGATATAGGAAGCCAGTATAGATCGGCCATTTTTTATCACAACGAAGAACAGAAAAAAGCCGCTATGGAATCCAAAGACATGCTTCAGAAATCCGGCAAATATAGAAGAGATATAGTAACAGAAATAACTCCAGCCTCTACATTCTACAAGGCCGAAGATTATCACCAGAAGTATTACGAGAAAAAAGGTTTGACCGGCTGTGGAATAGGCTGATTATAATAAAACCAAAAACGGGGATGCGATATATCGCATCCCCGTTTTTGGTTTTATTAAAGGGTTTACATACCGGCCATCTGGGAAAAATCATTTATAGTCCGGGTGAAATTCTGTATTTCACTGATGCGAAAATAGATAGTATTCTGAAGCCCATCATCGTTAAACCTTGTGGAAGCGGCAAACCCCACCCCGGGTTTTACTTCCTTTCTCGTTAGTCTACCGCCCATCTGACGCACCATCATATTCATTATAAATTTCATATAACCCGAAGGCGCTACATAAAGACTCATATTGCTTTTATGGGATAAGCGTATGTTTAACTCGTCAAAACCAGGCGTATACTGTATGCTGGTTCCCCGGCCCTTTATAGAATCAATTGCCGTTTTTATGGTGCTTGCCGACTGAGAGACTGCATATATTATTTTATCATCCACAAAAGCATACCATGTAAAGACTCTGTCGGGATAGTTCATTGATCTATTAGGCATATTCTGATTCATTTCACCCAAATCCATCTGGAAACTTTTTATATTTACACCTGTGTAATTCTGGGAAGGACCCTTTGACATTTTAAAATCCAGACCAAAGGCCTTATTCATTGGTCGAATTAGATCTTCCATGTAGTCCAGATTTCCCAATGTTTTTCGGGCTTTTTCCCGGTCTTTAAGGTCTATTATATAAACCACCCGGGGCATTGTTTTGTCGGCATCAGTAAGGAAGGCGTAAGCAATCTCGTCCCCCAGGCATGACATCATATCATCAACGGCTTTTTTGTATTTATCCCGGAAAAACGCCAGCTCATCCTGTTGAATATCTTCTGCTATTGATTCCAGCATTATATCAAGCATAATTTCATTTATCTTACTGTAGGTTTCAGAATCAACAGTCATTCCACCAGCCATGAAAATATCACCCGGAAGCTGGTTGATTAACCTCATACGACTCGGTTTCATATTCTTCAGAAAAGGACAGACAGGACTGGCGGGAAAAACCTTGAGAGAATCGTTGAACCAGACTCCGCTTCTTTCTATACCAAGGCTAAAGGAATATGATTTGATCTGCTTTAACAGCCACAGCCCAATATCCATCTCGGAACTTACCAGATTGGCCACATTCATATTTTTATACGGCGTTGACGATCCCTGCTGCTTCATCTGTTTTATCATTTCGGCTTTGGCGTTGTTTAATTTATTCTCCAGAAAAGACGTATTATCAACTGTGATCTTCCCTACTGATACATATATCAAGACATCCCCTGAACGCAGGTTCTTTATATTCGATGTATATGCCCCGTTGTCAGCTATTGATGGCTTGTCTTTCAAATGTGTTTCGATTGCATCTGTTATGTCGGATTTTTTCTTTGAGTATACGAATATATCATCCAGAAATACCCAGGCTGAGTCAGGGCTTGGTTGACCGTAAGTTACACCTTTATATTCCTTTTTATCCCCACCAATTTTTTCTTCAATAGCCTTTTGCGCTTTTTGTAATGATGCAATATGGACGGCCACACCGGGAGGGTTGTTAAAAGAGGCATTGTTCCAGAAAATACAAGCATCTCTTTTCATATCAAATCCAAGACCCTCCAGGGCCATAATATCATGCACATCTGTTCCTGTGGATTGTTTTAAAAGCATTGCCATTGATACATGGGGAACATCGTCTATTTCCAGGGAATTCATAAGTTTAGACAATTTCAGATCGAAATTCCTGGGATTGGATATTTTGACGATAATTGAAGAATTCTCAGGAATTACCCTGACAACAGAATCCTGTTGAGAAAAGGCCGGCGTATTTGCAAAAAGAAGAATTACTATGACTATTGATATTAAAAGATTTATTTTCATTACATACCTCCCCGGTATTAATTTGCACATTCCGATCTTGTCATTCCTCCGTCTAAACATTAGTCGCATTATATGGTTATATCGGTTGAATATTTATGGAAAATAAATGGTTTTTCCGACTTGAATGGGGTAAAAGAATTTTGGTTCTTCCGGGTTTAGTGTGGAAATAATAAAATATTATCTAATAAGAAAAAATATCCTCTGTTTGTCATTCCTGCTTTCGCAGGAATGACATACTTATACAGGTTTTCATATTTACCACACTAAACCCTGAAGAACCAGAATTTTCAATTATACCTACACTAAACCCGGAAGAGCTAAATAAATTATTTGAGTTTTAAAATTTCCAGGCCTTGATATTTACGCAATTTTGATGTAAAATACACATGAAATAAACGTCAATTTAACGCAATATAAAAGCAACAGGAGGTAAGTAAAATGGCAAAACTTACAGTACAATTTGGAGATAGAATTAATGATAATCTGGAAGAAATCGCAAAACGCAAAGGTATAACTAAATCCGAGGTTATTCGCCGGGCCCTGGCCATGTATATGTATGTTGATGATGAAACCAAAGAGGGTAACAAATTGACTATTACATCGGCTGAGGATGATAAGGTACTTAAGGAAATTGTTAATCTTTAAGAAATTCTCACAGTGCTTACGACCAGACATTCAGGAGGGTATGTCATGGGAAATGGAAATTCAGATAATAAAGTTAGTATTGGAGATATAACCAGCAAAAAGATTCCATCAGATGGATCCGATAAAGACATCCGAATACTACAGGTCAGGGCAGGTGTTGTATTATGCTATATATCCATAGCCCTGGTTGGTGCATCATCTATCATAATGATTATATATTATATCGTATCCATAGGTGATTTTAGAGAAATACTGAAAGTAACTAATGGAAGCACAGATACAGAATTAATACAAAAATACAAGGAAGTTTCGGGAATAGCTGTTGACAATATCCTCAGAGTAAGCGAACGCATTATAGGAAGTATTCTTGTACCTATACTGACGTTATTATTAGGTTATATATTCGGTTCAAAGGAAGCCAAAAACGAGTAAAGGCGGCATATATGGAGATTAACAGAAGCTTAAAGATTTTGCTGGCTTGCAGTCGTCCAATGGCGGTGCGAGGTAATGATAGTCCTTTAGATATAGTAAGACAGGAAGAGGAACTGGAAGCTGTAAGAAATGGTTTGCAGGGTTTAAATCAAAATGTTGAGGTTGTGGTCCACAGCGGGGTTATGCTTTCGGACATAAATCGAATTCTGATGAACTCTGACCCGGAGTTTGACATACTGCATCTTATCCTGCATGGCACAGAGGACGGAAAACTCTATTTCGAGGATGAATCCGGCTATCTAAGGCCGGTAAGTCCTGATGAATTATCCATAGTCATAGATGGTCGGGTCAAAATGCTGGTTACTATGGCCTGTCATTCCGGAGGAGCGGTAAATCTCTTGTTTGATGGTGATGATCCACCGGTTCAGTCGGCTGTGTGTATCGACCAGAAGCATCCTGTAACAGTCCGGGCGGCGGAAATTTTCACCGGCGCGCTGTATTCCGGCCTAGCAAGAGGGCGAACACTGGAGCGCAGTTTCAAGGATGCTGTGGGAACAGTCCGTCTGGATGATATTGTGGGTGAAAAAGCCATGCCCGGTTCAGACGAAGAGCCGTCCCAGTGGAAGCTGTTCCAGATAAAAGGCGATGACCAGATTACATTCCCGGACGTGGCCCGGGGAGATGTTAATATATCAGAGGCAGTAGAGAAAACCAACCATGTTAAAATACTCCTTACAGAAGAAATCTTTGTCGGTCGTAATGCCGACATGGCCAGAATCATAGAAAATATTCTCCCTCCATCTCTTGGTAATAATAAGCCAAAAGCCCGGATAGTCACCATTGTTGGTGAAGGCGGAATGGGTAAAACGAGAATAGCCCAGAAGGTGGCGGAATGGCTGGCCTTCCGGGGAAGGTTTCCCGGCGGAATATTTGAGGTTGCCTGCGAGGGTGTCAATACATCCGCAGGATTGGCTGTGGAAATAATGAATTCACTGGATATAGAGGGCGCTGAAAGCATACCCAACGTGGAAACTGTTCTGCCGGAACTGCTGAAAAATTATAACTTGGATACGCTGCTTGTGCTGGATAATCTGGATGATCTATTTTCTGAGGATGGTAATAAAGCTGAAGCCGGAAGGCTTCTTAAAGCCTGTCTTACCAATTCCCCAAAGCTACGGATATTGGCCACATGCCGATGGCGGCTGGATTTGAGTTCGGATGAAAAGGTTTATCCGTTGAATCCCATGAATCAAATAGAGGCGGCGAAGCTGTTTATCCTGAGTATCCCTGACAATAGGATAAAAAGGCAACTGCAGCAAAGTCTGTTTGAAACTGACAAAAACAGTGATTTCTTTAAACTGATCAATCTCACATCCTGCATCCCCCTGTGCGTAATCCTTGCCGCCCGAAGGCTTGAACGGCATGGTCAAAGCCTGGAGACACTGCTGGAGGAAGCGGCGGAGGATATGATGAACGTGATGAACGATCCGGGGTTGGCATATCTGCCGGACAGGCTCAAGTCTGTCAGGGCATCCCTGGGATTATCTTATAAGAGGGTTTCAGAACCGGCAAAACTCCTTTTTGCCCGGATGAGCTTTTTCCCCGGTGGACTGTCCAGGAATCTTGACCTGTTTGAGCTTCTTGGAAATGCTTGGAAGGATGAACCGGAGGAACTCACCCGCTATGCCCTGGTACGTTTTAATATTGATCATCAGCGATACATAATGCTGAATCCTGTCATGGAGTACGCAAAGGAAAAGCTGGATGGAATGGAGAACAGCAGGGATTTCCGTAAAAAGGCTGCCGAATACTGGGCCCAGTTTGCGTCGTGGCATGACATGATGATGGACGTAAGACCAGCCAGCCAGACCCAGGTGGAACAAATTATTGACCTGCCGGAAGACCCGGAAGAGCGTAAAGAGATGAAAGAGCTTCTGCGGGATAAATCCTTCGCCGAATTATCAGCGGAGGAGGATAACTTGGTCCACGCCGCCCAATGGGCGTTAAA
>WJIO01000062.1 GCA_014730235.1 Candidatus Poribacteria bacterium
AAGCAGGAATGACAAATAGAGGATATTTTTTCTTGACTCTAAAACAACATTTTTGTAGAATACAATTGGTAAATAATTTTAAAATAAAACTATTCAAACCTCCACTTAACAGGCGAAGCCTTTTCTCCCTTAATAAAGGGGCGGGGGGATTTTTAACGCAACTGAAGAATTTGAGATCTCGAAAGAATTTGCTTAAACCTGCTTAAATCAAGGAAAGGATGAAAAGCATGAATAAACTATCAATAATTTTTGTTATGTTGTTTATATCTTATTCTGTTGCATATTCTGCTATAGATCCTGAATCCATTGCTGGCGTTTGGCTATTTGAGGAAGGTCGTGGTGATGAAGTCGAAGATTTTTCAGGAAATGAACATCACGGACAGATCATGGGAGCCAAATATGTTGAGGGTAAATTTGGTCAATGCCTGTCATTTGAGGGAAACGGGCAGGTAAGTATTGAATCCACTGAAAAGCTGAACCTGGGTGATGAGTTGACCATTATGGCCTACTTTAATGCAGAAGCCTTTTCCGACTGGCATCAGATTATTGCTAAAGATGGCGAATACCTGCTGCGAATAGATACACCTGCTGAAGGCACTAAAATGTCAGCTTTTGTAAACCTTAACGGTGGATGGGAACCCAGAGCCAGTGCTTTTGTTCCTGAAGAGGACACATGGTATCACTTCGCTGCCGTATATAACAGCGGAGATAATAAGCTCCTTGTATACGTTGATGGCGTGCTAAGCGGACAAAGCGGTCGCGATGGTAAACCCAATCCAACAGGCACTCCAGTTACATTAGGAACCTGGAATGGCGGCTCAAAATTCATCGGCAGGATTGACGAGGTAGCCATATTCAACGCCGCTCTTGAAGAAGAAGATATTATGAAAATTGCCACCCATGGCTTGCAGGAAACCCTTGGTGCAGGTGCAGGTGTTGAACCGTTAAACAGCCTTCCTGTAACCTGGGGAAAAATAAAGCGATAACATTCATTATTAATCATCAGAGCACGTCAACGCGTGCCTGAATAAATTGTTATAAAAGGAAAAATGAAATTGAAGAACTACCTTATCAGCTTTTCCATATTATATATTTTAGTATTTATATTATTCGGCTGTTCAGAGGAAGCCGAAACACCAGCCAATATACTGAAAACAGAGCCTACTGATGGCGGGGAAATGTTTATCCAGGAAGAAATGGTTATCCTTTTTGATAAGAATGTCAACTCTGTTAAAATAAATGGTAATGCTGCTGAGGTAAATGGTGATAGGGCTTCATGGAAATTAGAAAATATAAATGCCGGAAAGCAAAGTTTTCTCATCGAATGGACTGATGTTGACGGAATAAGCGGTTCTCATGAAATTAATCTCACAGTTATGAACCTGGATGGAACTATATGCTTTTCAGGTAAAATCGATTTATACACGATTCGAAATTCTTTTCCATATCTCATCACCTGCTAATACCGAAAGAAATATAAATCCCTGAAGTATTTTCACAATGGCATTGGGAACCTGGTATACCTGTATTATATCACCACCTACCGCTAGTATGCCAAATAGGAATGATACTACCAGTATACTCAGGGGTTTGTTTTTTGAGAGCCATGCTATTATTATGGCCGTATATCCATAACCCAGCAGTATATTCGGATGCAATCGGTGATGTATTCCCGACACGTCAGTCATTCCTGCCAGACCGGCGATACCTCCGCTGAAAATCGCGGTTACCAGGAAAATCCGGGTAACGTTTATTCCACCATATCTGGCGGCGAATATGTTTTTGCCTGTTACACGCATTTTGTATCCAAAACGCGTTCTGGTAAAAACAAAAAATAAAACTGCGGATATTAATATCCCAAAGAAAATACCAATATGCGCCCGTTGGCCAAAAAGCCGGGGCAAAGCGGCATTTTCTGTAAAATTTCGGGTGTAAGGAAAACCGTCTTCACCCTTCCATCTGCCATAAATAAAATGATTCAGCCATAATGCGGCTATATAATTCATAAGCAGTGTTGTTATAATCTCGTTTACCCGCAGTTTTGTTTTTAATAACGCCGGTATAGAGCACCAGATACCTCCGCAGGCAAATCCTGCTAGCATCATAAACGGGAGTAGTATATATCCGGGCAATTTGCCAAAATACAGGGCTATTCCACCTGCAGCCCACGCCCCCATGCAGAATTGACCCTCTACGCCTATGTTCCAGAATCCTACCTTTAAGGCCAGAGTAACAGCAAGACTACAAAGCAAAAGTGGGGTGATCTTAAGTATTAATTCAGAAATCCAATAGCTGTTTTTAAACGGCCCAAAGACCAGCTTTATGTATACGTTTAAGGGATTTTTATCCACAGATATAAGAAATACGGAACCCAGTAGAAAAGAAAACAGAACCGGCCCAATATACATAACAAATATGCGGAGTAAAATCCTGACCGCTGATGGATCTTTCGTCTTTGGTATGTTACTCATAAGAACCTGCCATTGCTAAACCGATCTTATTTATATCTTTCTCGGAAATAAAGGTCAATCTTCCTTCATACATCACCCCGATCCTATCGGATATAGATATCAGTTCATCCAGGTCTTCGGATATAAGCAAAATGGCTGAACCTCTATTCCTGATCTCCACGATTTTTCTTCTTATGTATTCTACAGAACTTACATCCAAACCTCTGGTGGGATATGCTGCTATTAATAATTTGGGGATTTCGTATAGTTCTCTTGCCAGAATCAGCTTCTGTAGGTTGCCGCCCGACAGGTGCTTGATTGGAGTGGATAAATCAGGATAATTTACATCATATTCGTCAATTACTTTTTCTGAGTATTTTTCGATTTCACTGGAATCCAAAAATGAGAAATTATCATAGCGTTTCAAAAGAATATTATCGTATATATCCAGATCAGCAATAGATCCTGTTTTTATACGATCTTCGGGGATATAGGCAACACCGGATTTTATTATCTGTTTTACTGATTTGCCTGTTACCTCATTATCCATGATTTTTATAGAACCTGATTCTGTTTTTCTCAGTCCGGTTATAACCTGGGCCAATTCAGTTTGACCATTTCCAGCTACACCAGCTATGCCGAGGATTTCGCCGGATTCCAGGGAAAGACTAATATCTTTCAGAGCTTTATAACCTTTATCACCCTTTGCTATAACATTCTCCAGATTTAAAACTACTTTTCCTCTGCTTTCCTGTTCCTGAATAGAGACTTTTGCATTAACATACCGACCAACCATTAACTTGGCCAGTGTATTATTATCTATATGTTTATTAGGCATAGTTTGAACAAGTTTGCCTCTGCGAAGTATAGTTATTCTGTCAGATATGGATAACACTTCTTTAAGCTTGTGTGATACGAATATAATGGAGTAGTTCTGCTTTTTCATTGATTCCAGCATACGAAAGAGGGAACGGGATTCCTGGGGGGTTAGAATAGCTGTAGGTTCGTCCAGTATAAGTATTTTTACACCTCGATAGAGGGCTTTAACTATCTCCACCTTCTGCTGTTCTCCTGTGGAAAGCTGCCATATACAAGATTTAAGGTCTAATTCAAAACCCAGCTTATTACATATTTCCTCCACATCTTTCCGAAGCTTTTTCCTGTCAAGTATTATGGGCAGCTTTGTTCCCAGAATGATGTTTTCCAGCGCGCTGTAGGCCTGGATCAGCATAAAATGCTGATGAATCATTCCTATGCCTCTGTTTATAGCATCTCCAGGTGATTTAAATTTTACTTCATTCCCTCGTATGAATATTTTACCGCCATCAGGCTTATACAATCCCGATAATATATTCATAAGAGTGGATTTACCAGCCCCATTTTCGCCCAATATAGAGTGAATTTCACCCTGATTCAGTGTGAAATCAATATGGTCGTTAGCTGTGATTTCACCGAAGCTTTTTGTTATGGATTTGAGTTCTATGATTTGCATATTGTGATTTTATCCCCAGAATTTTTATGTTTATTCTAACATCAGTTTTAAAAAGTATCAAGGTTCTTTAACATATTAATAATATTGATATATATACCATAGCGACGAAGCAACCTCTACCAAAAACCGAACGTTTTTTATTCAAGTTTCTGCTTCTTCCGGGTTTAGTGTGGTAAATATAAGGAACTTCCTTATGCTGTCATTCCTGCGAAAGCAGGAAT